>DATDHT010000363.1:0-6000 GCA_036521435.1 Roseiarcus sp.
CTCGGCGGGCTCATCGGCGCGGCGCTGGTCGGCACCTTCGCCGGCATCTTCTTGTCGTATGCGATCCTGGCGCCGATCGCGCAGAAAGTTAAAACGGTGCGGCAAAAGCAGCTCAGGCTGTTTACCCTGGTGAAGCAAAGCCTGCTCGCCTTCATGAACGGCGCGATGCCGCAGGTGGCGGTCGAGTTCGGCCGCAAGACAATTCCTTCCAAGGAACGCCCGACGATCGACGTCGTCGAGAGCGAAACAACGCCCGGCGGCGCCGGCGGCGTCGAGCCCGCGATCCGGGAGGCGGCATGAGCATGGAAGAGGGAGCGCGCGAGTTCGATCATGGCGCGCGCAGGTTGCAGGGCGCGATGCTCGAGCATCCGAACCTCGCCATCGATCGGATGCCGGGGCTCAGCTTCGCGCTCAATCGCTTTATCGCGGAGGCGCCGGCGCGGCTTGCGTCGCTCATCGCACGCCCGTCCGGCGCGGCCATCGAGGAGATTCGCGCAACCACGCTGTTTGAGGCGATTGGCGAGTGCTCCGGCCTGACCGCGGCGATCTATGCGAGCGCCGAACCCGAAGCGCAATTCATGATCGCGCTCGATGAGCGCATCGACAGCCTGATCGTCTCCTCGATTTTTGGCGAAGCCGTCGGCGCCGACAGTCCCGGCAAACCCGGAAGCGAGGGCCAAAAGCCTCGCACGACGATCGAGGCTTCGCTCGTCGAAGCCTTCGCGCGCGCATTGGGAGAGGCGCTTGAGGCGGCCTTCGCTTCCGTCGCGCGTGTGGCGCTGAGCTTCGAGCGGCTGACAACGATCAAGGACGCATTCGCGCTTGGGCGCCGGGACGGCGAGGCGGCGGCGGCGCGGTTTACGCTTGGCATGAACGGCGACGCTTGCGCGGGCCTTCTCTTGTTGCCGCAGGCGTTTCTCCTGCCCTTTCGCGCCGAACTGGCGAACGATCCCGAGGCCGAGGCGCTGCCTGCGGATCGGCGCTGGTCCCGGCTCATGGAGGCCGGCGTTCAGCAGACGCGGCTGCCAGTGACCGCGATCCTGGAGGAGGTTCCGATGAGTCTCGGCGACGTCGCCAACTTTCAGATTGGCGGGCTTTTGCCCCTGCAATGCAATGATTTCACCGCCATTCGCCTCGAATGTTCCGGCCGCGGAATGTTCACCTGCAAGCTCGGCCAAGCGGACGGACGCTACCGTCTCGAAGTCGAGAGTCCGATCGCGCAAAGACACGAAGCAGCCAAGCCGTAAGGCCTGGACGACTCCCATAATCGCCGACGATTCCGACACGCTCGAGCAAGACCTTCCATGGACGCAGCCGCCATCGCATCCGAGCCGCCCATCGCCCTCGCCGAGGCGAAATTGGAGCCTATCGCTGGCGCGCCTAATCTTGGCGCGATCCTGTCGATCCCGGTCACGGTCCAAGTCGTGCTCGGCTCGACGTCGCTGCCGGTCTCCGGCCTCATGAAGCTCGCGCGCGGCGCCATCGTCTCGCTTGATCAGCGAGTCGGCGATCCGGTCGACGTCGTGGTGAACGGCACGGTGATCGCGCGTGGCGAAATTGTCGTCGTCGATGACGCCAGCCAACGATTCGGCGTGTCGCTGCTCGAGGTCGTCGCCGGCGGCGGGCTTAAGCAGCCGACGAAGCCTCCGCAGGAGACCGGCCATGCTTGAGGAGGCGATCGGCGGCGAGAGGATGCTCACCGGGCCGGAAAAAGCCGCGGCTTTGCTCTTGATGATGGGCAAGCCGCCCGCCGCTCGGCTGCTCAAGTAATTCGATCAGCCGGACTTGCAAGCGGTGGCGCGGGCTGCGGCTGGGCTTGGCGTCATCCCAGCGACGACCCTGGATCGGCTGGTCGACGAATTCGCGGCGGACTTCTCCGCCGGCGCCGACCTGTTTAGCGACGCGGGTCAGGTCAAGAACCTGCTCGGAGATAGCCTGCCGCCTGAGCAGATCGCTGACATTCTGGGAATTGAATCCGGGGAAACACAAGGCCTCGATATATGGAAGGCGCTGGCGCAAGCGCCCGAAGCCGCGATCCTCGCGTTGCTGATGGCGGAACGCGCGACGACTGCGACCTATGTCCTCTCCAAGCTCGATTCTGCAGTCGCGACAAGGGCGATCGCGGCGCTGCCGCGTGATCGGCGCAACGCCGCGCTGTGCGGCCTGGTCGCGCCGCTGGCCGTGACGCCGCTCGCGGCGCGGCTCATCGAAGAGGCGGTCGGGGGCGCGTTGAGACAAGCGCCAAAGGCGGCCGCCGTCGAAGGACGTTCACGTCTCGCCGGCATTATCAATGGCCTCGATCCGCCGGAGGCGGAGGACGCCATGCGGGCGCTCGAACAGGCCAGCCCGAAAGACGCGGCCATTGTGAAAACGATGCTCTTTTCGTTCAATGATCTGCCGCGACTATCCGAGCGCGCTCGGGCGCTGTTGTTCGACCGCGCCTCGATCGACATTGTTGTCATGGCGCTCAGGGGGACGGATGCGGACTTCCGCGACACCGTGCTCTCGTCCATGCCGTCGCGCGGGCGTCGTCTGGTCGAAGGCGAGCTCAGTTCCGGCGCGAATGCGCCGCCTCGGGACATCGCCAAGGCGCGCAAAGCCATTGCCGAGATCGTGCTCGGCATGGCGACCCGCAATGAGATCGAGCTTGGCGGCCCGCCAGCCGAAGCGGCTTAGCTTGGAGGCGGCTGCAAAAGCGCTGGCCGGTGAGCCATGAGCGGCGACGTCGACGCTGAAGACAAAACCGAGGAACCGACAGAGAAGCGGCTCCATGATGCGGTCGAGCGCGGCGAAGTCGCCTTTTCGCGCGAGGCGCCGCTTTTCGCCTCGCTGTCTGCGGCCCTGATCGTGCTCATATTCGTCATTCCCACACGCGCCGAAGCCCTCCTCACCGCGCTCGTCGGACTCATCGACGATCCAGCCGGCTGGCGGATCGAGCGCGGCGAAGATGTCCTTGCCCTTGCCGGTCCTCTCGTGGCCGCCGGCGTTCATTTCCTTCTGCCGACGATCATTCTTCTCACCGTCGCGGGCGTTCTCGCTTCCCTCGCCCAGAGCGCGCCTCGCATCGTGCCCGATAGAATATTGCCCGACGCTTCGCGCATCTCGTTGCGCAAGGGCCTGAGCCGCGTGTTTGGCGCTCGCGGTTGGACGGAATTTCTGAAGAGCCTCATCAAGCTCACTGCGGTGATCGCGGTGGCGATGATGATGCTGATCGGCCAGAAGGTCGTCCTGCTCACGGCGATGGACATTGATCCGGGCCTGCTGCCGCAGCACGTGCTCGACCTATCCGTCAAAACCATCGCGGCAGTGCTTGTCGCGACGGTCGTGGTCGCCGCCGCCGACCTTGGCTGGTCGCGGATCCTGTGGCGGCGCGACCATCGGATGAGCAAACAGGAAGTCAAGGAAGAGCTTCGCCAGGCCGAGGGCGACCGGATGATCAAGGCGCGGTTGCGCTCGCTTCGTCTCGATCGCTCGCGCAAGCGAATGCTCTCCGCTGTGCCACGCGCCACGATGGTCGTCGTCAACCCAACCCATTACGCGGTTGCGCTACGATACGTCCGCGCCGAGGGCGGCGCGCCAATGGTGGTCGCCAAAGGCGCCGACTTTATAGCGTTGAAGATCCGCTCGATCGCCGAGGATCACGCGATTCCGGTGGTCGAGGACAAGCCGCTCGCCCGCTCGCTCTATGCCGCCGTCGACGTCGATCGGCCAATTCCGGCAGAATTCTATCGAGCGGTCGCCGAGATCGTCCACCTGATCCAGCAAAGGAAGGGTCAATGGGCCCAACGAAAACAATGAACACGCCCGGACGAAGCCCGCGACAGCGCCGCCCGCCTGAGCGGGAGCAAATCATCGCCGATGCACTGGTGGGCGTCGCGAGCGAGCTCAGGCTGACCGACGCGGCGGAACTGATGTCGATGATCCAAAACGACCATGCGGCGAATCTCGCCGACCTCGTCAATTCGTCGACCGAGCTCTTCTTCAAGAGCGGGACGTTGCGCTACGCTCTGTCGGCGAGCTTCAAGGCGCCCTGGGACGCGACGCCGACTGTGGAGATCGATATGGAGTTCCGCCACGCCGCCGTCTGCGCCTTCTTCCGGCTCACGATTGGCCAGCGCTGCGCGGGGGTCGAAATCCTGGACATTCTTTTCGAGGAGGCAGGGCTCGACGATTTCGCCAAGGCCGAACGGCTTTTCGACGCCTTCGAAACCGCGCGGCTATAGGCGCTGCGGCTTGGTCCGTTCTCCGGCAAGCCCCGTGCAAGCCCGGACGCGCAGGGTTCATTTAATCCCTGTCCAGGAATGGCGTGCAATTGTCATCGGTCTATCTCTTTGAAGTCGGCTCCCAGAAGGCGCAATGGCTGTCCGCGCGCCAAACGGCGATCGCCGCCAATGTCGCCAACGCGAATACGCCAGGGTATCACGCGGTCGACATCCAGCCGTTCTCTGCCGTTCTCGATTCGTCACCCATCGAATTGGCGACAACCAATCCTGCCCATATGTCCCTGCCCCAATCCGAAACGGGCGCGTTGCGCGAGGTCGAAACTGACCCGGCGGAACAGACGTTGTCCGGCAATACCGTCAATCTCGAACAGCAGATGATCGATCTCGGCGAGGTCACTCGGGACTACACGATGGGCTCCAACATCCGCCGGGCCTTTCATCAACTCCTTCTCTCCGCGCTTAAGTGAACGATGATGCAGGACCCGTTACAGACTTCGCTCCGCATCGCCGCATCCGGGCTCCAGGCCCAATCGACGCGGCTTCGCATCGTCTCGCAGAATATCGCCAACGCCCAGTCAACGGGCTCTGCGCCCGGCGCTGACCCTTATTCTCGCCAGACCGTCTCCTTCGAAAGTGAGATGGATCGAACGCTCGGCGCCAATGTGGTCGCAGTCAAATCGATCGGCGTCGACTCGTCGCCTTTCAAGCTCGAGCACGACCCCGGCAATCCGGCGGCGGATGAGGGCGGCATGGTGAAGATGCCGAACGTCGATGTGCTGACGGAGCTGGCGGATATGCGGGAAGCCAATCGCAGCTACGAGGCCAATCTTCAAGTGGCCAAGCAGTCAGCCGACATGCTGAATACCACCATCAGCCTGATGAAGGACGCGTGAGCGTCGACGTCGCGAGGGTAAAAAACGATGATCGAGAGCGTTTCTGGGATTGGCTCCGCGAGCCTGAGCGCCGGTGTTCGATCCCCGACGGCCGCCGCGGCGCCGGCCCAGGGGCCGAGTTTCGACCAGGCGCTCGCGCAGGTGATCGGCTCTGCGGTCGACACGTTGCAAGCCGGGGAAGCCGTCGCCATCCAAGGCATCCAAGGCGCGGCCCCGCCGATGAAGGTCGTGGACTCGGTGATGGCGGCGCAACGTTCGCTCCAGACCGTTCTCGCGATCCGCGACAAAGCGGTTTCCGCTTATCAAGAGGTTGCCCGCATGGCGATCTGATCCAGTTGCGATCTCGATGCGCGGACTTAAGGGGAAGCGAAGGATGTTGAAATGAGAGCGTTGGCGATCGCGGCGACGGGCATGAGCGCGCAAGAGCAAAATCTGGAGGTGATCGCGAACAACGTCGCCAACATCAACACGACCGGCTTCAAACGTTCGCGCGCGGAATTTACCGACCTCATCTATCAGACCGAGCGCCTGATGGGCGTTTCGAATCGCGGCCGCGACGCGACCGTGCCGGAGGGCGCCCAGATCGGCCTCGGTGTTCGCACCGCCGCGATTCGCAGCGTCAACATTCAGGGCGCGCTGACCAACACCGGCAACCAGCTCGATCTCGCGGTCCAGGGGCGCGGCTGGTTTCAGGTGACGACGCCGAATGGCGACACCGTCTACACCCGCGACGGCGCGTTCAACACCAATGCGAATGGCCAGCTTGTCACCATGGACGGCTATAACGTGAACCCGTCGATTCTCGTCCCGCAGACGGCGACCGCAGTCACCGTCAGTCAGACTGGTCTCGTGACCGCGACAGTTCCGGGTCAGTCGACGCCCCA
>DATDHT010000364.1:0-6954 GCA_036521435.1 Roseiarcus sp.
GCGAACGGAAAGAAGGCGTCGGAGGCGACGGCCGAGCCTCGCGTGAGGGGCTCGGGCAAGCCGGCCATCTCGGCCGCCTCCTCGGCCTTACGCGCGGCGAGGCGAGCGGAATCGACCCGCGACATCTGGCCCGCTCCGATGGCAACCGTTGCGCCGTCCCTGGCGTAGACGATGGCGTTCGACTTCACATGCTTGGCGACCGCCCATGCGAATTTTAGGTCGGCCATTTCGCGCGAAGTCGGAGCCCGTTTGCTCACGACCTCGAGCGCTGTCTCCTTAAGCACGCCATTGTCGCGATCCTGAACCAGAAACCCGCCCGCCACCGATCGCACCGCGAGACTTGGCGCCCGCGGATCGGGAAGGGAGCCGGCGAGCAGGAGCCTCAGGTTTTTCTTCGCCGCAAGTATCGCCAAAGCCTCGTCGTCCGCCTCCGGGGCGATGATCACCTCGGTGAAGATCTCGACAATCTTGCGGGCCGAGGCCGCGTCAATCTTCCGGTTGAGCGCCACCACGCCGCCGAACGCCGACACGGGATCTGAGTTCAGCGCCTTTTCGTAGGCCTCGAGCAACGACGCGCCGACGGCGACGCCGCAGGGGTTCGCGTGCTTGATGATCGCCACTGCGGCGCTTTCCTCGGCATCGAATTCGGCGACCAGCTCGTAAGCCGCGTCGGTGTCGTTGATGTTGTTGTACGACAGCGCCTTGCCCTGGATCTGGCGCGCGGTCGCGACGCCAGGGCGCGCCTCGGCGCTGAGATACAGGGCCGCGCGCTGGTGCGGATTCTCGCCGTAGCGAAGCGCTCCGAAGCTTGAGTGCAGAACGCCGCCGAAAGCGCGCCATTTCGGCGCGGGCTCGTGAATTTCGTGGCCGAGCCAGTTGGAGATCGCCGCGTCATAGGCCGCGGTGCGGGCGAACGCCTTTTGAGCCATTCTGCGACGGAAAGCGAGACTGGTCGCTCCTTGGCCGCGCTGCAATTCGTCGACCAACGCTGGATAATCGTCCACATCGACGATGACCACGACATCGTCGTGGTTCTTGGCCGCGGAGCGGATCATCGCCGGCCCACCGATATCGATGTTCTCGACCCTCTCCTCAAACGAGGCGTTCCGCTTCAGCGTCGCTTCGAACGGATAAAGATTGACGACCAGAAGGTCGATCTGCGTGATGTCGTTGGCGATCATCGCCGCCTGATGCGCCGGCTCGGCCCGGATCGCCAGCAGACCTCCGTGCACCCGCGGGTGCAGAGTCTTGACCCGTCCGTCCATCATCTCCGGGAAGCCGGTCATCTGCGCCACGTCGACGACCGCGAAGCCGGCAGCGTTCAACGCCGCAGCTGTACCGCCGGTCGAGAGGAGGTCGACGCCAAACGGCTTGAGGGCGCGCGCCAGGTCCAGGAGGCCGGTCTTGTCGGAAACGGAGAGGAGCGCCCGCCCGATTCTGACGATATCCATAGCCATTAGCGCGAACGCCCCAGTTCGATTGTGCCCGTTTTGCTGCAGTGCAATAGCACAGCTGAAGGCGCTCAGGAAATGCCGGGAATGGCCATTCGGTTCACCAAAATGTCATGGCTCTCACGCGCCTATGGAGCATTGTTCGATGTCGAACGTTCCTTATGTGAAGGTCCAGCAGTGCATCGGAGAAACACCCCATGCTCAAGACAATCGCATTGATCGGCCTTGCCGCCGCCCTCGTTATCCCGTCCGTCCCGGCGTTCGCCGTTAGCGGCAACTCATCCTCCTATGGCACGGAGGGCTACGGCCCCACGGTGCCAACGCAGTCGCTGACGCCCTTCCAGCGCTCGTGGAACCACGCCAATGAGAGCAAGATGCGCGCGAGAGCTGGCGCTGCCTGGGTTCGCCATCATGGCGGCTACGGCCGCCATTAGCGCCTCTCGGTTTTCAGGTGAGTGAATATTCCGTGACGCTGAGGGGTTATAACCGGACCCCTCTCACGCGCGCTGTCCGAATAGAGCGCCCCATATAGGAAAAAACCAATGTTCAAAGCTGTTTCACTCATCGGTCTCGCCGCTGGACTGGCTCTCCTGTCTGGCGCAGCTCTCGCTCAAGAGGGCAATTCGTCTTCCTGGGGCAGCGTTGGATGGGGACCTGTGATCCCCACCCAGTCGCTCACCCCGAGAGAGCGGCAGTGGAACGTCGATAATCAGGCGAAATACGAGGCGCAGAACAGCGCCGAGTGGCTACGCCAGCGCGGGATAAGCCCATTTTCATTCTTCCACTGAAGACTAGTCGGCCTTCACCAGCCTCGCGGCGAAGAATCCGTCCAGGCCCGAGCGCCGCGGGTCCTCGCCCCACAGGTGGCAGGGCAGCGTGCGCAGATCCCCAGACGGGGTGAGGCACTCGGCGATGCCGCCGACCTCTTCGGAGGTGACGCCCAAGCGCCGCACGTCCGGGTTGCGGCGCAGGACCGCGGCGATCTGGGCTTCGCCTTCCTCGGGTTCGAGTGAACATACGCAATAGACAATCGCGCCGCCTGGCCGCGCCAGCGCGATCGCCTTATTGAGGAGGTCCGCCTGCAGCTTGATAAGCGGCGCGAGGTCGCCCGGACGCTTGATCCATGCGACATCGGGGTGGCGGCGGATGGTGCCGGTCGCGCTGCACGGCGCGTCCAGGAGCACGGCGTCAAAGGGCGGCGCGTTGATGGTGAGGGCGTCGGCGACCACGACCTCCGTGTGAAGGCGTAGCCGCGCGAATTTGGCGGCGAGCAGCTTGAGCCGCTCGGCCGAGCGGTCGACCGTCGTGAGATCGGCCCCGGCTGCGGCCAGTTCGGCTGCTTTTCCGCCCGGCGCGGCGCAAAGGTCGACGATCCGCATGCCAGGAGCTGGCCGCAGGAGCCTGGCCGGCAACGCCGCCGCGGCGTCCTGCACCCACCACTGGCCGTCCGCATAACCTTCAAGCTCGGCGACCGGCGTGTGCGTGTCGAGGCGCACCGAGCCCGTCGGCAACACGATTCCGCCCAGCCGCTCCGCCCAACCGGCGGGGTCGCTTTTGACGCTCAGGTCGAGCGTCGGCTCCGAGCGATGCGCTGAGGCGATGGCGCGCGTGACGCTCTCGCCATAGGTCGAGCGCCAGCGCTGGGCGAGCCAAGCCGGCGTATCGTCCTCCAGGGGGTCGGAGCTTGCCAGGATTTCGTCGCGGTCGCGGGCGATTGCGCGGAGCACGGCGTTGGCGAGCGCGGCGAAGGGGGCGCTGGCCGGCTCGGCGCGGGTCGCCTTCACCGCGAGGTCGACCGCGGCATGGTCGGGAATATCGAGAAAGAGGATTTGCGCCGCGGCGACGACGAGCGTCCATTCCAACGCGCCGCCGCGCTTGGGCATCCCCTTTTCGAGCCGCCGCGCCAGCGCCTTGCGGATCGTACCGAGCCGGCGGAGCGACACGGTGGCGATCGAGCGCGCCAGCCCCCGGTCACGCGCGTCGAGGCCGCCTCTTTGCTGGGCGAGGTCAGCGGCGAGCCGCTCTTCGAGCGGCCGCGACGAGGTTAGGGCTTCGGCGACCGCGCGCGCCGCAGCGACCCGCGCCGCCAGGCCCGGCGGCGGAGGGGCCGGCGCTTCGGAACGGCCCGCATGAAACCCGCCCGATTGTCGCGCCAAAAAGCCTCGCCTCGAATCAAAATTGCCGATCGCCAAGGTGAGGACTATACGCGAAATCTACGGCGGTCTTGCGTCCGGCTGAATGGGAAACGGGACCGTCAGCCGGCGAGTGACGAAACGGGATCGAGGAGTGCCGAGGATGAGCGACCACCTTCCGGACTCAGGTGACTCGCCCCAGACGTCCAAGCCGGTGGCTCGCGAACTGCCACCGGCGGCGCGACGGGCGCTGGCTGAGGCAGAGGCGCGCCGCGCCCAGTCCAAGCCTGAGGCGCCGAACGAACGAAATGGCCGCGGCGGCCTGGACCCGGCGCGCTATGGCGACTGGGAAGTGAAGGGCCTCGCCAGCGACTTCTGAGTTCGCGGAATGTGGGAAAGGGGCCCCTCCTGGGGCGACCATAGACAAAGGGAGGCGGCAATGGGGTTGCCGATCGCTGCAAGGGCCTTGCTCATCGCGGGGCTGATTTTTTGCTTTCGCGACGCGTCCGCTCAGGACATTCGGATTGCGGTCGCCGGCTCGATGACCGGTTCGCTGGCGGAGGCGGGCGATCAGGTCAAGCGCGGCGCTGAGATGGCGGCCAAGGACATTAATGAGGCTGGCGGCGTGAACGGGCGGAAGATCGTCCTCACGATCGAGGACGACGCCTGCGATCCCAAGCAAGCCGTGTCGGTCGCCAATCATGTGATCGGCGAACAAATCAGTCTGGTGGACGGCCACGTCTGCTCGGGCGCTTCCATCCCCGCTTCCGAGGTCTATGCCGAGTATAGCGTGCTGATGATGACCCCGGCCTCTGTCAATTCAAAGCTCACCGACGACGCTTTCGCCAAGGGCTGGCCGACCATCATGCGGTTTTATGCGCGCGACGACAGTCAAGGCAAAATGGTGGGCGCCTGGATGGCGGACAGGTACAAGGGCAAGACAATCGCCTTCGTCCATGACAAGAGCACCTACGGCAAGGGTTTAGCTGACCGAGTCAAAGAGAATTTAAACGCCGCCGGCGTACACGAAATCCTCTACGAGGGGATCAATCCCGGCGAGAAGGACTACAGCGCCATCGTCGGCAAGCTGAAAGCGGCTGGGGCCGAAGTCCTCTATTACGGTGGCTATCCGACCGAGGGCGGGCTGATTCTGCGCCAGGCCGCCGACCAGGGCGTCAAATTCCAAATGGTGACGACGTCCGGTTTCGTGACGCCCGAATTCTGGCAGATCGCAGGGACCGCAGCCGAAGGAACCTTGTTTCCGTTTGTACGCGATCCGGTTGGTTTGGCGACAGCCAAACACGTCGTCGACGAGTTCCGGGCGACGGGTTTCGCGCCGGGAGGCTTCACGTTGTTCAGTTACGCGACAGTGCAGGCGCTGGCGGAAGGCGTCCGGCGCGCGGCTAAGACAGACGGCGCCGCGGTCGCGCACGCACTGCGCGCAGGCGGTCCTGTGGCCACCGTGTTCGGTCCTGTGGCCTTCGACGCCAAAGGCGACGCCGAGGGCATGACCTACGAAATGAACGTTTGGCGCGCGGGGGGCTACGAAAGACTTCCGTGAGGCTTGGCGGCGCCAGCATGAGGCGGGTGGCCCACCGCCGCCTCAGTTGACCGAGCCCTGTCGTGGCGCATCGTCTTTAAGAGGGGGTTTAAACAACTGGAGCGGCGGTGGCCCTAAGCCCAAGGCCGCCACTCCACCCTCGCGCCGCGGGGCAGGCTTTGCCCGGAAATGGCGGAATGGCTGGTCGCGTGATGATTTACGTCCAGAAATGCGATTGTATTAGGCTTCGGCGGAGCGCTGCCGGCGGCCGGAGCGTCCCATTAGGCTGCTGACATGAGCCCTTCAGCGCCGCGCGTCCGGCGAACGGTCAGGGCGCCGGCTCAGGCTCGACATCGCGCCTGACCGGTGGTTTCGCTCCAGGCGGGAGAGCAGAAATCAATTGCAATTAATTTGTCAAAACAGAACATACGTGCTAGTCTTTCTGCTTCGACCGGTCAGCCTCCTTGGCCGCCTCCCAGGGAGACAGATTGAGAGCCTAGCTACTCTCTTGAACCGTATTATAGCTCCTGGGCGACGGAAAAGGATTTTTTTACTTGGATTCGCCGTAACCCATTGAAAAGCCCCGTTTTGGCCAAAGGAATCCAAGGAAATGCAAGCTAATTTCCTTGGAATTCCTTGGATTTACTTGCATTTATTTGGCGTTGCCGAGACGCCGGCGGCGTCGCCACAGCGTCGCCCCTACCCCAAATTCTTTCCCAAGAACTCCAGCGTTCGCGTCCAGGCAAGCTTGGCGCTCGGCGCGTCGTAGCTCTCCCGCTGGTCGCAGTTGAAGCCGTGGTCGGCGGGATAGATGTGGACCTCGACGTCCGGGTGGGCGGCGGCCACCTCTTTCACCCCGGCGACGGGGATATGCTGGTCCTTCTCGCCAAAATGCAGCAGCGTGGGGACCTTGGGCTTCAAGTCCTTGAGCCCAATAATCCCGCCGCCGTAATATCCGACCGCGGCGCTCAAGCCCGAGAGCTGACCGGCCGCTCCCCAGGCGACGGTGCCGCCGAGGCAGAAGCCGACAATGCCGACCTTGCCGCCTTCCTTGGCGACTTGGATCGCGGCGGCGACATCGCGGGAAATCTGCTCGCGGTCGATCTTGCCCATGATCGCCATGCCGCGCTCTCTCGAAGGCGCGTCGTAGCCGACGTCGAACTCGGGCTCGATATGTTCGAAGATCCCTGGCGCCACGGCGAGGTAGCCCTCGGCCGCGAACCGGTCCGCGACCGACCGAATGTGCGAATTGACGCCAAAAATCTCCTGGATGACGACGATCCCGCCGCGAGGCTTGCCGGTCGGATCGGCGCGCCAGGCTCGAATCGGGCCCGCGCCTTCCGGCTTCAGTTCAATCCACGCCATCTCGATCTCCTTGGGTTCTGGCAGCGCTTAACGGTGAGCGGCCGCTGAGCTTCTTTGCGCAATGATGATGCCCCCGACAACCAACAAGAGCGCGAGGACATGATAGAGGGCGAACGGCTCGCCCAAGATGACAACCGCCATGATCGCGCCGAACACCGGCACCAGATTGACGAACACGCCCGCCCGGCCCGGTCCGATCAATTCGACCCCGCGCATGTAGGTCAGCTGCGCGATGAAGGCCGGCCCGAGAGCGACAAAGGCGAGCACCAGGAGGCCGCCCCAGGTCGGCCAGACGAATCCGCCGGACATGATTTCCCAGATCATCAGCGGAAGCGAGGTGACGAAGGCCGCGAGCGCCATGCCCGCCAGCATGCTGACCCCCGAAACCTTTGGCCGCTGGCGAAGGCCGATCGTGTAGCCGGCGTAGAGCACCGCCGCCAGAACCATCATCACATCGCCGCGGTTG
>DATDHT010000365.1:0-4305 GCA_036521435.1 Roseiarcus sp.
GACCGCCGCGCGCGGCTTGACCCTCGCCAAGGACGCCAACATCCCGGTCATCCTCACCGACAGCTATCCGGATTTCTCGCCGCAGTCCGAACGCTTCCCCAACTATGAGGCGTTCGTGGGTCCAAGCGACGAGGATGCAGGACGCCAGATGGCCGAAGCGTTGTTCGCCGCCATACCCGCCGACGCCAATGGCAAGAAGCTCATCGGCGTGGTCAACGGCACGGCGGGAACATCTGTCGCCATTGATCGGCGCAAGGGTCTTGAAGACGCGCTTAAAGTCCATCCGGAAGTCCTCGTCGCCGGCGAGGTGGACGGCAATTTTGTCCGCGACACCTCGCAAACCGTCTTTGAATCGCTCTACCAGGGCCATCCCGACATCAAGGGCGTGTGGGCAGCCAACGGCGGCACGGCTACGGGCGTGATGACCGCGCTCAAGAACGCCGGAAAGAAGCCGGGCAAGGACGTCATCGTCGTCGCCATGGACCTGAACCCGGAGAACGTGGAGGCGGTGAAGAACGGCGAGTTGCTGTTCGACATCGGCGGCCACTGGCTTCAAGGGGGATTCGCGCTGGTGATGCTCTACGACCAGATCAAGGGCAAGGCGGTGCCCAAGGATCAGGACAACGTCAAGCTCAAGCTCCTGCCCCTCACCAAGGATCGCATCGCGCAGTTCGAGGCGGACTTTCCCGGCGGGGTGCCGCCTTATGATTTCAAGGCGCATTCGCGGGTCTACACCCCGGACGCCGCGCCAGCTTCGTTCGAACTGAAATACTCCAAGTAAACTTTCGCGCGTGAGGGCCGGGTTCGCTCGGCCCTCACCGCGATCAGAGCCATGGACGTTCGGTGAGGATCGTCGCTGAGGACCTATCGAGAAGTTTCGGCAACACGCCTGCGTTGTCGAACGTCTCCGTTGCGCTCGAGCCAGGCAAGGTTCACGCCCTCGTCGGCGAGAACGGCGCCGGCAAGTCGACGCTTCTCAAGATCCTCGCCGGCGCCGAGCGGCCGGATTCGGGACGCATGGTTCTGGATGGCCAGCCCTATGCGCCGAGATCGGTGACGGATGCGACCAGGCGCGGCGTCGGGCTCGTCTTCCAGGAGATCACCATCAATCCGTCGCTAACGGTTGCAGAGAACATATTTGCGGGCCGGCTCGCCGGCTTCCGCCGCCATGGGCTGCTTAGGCGCGGCGGTTTGAACCGCGCCGCACAGGCTCTGCTGGACAGTTTTTCGGCTGAGATTTCGGTCTCGCAGCCCCTTTCCGCTCTCGATCTCGGGCAGTGGAAATGCATCGAGGTCGCCCGCGCGCTGTCGGCGTCGCCGAAAGCCGTGCTCTTCGATGAATCGACAGCATTCCTCAATCATCGCGAGGTCGACATCGTTCTCGAAGCGATGCGGGCGCTCAAACGGCAAGGCCTCATCGTCGCTTTCGTCTCCCATCACCTCGCCGAGGTAGGCGCCGTCGCCGACGCGCTGACGATCCTCAAGGATGGACACAAGGTCGGCGACCACGCAGCCCACGAGCTTAGCCGTGATCAGATCCAAAGCCTTATGGTTGGCCGCGACCTGTCGAAGGGCCTCTTTCCGCCACACGCGGCGCAAGCGTCATCCGACACGCTCATGCGCTTTGAGGACATCGCCGACGAGCGCGTCAAGCCAAGCTCGCTCACGCTTGGGGGCGGCGAGATCGTCGGGATCGCCGGGCTCAAGGAAGCCGGCGGTCAGCGCATTCTCGAGATCGCCGCTGGAGTCGCGCCGCTGCTCTCCGGCGAGATGAGGCTCAGCGGCGCGCCGTTCCGTCCTCGCATTCCTGCCGAGGCCTGGGCGAAGGGCATCGCCTATCTGCCAGGGGATAGAACGGGCGAGGGACTTATCGTCGGCGCGAGCGTGCTCGACAATCTCGTGATGGCGCGCCCACCGCGTCGCGGGCCGCTCTTTGACCATGCGCAAGCGAAGAAACTTTCGAGCGCGCTGATCCGGCGCCTGTCCATCAAAACCAAGGCGCCCCAGACGCGGGCGGGTACGCTGAGTGGGGGCAACCTGCAGAAGGTGGTGCTTGGCAAATGCCTCGCGGTCGATCCTCGCGTGCTCCTGCTCAACAATCCGACCCGCGGCGTCGATGTCGGGGCGCGGGCCGAGATCTACCGATCGTTGCGCGAGGCCGCCGATCGAGGTCTCGGCATTCTTCTCGCCAGCGAGGATCTGAACGAGCTGATCGGCCTCAGCGATCGCATCTTGATCATGCGCGCGGGACGGATTGTGGCGAGGATCGAGGATCCCGCCTCGTCGTCCGAGGACGCGATCATCCGGCACATGACGTGAGGAGACCGGCATGACTCCCGCCAAGCCTCACGTCGACGCTGAACAGCACGTCAGTCGCATTCTCGGGCGCGAGGGCGTGCGACGCTTTTTCCCAATCCTCCTCCTTATCGCGCTCGCGGTCGCGTTCTCGCTGACCTCAGCGCGCTTCCTTCAATTCAACAATCTGATGATCGTTGCGCAGCAGGCAGTCGTGCTGCTTGTCGCCGCGCTGGGCATGACCTTCGTCGTCATCGCCGGCTCCATCGATCTTTCGGTCGGCGCCATCGTCGCGATCGCCGCGCTGTTTGCTGCGAAAGCGTCGGGGAGTATCGGCGTCCTGGCGATCCTGCCAGCCTGCGCGATTGGCGTCGTGTGCGGCCTGATCAACGGATTGATCGTTGCGAAGGGCAAGGTCCCCTCCTTCATTGTCACGCTGGGGGCGATGGTCGTCTATCGCGGAATCGTCCTCTACTTCACTCGCGGCGCCCCGGTTTCGATTGAGAACGAATCGTTCCTCGATGCGTATTCCGGCCGCACGGGTGGAATCCCGAATTCCGTGCTGATCGCCGTGATCCTGATCGGCATCGCGGCCTTCATGCTCAACCTGACTGTCTTCGGCCGCGAGGTGCGGGCGATTGGCGGGGGCGAGCGCATTGCGCATTTGAGCGGCATTCATGTCGATCGAACGAAGGTCCTGATCTTCGTGCTCTCAGGTCTGCTCTGCGGCATGGCCGGGCTGCTTCAAGGCGCCCGCGCCATGGCTGCGACGGCGCAACTCGGCGAGGGACTCGAGCTTGACGCGATCGCCGCCGTCGTCGTCGGCGGCACGCCGCTGACCGGAGGCGTCGGGAGCATCCAGGGCACGATCCTCGGCGCGCTCATCATCACCATACTCTCGAATGGAATGAACATCATCGGACTCGATCCCTATTTCCAGAACATCGTGAAGGGCCTCGTGCTTGTGCTCTCGGTGTTCATCACGATCGACCGCGAGAAGATCGGCATCATCAAATGAACGTGAACCGGACACATAGAGGAGATCTGCAATGACCATCCAGACCATGCGCGACTTCGGCATCGGCGAAGGGCAGATTTATGTCGGCGGCCGGTGGGTCGATTCCGCAAGCCGGGAACGACGGGAGATCGCGAATCCTAAGGACGAGAGCCTCGTCGCCGCGGTGCCTTCCTCCACGACCGAAGACGCGGACCGCGCGGTCGCCGCGGCCCGCAAGGCTCAGCCCGAGTGGAGCCGCCGAACACCGATGGAGCGCGGCGCGCTGCTCCATAAATTTGCGACTCTGATCGACGAAAATGCTGAGACCCTCGCTCACCTGCTTACCGCCGAAGGGGGGAAACTCCTGGCGGAATCGCGCATCGACGCGAATTTCGCCGCCCTTTTGTTGCGCTACGCCGCCGAGAGCGCTCGAAGACTCCAGGGCGAGATCCTGCCTGGCGAAGGCCGCGACGAGCAGATCTGGATTCAGCGTGTACCTTATGGGGTCGTCGCCGGCATCACCGCCTGGAACTTCCCTGCTGCGCTGTTCGCCCGCAAGGTCGGCCCGGCGCTGGTGACGGGCAACACCATCGTCGTCAAGCCGCACGAGCTAACGCCGTTGACGACGCTGGTGCTCGGCGAGCTCAGCCGGCGCGCCGGCATACCGGAGGGCGTCATCAATATTGTCGTTGGCGATGGCCGAACCGTTGGCGCGCATCTTGTGTCTCACAAGGGCACCGACCTCATCTCGATGACCGGCAGCGTACGCGCGGGCGGCGAGATCTATGCGCTCGGCGCCGAACGCATCAAGCCGATCCGCCTCGAGCTTGGCGGCAAGGCGCCCTTCATCGTCATGGACGACGCCGATGTCAACAAGGCAGTCGACGCCGCAGTGACCTCGAAGTTCTTCTTTGGCGGCTCCGTGTGCACCTGCAACGACCGCATGTACCTGCACAAGACGATCCACGACGAATTTCTCGACAAGTTCCTGGCCCAGGTCAAAAAACTCAAGG
>DATDHT010000366.1:0-4522 GCA_036521435.1 Roseiarcus sp.
CTTATTCGACCAGGTGCTCAAGCATGTGGAGCCGCCGAAGGTCGGCGCGGGCGGCTTTCGCATGCTGGGCACGCTCTTGGAGAGCAACCCCTACCTCGGCCGCATCGTCACCGGCCGCGTGTTCTCGGGCTCGATCAGGACCAACACGCCGGTAAAAGTGCTCGACCGCGAGGGCGATCTTGTCGAGGCTGGCCGGGTCTCCAAGATCCTCGCCTTCCGCGGCATCGAGCGCGCGCCAATCGACGAGGCGGTCGCCGGCGACATTATCGCGATCGCGGGTCTGGAGAAGTTCAACGTCGCCGACACGCTGATGAATCCGGAAGAAGTCGAGCCGCTGCACGCTCAGCCGATCGATCCGCCGACGCTGTCGATGACCTTCTCCGTCAACGACAGCCCGCTCGCCGGGACCGAAGGCGACAAGGTCACGAGCCGCGTCATTCGCGACCGGCTTTTCAAGGAAGCGGAAGGCAATGTCGCGCTCAAGGTCGAGGCGGCCCCTAATTCCGATTCCTACGTCGTGTCCGGCCGAGGCGAATTGCAGCTTGCGATCCTGATCGAGACGATGCGCCGCGAGGGTTTCGAGCTCGGCGTGTCGCGGCCGAAGGTGCTGTTCCGCAAGGACGCATCCGGCGAAATCCTGGAGCCGATCGAGGAAGTCGTCATCGACGTCGACGAGGAGCATTCGGGCGTCGTCGTCCAGAAGATGAGCGAGCGCAAGGGCGAGATGATCGAGATGCGCCCGTCCGGCGGCGGCCGTCTGCGCCTCGTTTTCCTGGCGCCGACCCGCGGCCTCATCGGCTATCTCGGCGAATTGCTGACCGACACGCGCGGCACCGCGATCATGAACCGCCTGTTCCACAACTGGGGCCAATGGAAGGGCGAGATCGCCGGGCGCCGCAACGGGGTGCTCATCTCGAATGATTCCGGCGAGGCGGTGGCTTACGCGATGTGGAATCTCGAGGACCGCGGCCCGATGATGATCGAGCCGGGCTGGAAGGTCTACCAGGGCATGATCGTCGGCCAGCACACGCGCGACAATGACCTCGAAATCAACGTGCTCAAGGGCAAGAAGCTCACCAATATCCGCACCCATTCCAAGGACGAGGCGGTGCGTTTAACTCCGCCGATGCAGATGACGCTCGAGAAGGCGCTGGCCTATATCCAGGACGACGAGCTCGTCGAAGTGACGCCGAAGTCGATCCGCCTGCGCAAGGGGCGCCTCGACCCCAACGACCGCAAGCGCGCCGAGCGCGCCAAGGCCATTGAGGGCGCGGCCTAGGGGATATTGCCGGGAGCCGGCGTTCCCCGGCCCGGACGCATCGACCGACCCATCGGGCTCAACGCGCGGCGTCTGCGTGCGCCGCATGACCGCCGCGAGACTCGCTGCATCGGCGCCTTGGACATTCGACGGCAAGCGGCTAAATGTCTTGGGTTTGACCGCACTCCCTCGCGCGCGGACCGCTTTGGTTGAACGGGGCGGCGAAGCGGCAAAAGCGACGACTGGGGAAGCGGAGCAAGCGATGCCGGCGGCCAAGATCATGCTCATTCGCCATGCGGAGAAGCCAAACGGCGACGGCGGCCCTGGGCTCATGCCAAACGGCGCCGAGAACCCCAGGGCTCTCAGCCTGACCGGATGGAAGCGAGCCAACGCTCTCATCGGCCTGTTCAATCCCGCCGATGGAGCCTTGCCGAGACCGCCGCTCGCAAGGCCCAGAAGCCTGTTCGCCTCGGGATCGGAAAGTCTGCGGCCGAAGCAGACGATTGCGCCGCTCGCGACGGCGCTCAATCTTCCCGTCAGGACTTTCCTGAACGGTCAGGAGCCTCAACTGGTGGCGGCGGTCAAGGCGGCCGAAGACCCGGTTCTCATTTCCTGGCGACACGAAGCGATCCCCGAGATTGCCAGCCTCATTCGCGGCAGCGGGGATGGCGTTCCGGCGAGGTGGCCGGGTCACGTTTACGACCTCGTCTGGGTGCTCGACCTTCAGGCCTCCGGCGCCTGGAGTTTTACGCAGGTTCCCGAACTTGTCATGCCGGGCGACTCCGATAAGCCGATCGGCCTCGACGGGTAGGCGCATTCTCCGACTTATGGCGAAGCTCAATCACGACCGCCGCGGCCCATGGTCGTCTGGGCGTCGACGATCGGATTCGGATCCGCTGTGATGTGGATCGACGGCGCCCAATAAGCGGCGATCTCGAGCAATACCCCAGCAGCGACGTCGAATGGCGCGCTCGGCGGGAAAAGCACCGCGACGACATCGAGCGCGACCTCGGCATCATCGGCGAGGTTGCCGAAGTTGGCGCTGACCGCCGTCCTGAAATTCGCCGATCCGAGTTCGCTGACCAGAGTTGCCAGCATCCGCACTTCACCGGCTGTCATCAGCTTTGTTCCTTATCGCCGCGAAACTCACACAGAACACGCTCGTCGAGGATGGCGGTCGCTTGCGTAAAGCCGGGAAGCATTCCGCCCTCCCTCCTCTCTCGAATGCGCCCGCTCGGCCTCGCGCACAAGTTACGCGCGCTAGTTCTTTCAATGAGTTACGTGCTCTTTTGCGCAATGCTTTCGCTCCTTTCCGCCTCGCCTATACACCTTGTTCCGGGCCACGCGCCTTTCAGCTCATAGCCGCCGTCCCGGCGCGCAACGCCTGTTTCGTTTCTTGCGTTGACGGGGCCAAAAATCGCGAAAACGAAAGGATTCGTTTCGCCAAACGAAACCAAACGTTTCGCATCGCGCCGTAAGTCATTGAGATCATT
The DNA here is from genome assembly GCA_036521435.1 of Roseiarcus sp. Classification (GTDB taxonomy): domain Bacteria; phylum Pseudomonadota; class Alphaproteobacteria; order Rhizobiales; family Beijerinckiaceae; genus Roseiarcus. The sequence continues at coordinate 2,752 of DATDHT010000366.1, forward strand.
GATGGCGCCGAATCAGCGATTTCGCGGAATCGTTTATTTTCAATGGCTTGATCGTCGTTTCGTTTCGCCATTTCCTTCGCAGGCCCTTTTCCAGATTCAAAAGTCAGAATCAGCGGCGCGCCCAACTTCATTCAACGCCTGGCGATTTTCTTCCGCTCCGATTGACTATACACGTCATTCTGTTTTTGGCGAGAAATTGTTTGGCGCTTATAGCGATACCTGTTGATTGACCTGCCTCCGCCGTCATGGCCGGCCTTGTGCCGGCCCTCCACGCTTCCCCCGCTCCGCCATCGGTCATCCGCAAAGATAACTAAATACGATCAATGCCTTGGATTGGCCGGCCGTGTCTCGTGGATGGCCGGGTCAAAGCCCAGCCAAGACGCCCAGAATTGGCCGCGCATATAACAAGCCAACAGATATCGCTATAAGAGCCAATTGCTCTGCGGCAATACGCCTTCCAAGACTGAAGCGACGCGGCGAACCGCCTCCCGAACCTTCGTCACAAGGGATCGCTTGATTTAATTATATTACTTCGATAGACATAAGATACTGAGGTGTGCAACTCCATTCCGCCACAAATCGCGCCAACTCGATCGGGGGACGTATGAAGGCTCGGATAGGCATTTTCGCCATCGGAATTTCGCTGGCGTCCGCGGCCAACGCGGCTGATCTGCCGACAACCAAATCAGTTCCGGCGCCTGCGCCGGTGAACTGTTTTTCGAGCCTCTGGACCTATTTGAATTCAAGCGCAGCGGATTGTCCTTTGAGCTACGGGGGCATCACCGTCTATGCAACGGTCGACGTTGGCCTCGGCTACAGCTCCAACGGCGCCCCCGCTAGCGGGCCGTACTCCAACAGCGTTTACAGTTTCGTCGGCAAGCAGAGCTACGGAGCCAAGTGGCTATGGACGCCGAACGGCATCAGCCAATCGGTGGTCGGAATCAATATGAAGGAGGCGATTCCATGGCTTCCGGGCTGGTCGCTGGTCGGCGCGGTGGAAGCCGGATTCAACCCCTATACTGGCGATATCGTCAACTCGCCACGCTCGCTCGTGCAGAACAACGGCCTGCCGCTGGTCCTCCAGAGCGCAAACAGCGACTCGAGTCGCGCCGGGCAATTTGACAACTCGGTCGGATACATCGGCCTCAGCAATAAGACTTTCGGAACGCTCACCGTCGGCCGGGTGACCTCGCTGACGCTCGATGGCGTCATTGCCTACGATCCGATGGGCGGCTCCTATGCGTTCTCTGCGCTCGGCTATTCCGGCTCCTACGCGGGCTTCGGCGACACGGAGACCAACCGCGCCAACACCGGCGTGAAGTACAGAGTGTCTTATGAGAATTTTCACGGCGGGGCCCTGGTCCAATGGGGCGGCTATAACCAGGGCAACGGCACGACCGGCCTCTATCAAGGCGATATCGGCGCCGACATTGAAGGCTTCGGCGGCCTCTTCTCGATGGACGTCGTCGGCAGTTACGCCCAGAATGCGGTCAGCCTCTCTAATTTCACCGGCGCCTGCTCCACCGCCACCAAAGGCCCCCTCAAGGGCCAGACCGGCTGCACCAACGGGATCCCGAACTTCTACGGTCCCGACGACCTGAAAGCGACGCTGTCGAACAACAGCGGTCTCATGCTGCTCGCCAAGTACAGATGGGGCCCGGTGACGCTCTCCGGCGGCTGGATGTGGTGGCAGCAAGCCAATCCCAGCGACGACTATTTGAACGGCTTCGGGACACTCGGCGGCTACAGCGTCCCCGCGACCATCGTTACG
>DATDHT010000367.1:0-2993 GCA_036521435.1 Roseiarcus sp.
CACAGCGCGGGTCGGCCAGCATGGCGAGGCGTGAGCTCGAGGATTTGCGCGCTGCGGCGCGACTGCTTTGGACGGAGGGGATTTGCACGAGGCCAGTCAGCATCTGGCTGCCCGATAAGTCACTCCCGCGCGAGCGCTGGCTGACCCGATCGGAGGCAGCGCGTTTGATCTGGGCGGCATGGCGTTATCGGGAGATCCAGAAGGGCACTGAGACGGACCGGCGGAGCCGCCGACATGTCGCCCGGTTCATTCTGGTGGCTCTCTATACCGGAACGCGGTCGTCCGCTGTTTGCGGCGCGGCCCTGACGGCAGCCGTCGGACGTGGCTTCGTCGACCTTGAGAACGGCGTCTTTCACCGGCGGGCGCGCGGCGTCCGGGAGACCAAGAAGCGACAACCGTCGATCCGTATTCCTGACCGTCTCCTCGCCCACCTTCGACGTTGGGCCCGCATGGGGATCGCTAATGCATCCGTAGTCGAGTTCAACGGGAAGCCGGTCAAGAGCATACGAAAGGCGTTCGGTCGCGCAGCGGCTGACGCTGGGCTGACCGGAGTGACGCCACACGTTCTACGTCATACTGCCGCGAGCTGGGCGATGCAGGCCGAAGCCGATCCCTACGCTACAGCCGATTTCCTCGGGATGACGATGGAGACCCTTCAGCGCACGTATGGCCATCTTCATCCAGCGAGCCATAAAGGCGTCGCAGATGCGATCACAGGGCGGCGGCGATGATCGAGCGTGACGGGCAGTTTCCGGGCATGTTGACGCGAACAAAGCGTGATGAAAACGAGCAAGGGTGATAAAAATGCGCAAAGATTTCCAAGAGATTTGCTGTACCGCCTTCTCCCGAACGATGTGCGCTACCAGGCTGCGCTACACTCCGACACCGCGGCCTATTCGGGGCCAGCAACGCTGGCTTATAAGGGCGTAGGCCATGCGGCGCAAGCGCTTATGGGGTTGGCCACTGCTCTACGTGCTGGGCGGGAGCTCGGGGCGAGCTCCTCGTGGGCCTCATCGCTGATGCGGTGCTGTCAGTGGCCGGCGCCGGCCATACCTCTTCTCGCCGACGGCCATGGTGAGATGGCGGTCGGCTATGCCTTCGATATCCTGGCTTCGCAGCCCCGGACTGAGGGGAGCCAGGACCGGCATTCATTCAAGGTTCCGAAGGCGTTGCAGCCCGGCTTTAAGCTACTCCAGGGCAAGGTGTTCGGCGTCGCGATCACTGGCGAGATTCTACCTACTATCTTGTCTTCCTATTTCTTTCTTGTCTTCCTATTTTTTCCCCACTGTCGTCGCGGCCGCCGCAAGACGTAATGGCCGGGATTTCCTAACCGCGTCGCACGCGCTCCGCCCGTTCCGGTGTTGTTTCATCCCAGCCGCCGGCTGCTCCGGCGCCGGCTTGTCTTCGTGCTTGCAGCCTATTTTGCTCTGTCGGACATCGTGGGCGCACTCAAGGCGGAGGGGGAGTGACTCTTGTCGCTTGAGGCTCATACAGCCGCAACGCGGCTGCGCCCGCTTCGGCAGCAACTGTCGCCTCGGCGCGAGCCCCAGCTTCCTCATACGCGCAACACGGGCGCAAATTGTTGACCGCCAGATCGGTCGCGACCGGGGAGTGCCCATTTCGCCGCACATCCGTTCCTCGAGCGGTCGGAGATATGCTGGCCCACGGCCGCGTCCGATCATCGACGCAGATTCTCAGCAAGTTCGGCTCGGACACGGAGGATATGGAAGCGATCGAGGCGGCGCCGCCGATCGCGGCGGTTCGCATGCTTTGGTGTATGCTAGGCACTGGAAAGACGACTATCGCCGCACGCTTCCAAGCCGCTGCGCTGATAGCGCGAGCGGCGCGGGAACCGCGATCCAGTCGATGAATCTCTCGAGTTTCGAGCGCCTTCCGCCTTGTGCGCCAGTTCGATTGTGGTAGATTCCGCTGGCCTGCGACCGGGGTTGGAATGGCGAAGATTCTAATTGTCGACGACGAACCGTTGATTACCGCGATGCTGCAGGATTGGCTGTCAGAACTAGGGCACGACGTGGTCGGCCCGGCACACAATCTGGCCAAGGCTCTGGAATTGGCCAAGAGCGAAATCGATGCGGCGATCGTCGACGTGTCGCTTGGCAAGGACAATGCATATCCACTCGTCGAGGCCTTGATGGCCCGCGGCCTGCCGTTGGCGCTGGCGACGGGCCATGGGCAAGACGGCATAGATCCGAGATACCGCACACAGTCGACACTGAGGAAACCATTCGATTTCGCCGCGTTCCAGCGCACCATCGATGACATTATGGCCCGAAGCAGCGCGAGCACGTGAAGGTCTACGAGCCTATCTCAGCGACGCGTTGACGCCGCGACAGCGTTCGGCCACGGCCGAGGTATCAAAAGCAAGAAAGGCGCGGCCGCGCTCGTCTAGAGTATCCGTTTTGATCAAGCGGGTTTTTGGGCCCATTTGCGATTGGGCTTGAGCAGAGCGTTTGCCAGGAGGATCAGCTTTCGCATGACAGCGGTGAGGGCGACCTTGGCAGGCTTTCCGGCATTGGTGAGTTGGGCGTATTTTGCTTTCAGGTCCGGTTAAAGCGAGCGGCGATCAGCGCGGGCATGGAGAGCGCCTGGCGCATGCCGGCGCGTCCGCCGCGGATGAAGGCGCGACCGTTCCAGCGGCCCGACTTTCGCGCCACAGGCGCAAGGCCTGCGAGACTTACGGCCTGTCCCGGTTCGAGGGCGCCGAGCTCGAGCATTTCGATCAGCAAGGCGAAGGCGGTTATGGCCGAGACGCCCGGAATACTGGTCAAGATCGCGAACCGTTGGGCGAGGTCGGGATCGGCCTGAACCTGCTCGAGGATCGCCGCCTCGATCGCCGTGATCTGGCGTTTGATCTGTTCGAGGCGCTGCGCATTGTGGCGTTTCAACATCGACGCGGCAAGGACCTTGCCGCGATTCTTGGCGATGGTTCGGAGCCCGCGATCCCGTGGCGCGCTTTCGGCCCTTGCGCTTTC
>DATDHT010000368.1:0-11213 GCA_036521435.1 Roseiarcus sp.
GTCGCATAGACCTTCTTTTCCTTCGCAGCCTGGACGAGTCCTGTTTCGGCAGCGTTGAGCTTGCCGGTGATGACGTCGGCGCCTCCCGCAATCAAGGAGAACGCCGCTTCCTTCGCCTCCGCCGCGTCCTCCATATCCTTGATATAGATGATGCTGACTTTCGCCCCGGCCTTCTCCGCACAGATGCGGAAGCCGCCGGCTTGCGCGGTTATGTTCGGAACGCCCTGCAATCCGTAGACGCCTCCAACCTTGCCGGTTTTGCTCATGCGGGCCGCAAGATGACCAAGCTGACAACCAAACTGCGCGTTGTTCCAGTCTATCGACATCACGTTCGGCGGCTTGCCTTCGTTGCCGCTGACCGCGATGAACTGCGTCTTGGCGAAGTCAGGGGCGACCTGCTCCATCGCCGAAACGAAACGCCCGGAATGGCCCATGACGATCTCGTAGCCCTGGTTGGCGTAGTCGCGCAAAGCTTCGGCTTCGTCGGCGTCGGAAACGTTCTCCGAATAGGCCGTCTTGAAGCCGTGCGGCTCGAGGCTCTTCAGGATCGAGTAGCCGAGCGCGTTCCAGCTCTGATCGTTGGCGCTTCCGGGCAGCAGAATCGCGGCTTTATCTTCCGCGTGAGCGGTCGAAGCGCCGACCAAGGCGAGGGCCAATGACACACCGGCCAATGACACCCCGGCTAAAAAGGCTGAACGGCGCAGCGGAAGTGAAGTTTTCATGGAACGAACCTCTCATGTCGCTTGGGCGAGTAGCCCTCGCGAAAACCGGTGATCTTGCGAGATATCCCTATGCAATACCCACGCCATCCCCCGAGGTCAGACCCGGACGATCGCGGCGATCGGCGCCTCCCCTGGCCTGCACTGGTGTTCAGTGCCGCCCGACACGAAGATGGCGGCGTCGCCGGTGACAGACGCAATGACAGCGCCGAGCGCAGCGCGCGCATGACGCTCGTAATTGATGTCCGCGTCGGACAGCATCGTTGTGCGGCGTCCTCGCAGCATGCCGTTCGGCGGCGCCTCGGCTTTGGCGAAAATCGCGACGATGCGCTCGGGGTCGATCGCCTCCTTAGGGTCTCCCATTGCATCGCGCGCCGCGGTGTGCACGGCGTCAGCGTCGACGACGTCAGAAAGAATGGCGTGGCCGATCCGCAAATCTCCGCCGGCCATCTCCGAATTGCCGAACAGGAGGATTTCGCAATTCTTGAGTTCGCCGCCAGCGGACGTGTTGGCGACGGAGGAGAAGAGGTCCTTTCGCTGCGCGATGACAGCGTCGCTGAGGTCGGATTCCTTGACTTCCCCGAGCCCGAGCGCAACGCCGAGCGCGGTCGCGCCCCGGGCGAAAGCCTTTGAGCCGTTGGGATCGCGCGTGACGAGTTTGGCGCCGCGTCGGTCCGCGTCGGCAATCGCGGCGGGAGTGAGAAGCGGGCCTTTGACCTGGACGTAGTGGACATCTTTGGGGTCGGTGATCCCCGCTTCGGCCTGCGCGCGCTTGACCGCCGCAGCGACTTCTCGAACCTCCGCCAATGTGCCGACTTCCTCTGGCGCAAAATCGCGTGTCACGCCCACGCCGAAGGCAAGCCGTTTTCCACTGGCCTTTTCGGAAGCGCCGCGTGTGAACAGGGTCGCATGAGGGCTGAGCACGCCTTCCGTGCCGCCGGACCAGACAAAGGCGACGCGTTTCACGACCTCTTCAGGAGAGACGCCGAGCCGCTTGGCGAGGGCCATCGAATAGGAGAGCGTCGCAAATCCGCGCGTAAAATCGTTGGCGCCCCCATTCCCCTCTGTCTTGCCGATCATTGCGACAATCTCGGCCGGATTGACCTGACCATTGTCCATAAGACGCTCCAAAGCGGAAACGTCGTTAGGGCTATTCATTGGCAGCTTGTGTACGCCGACCCGCAAGGAACCCTCCCAGTCACGAAAACGATAATGATCCGACTTCAGCGTTGAGGCAATGGGATCGTCAGTACGGCGCCGACTTCAGTCCCCGTGAGGGACTAGCCGGTTCGGGCGACCTCCGGCTAGAGCCGGCGCTACCGAGTTGGCCATTGAACCGGATTATGAATGGCGCCGGTCAAAAAATCCGGCCAGTCGCGTTCGAAGAAAGGTTTGTCGTCTCGGTTCAACCGTCGAACCGGGCGCGCCTCGCAGACAAAGACCCTAGCGTCGAATCGCACGTGAATCTGCTCTGCGCGATCCTCGGCCCGCTCGGACACGAAACGGACGTCTTCACGTCTGCCGATGCGAGCCTGGGGCACGCGATCGCCCTCCGAAGCGCAGATCGCTCTCGCTCCGCGGCTGCCGCCGCCGCGCGCGATGTAGAACGCAAGCGCGGTCAGCACCGCTTCCGACAGGAGAGCGGTCTGCCGCCACTGGAGCGCCTTCAGGGCTTCGGGCGCGCTGGAATAGGCGATCCCTTGCCGGCAGATGTTCTCGTTCAGCGCGCGCGCCGCGGCCAACGCCTGTTTCACGTCGGCCGCGTTGCAAAGTACGCCGGCGTGATCGCTCATGCGGTCCTGGACATCCCTTCGGATCGATTTGACGGTCAGCGGACTGTCCGCCTTGAGCACGTCGACGATACGCGCGACCGCCTCCTCGATCAGCCCCGGCTCCGGCGCGCTCGAGGCCCGCATAGTGTGGCGGGCGGCGGCGTGCTCGGCGCAGCGCGTGCCGAGAACCTGGCCGGCGTTGAGCGCCGCCCCGCCCGGTCGAGTCACACCGTGGGTTCCCGCCGCTTCGCCAACGGCGTAGCACCCGTCGAGGCTGGTCGCGCCCCAGCCGTCGACGGCGAGGCCGCCGTTCATGTGCTGATTGTTGACCGCGAATTCGAGCGGCTCGCGCGTGATGTCGGATTTGTAGCGCTTGTAAAGCTCGATCGAGAGAGGATTCATCCGGCGAAGCCGGTCGAGCGGCTTTTCCAGGAGCGCGCCAGCGTTCTGAAGATAGGCCCGCACGTCCGGATCGAGCCGGTCGAGATCGAATTCGGCGTCGCCCGGAACGGGGAGCGGATTGCGGTTGAAGTCCATGAACACTTTGCGCCCGGCCTCTTTCTCCTTGAGGATGGCGAGGTCGACGAGGCTCGAGCCGAAATTGAGCATGCGGGTGGCATGGAATGGCCACTGGTAACCCTTGCGAAACACGTTCGACGCCAGTTCCTGAGTCGTCCGATAAGCGTCGGCCAGGAAATTGCGTTCGTTCCCGCGCGGATCGCGCGAAAAAATATAAGGCATCGCCTGGACGTAGGTCCCCGAGAGGTTCCACGGAAAATTGTCGCGCGACGTGCTGATCCCGAACTGGCTCTCGGTGAGGTTGACCGCTTCGAGCCCCGCCTCCATGGCGAGGCCGAGCGAGCCAAAGCAATGCCGGGGATAGACGCTGTCGCGATAGAGCTCGCCTGGCCCTCCAGTCGCGGTGACGACGATGTCGCTTGAGAATACGACGAGCCCCAAGGGATTATTGTCGGCGCGGCGCCTGGGCGACATCGCGACCACCCCGACGCAACGGGGCACTGCACCTGGTTCGATCAGGAGGCGCACGGCAGTCGTATGATTGAAGACCGGCACATTGAGCCGGATGGCTTCTTTGGCCAGCACCTGCACCATGAGGCGCGAGGTGCGAGGACCGCAGCTCGTTGCGCGGCCCACCTCGTCATGGTCCGTCTGATAGCGCAGCACGCCCCCCAGGCGATCCTGCGGGATCGGCAGTCCCATGAACTGCAGGGACGATAGCGCGCGCGACGATCCCACCGCTTCGATGTAGGCCGCATCCTCGTTCATTGCGCCGCCCGCGCCGAGCGCGTCGGCCATGGCTCGATAATTGTCGCCCTCTCCCGCGCCGTTGGCGGTGTGGAGGGTCTGCTTGTCGGAGCCGGAGCATGCGGACGTGCCGCCAAAGGCGCTCTGAGTCGCGATGGCGACGTCAAGGTCGCGCCGCTTCATCTCGACCGCGGCCCGCAGTCCCGCGGCGCCGCTGCCGAGGATCAGGGCTTCGCTTCGATGGAAGGGAATCGAGAAGCCGCGGGCGACGACGGTCCCGTTCGCCGGCCTCTCTGTCGTGAGGCGCGGCATCTCGATGTCGGTGAGGGCGTCGAGGATGTCTTGGGGGATCGTCGCGCTCAAGTCTGGTCCTGGGATGGGTTGACGGGGTGGCAAAGAACAGCTATTGGATTTTTAGCACGTTCCAATTCCAGCGGCAAGAATGCATAGCTTCTGCACTTTTTGCTGGAAAAATATCTTCACTTGGAATTGGAACGTACCAATTGGATGCCAAAGTGAACAACGCGACACGCGGGGAGATGGAGGTTCGCGAGGGGCGCACGACGATCGTCGATGTCGCCCGCCGGGCCGGTGTCTCGAAATCGACCGTCTCCCTGGTTCTCGGCGGAAGCTCGCTCGTTGCCGAGACCACACGCGAGCGCGTCTCCGACGCGATGACCGAGCTTGGCTACATCTATCATCGCGGGGCGGCGACCCTGCGAGGCGCCAAGTCCGGCGTGATCGGCATGGTCATCAACGACCTGTCGAACCCCTTCTATGTCGAGCTCGCGATCGGTATCGAGCAGGCGTGCCAGGGCGGCGCCTATATCCCCTTTCTTGCCAACACCGCGGAAAATGCGATTCGCCAGCAGCAGGTGATCCGCTCGATGCGCGAGCATGGGGCCGCGGGCCTTGTGCTCGCGCCCGCGATGGGGAGTTCGGCGAGCGAACTGAAGCCTCTCCTTGCGGGGTTGCCCGTCGTCCAAGTGATGCGCCGCCTTCCGGGCCTCAGGGCGTCCTTCGTCGCCCCGGAGAACAGGGAAGGCGCGCGAAAAGCCACCGCCCATCTCATCGCCGTCGGACACGCCCGTGTCGCCTTTGTCGGCGGCGTCTCGGCGATGCTGGTCAGGGAGGAGAGGCTTGCGGGATACAGACTCGCTCTGGAAGAGGCTGGAATTTCCCTCGACCCCTCGCTGGTCATCGAAACGACAACCAACTACTCGGGCGGCGGCACAGCGGTTCCCCAACTGCTCAACATCCACGAACCCGCGACCGCCGCGCTTTGCTTCAACGACGTTGTCGCGATCGGGCTCACGCGCGCGCTGATGGAGGCGAGTGTTTCGGTGGGGGTCGACTTCGATGTCATCGGTTTCGATGATATCGAAGAAGCCAGGCACACACGTCCCGCCTTGAGCAGCGTCGCGGTCAATCCTCGCGATCTCGGTTCGCGCGCCGCCCAACTCCTCATGCGCCATCTCGCGAGCGGCGACTTCGAGCCGGAAGCCGTGCTCTGCCCGACCACCTTGGCCGTTCGCAAATCCTGCCGGGCCGCTAGCCCCTATGAGCGAGTCGATTGATGAAGAAGCTTCGTTGGGGGTTGATTGGCGCAAGCACGATCGCCGCCGAGCACATGATCGCCGCGTTCCGCGCCAACGGCGGCGAAGCGGTCGCCGTCATGAGCACGAACGCTGATCGCGCGACGAGTTACGCGAAAAAGCATGCAATCGCGCATGCGACGACAAGCTTGAAAGAGCTGGTCGACTCCAAGGACGTGGACGCCGTCTACATCTCCACGACCAACGAGTTGCACCGCGACCAGGTCTTTGCCGCCGCGGCGGCTGGAAAGCATGTCTTGTGCGAGAAGCCGCTTGCGTTGTCGCTGAAGGACGCGCGCGCAATGGTCACAGAATGCCGTCAGCGCGGAATCGTCATGGGGACCAATCATCACCTCCGCAACGCGGCGACGCATCGCGCGATGCGGGAGGCGATCAAGCAGGGGCGGATCGGCACCCCGCTTTTCGCCCGGGTGTTCCACTCCGTCTATCTGCCCACCCATCTGCAAGGCTGGCGCCTCGACCGCCCCGACGCGGGCGGCGGAGTCATCCTCGACATCACAGTTCACGACGCCGACACGCTTCGATTCGTCCTCGACGACGAGCCAAACTCGGTTGTGGCCATGACCTCGAACGGCGGCATGGGCCGCGAGGGGCTCGCGGACGGCGCCATGGGAATCATCCGCTTCGCGAACGGCGTGCTGGCGCAATTTCACGATGGCTTCACCACAAAATACGCAACCACCGGCTTCGAGGTGCACGGAGATGCGGGTTCGCTGATTGGCCGCGACTGCATGACCCAGGCGCCGAAGGGCGATGTCTTCTTGCGAACCGACGCTGGCGAGGAGCAGCTGAACCTCGATCACGAGGGCCTGTACACGCGCTCGATCCGCCTGTTTCAGGACGCCGTTCAAGGGCGTGGCGCTCCTTCAGCGACAGGCGAGGACGGCGTCAAGTCGCTCAGCGTCGCGATCTCGGCCGCCGCCGCGGCGCGCACCGGCGCGGAGACTCCTGTCGATCTGGCCGTTTGAGGACAGCAATGGCCAGGCCGAAGGTCATTTCCGCAAGCGAGGCTGCCCGTCTCATTCCCGACGGCGCGGTCGTCACTGTCTCATCCTCGTCCGCGCTCGGATGTCCCGATGCGACGCTCGCCGCGATCGGAGCCCGTTTCGACGCCGAGGGCCATCCGCACAACATCACTACACTGCACCCGATCGCCGCCGGGGACATGTGGGGCGTCAAGGGCGTGGATCACCTCGCCAAGCCGGGCTGCCTCGCGCGCGTTCTGGCGGGATCCTATCCGTCTGGCCCTTCTTCGGCCGAGCCGCCGGAGATTTGGAAGATGATTACGAGCGACGCGATCCCCGCCTATAACGTGCCGTCCGGCGTCATGTTCGACATCCATCGCGAGGCCGCGGCCAAGCGGCCGGGTGTGCTGACGAAGGTGGGCATGGACACGTTCGTCGATCCTCTCCACCAGGGCTGCGCGATGAACGCCAAGGCGGCGGCCGATCCGATCGTCAGCCGCGTCGATTTCGCCGGCGAGGATTGGCTCTTCTTTCCAAGCATCATTCCGCAAGTCGCGATCATCCGGGCGACGACCGCCGATGAGCGCGGAAACCTCTCCTACGAACACGAGGGCGGCATTCTCGGGCCGCTCGACCAGGCGCTCGCCGTGCGTAACAACGGCGGAATTGTCGTCGCCCAGGTCAAGCGTCTCGCGGCGGCGGGAACGCTGAGGCCCCACGACGTCGTCGTTCCAGGCATTCTTGTCGATTACATCGTGGTCGCGCCGGAGCAACTGCAGACGACGCATACGGCCTACGAACCGGCGATCTCTGGGGAGGTCTTTCGACCGCTGTCGTCGTTCGAAACGCCGAAGTTCGACATCGCCAAGGTCATCGCCCGGCGCGTCGCGCAAGAACTGCGCGACGGCGATGCGGTCAACATCGGCTTCGGCATCTCGGCCAACGTGCCGCGTATCCTCATCGAAGAAGGCCGGCATGGCGCGGTGACCTGGGTGATCGAGCAAGGCGCGGTTGGCGGCGTGCCGCTGCTCGACTTCCAGTTCGGCTGCGCCTCCAACGCCGAGGCGATCGTCCAGTCGCCGCACCAGTTCACTTATTTCCAGGGCGCAGGCTTCGATATGTCGCTGCTTTCGTTCCTGCAGATCGACCGCGGAGGCTCGGTCAATGTCTCCAAACTCGGCGTGCGCCCTCATGTCACCGCAGGCGCCGGCGGCTTCGTTGACATCACCGCGCGAGCAAAGAAGATCGTCTTTTCCGGCTATTTCACCGCCGGGGCAAAGCTTGAGGTCCATGACGGCGCGGTCAGGATCGCAAAGGAAGGCAAGGTCAAGAAGATCGTCGAAGCTGTCGAGCAGATTTCGTTCTCCGGTCCGCGAGCGGTCGATCAAGGGCAGGAAATCGTCTATGTCACAGAACGTTGCGTGCTGCGGCTCGAGAAGGACGGCGTCACGGTCACCGAACTCGCACCCGGCATGGATCTCGAGCGCGACGTCCTCGCCCAGGCCGAGTTTCCGCTGCGCGTCGCGCCGGACATCGGCAAAATGGATTCCGCCTTGTTCCATCCCCCGCCGATCAATCTTCAGCTTCGCCCGGCGACGGAGATGGCTCTGTGAGCGCCTTTGTCGAACTTGGCTTCGAGGGACCGCTTGCGCGGCTTACGTTGAAACGTCGAGATAAGCTGAACGCGCTCGACCGGGCGATGATCGACGCCCTCGCCGATGCGGCGCGCGCCATCGACGCCTCATCCGAAACGCGGGTCGCGATCCTCTCGGGCGAGGGCAAGGCGTTCTGCGCCGGCGGCGACATCGGCGCCTGGGGAGACCTCCCTCCCCTCGAAATGTGGCGCGACTGGACGCGCGCGGGGCATCGCGCCTTCGAGGCGCTCGCGCGCCTGCGTGTTCCGCTCATCGCGGCGGTGACCGGGCACGCCTTTGGCGGCGGCCTCGAGCTGGCGGCCGTCGCCGATATTCGTATTGCCGAGAGCGGAATCAAGCTCGGCCTACCGGAATCGGGGCTCGGCATGGCGCCGGGTTGGTCGGGCACGCAGAGACTCGTGCGCCGCTTCGGCGCTTCCGTCGTGCGCCGCATGGCTTTGGCCGGCGCCATGTTGTCGGCCGAAGAGGCATTGACGCTCGGCCTCGTCGATGAGGTGGCCGCGAAGGGCGAGGGCGTCGCGCGGGCAGAGGCCCTTGCGGCCGATATTGCGAAGCGCGGGCCGCTCGCGGTGCAAATGGTCAAGGCGATGATCAACTCTGCGGAAGGCGAGGATCGCGATGCGCCGATCGAGGGCCTGGCCGGGGCGCTCACGGCCTTCACCCAGGATCTCGCTGAAGGCGTCGCCGCGTTTCGCGGCAAGCGGCCGCCTGCGTTCTCCGGTCGATAGGCGTTCGCCATGTCGATCCGCAACCCCCCTCACCCTCGTCACGAAGAAGCTGAGCGATATGGATGGGGACGCCTTCGTGGGCGAAGAACATTGATAATCGGGAGCCGATCAACGGTTTCTGGATCCGGCGCCGGAGAGCTTCCGGCGGGAGCAACGTAGGAAGGGCAAGAACATGAGGTCGAGAGCATTGTTGATGGGCGGAATCACCGCCCTTGGGATGTTTGGCGTCGCCGGCGGCGCGTATGCCGAAGACAGCAAGCAAGTGCAGATGCTGCACTGGTGGACATCGGGCGGAGAGGCCGCCGCGCTGAACGTGATCAAGGAGGCAGTCGCCAAGCAGGGATATAGTTGGAAAGACGTGCCCGTGGCGGGCGGCGGAGGCGGCGCCGCAATGACGACGCTGAAAGCCATGGTCGCGGCGGGCAACCCGCCGACCGCCTCCCAGATTCTCGGCTATTATGCGATGGACTATTCGGAGGCCGGGAAGCTCGCCGATATCACTCCGCTGGCGACGAAGGGCGACTGGGCCAAAGTCATTCCGACTGCGCTCCAGAAGTTCACGACCGTTGATGGCAAGTGGGGCGCTGTCCCCGTCAACATCCATTCGGTCAACTGGATCTGGCTGAACAAGGCGTTGATGGAGAAGATCGGCGGAACGGAGCCAAAGACCTTCGACGAGCTGATCGCCTTGCTCGACAAGGCCAAGAAGGCTGGCGTCATCCCGCTCGCGCTTGGCGGCCAGCCGTGGCAGGAGGCGACCATGTTCGACTCGGTCGTGGCGTCAACGGGCGGCATCGAGTTCTACAAGAAGGCGTTTATCGATCTCGACGCAAGCGCCCTCAAGTCGGACACGATGAAGAAGAGCTTCGACAATCTCGCGAAGCTTCGCGACTACCTTGACCCCAACTATGCGGGGCGCGACTGGAACCTGGCGACCGCCATGGTCATCAAGGGCGATGCGCTCATGCAGGTCATGGGTGATTGGGCTAAGGGCGAATTCAAGAACGCCAACAAGGAAGCCGGCAAGGACTACCTCTGCTATCGCTTCCCGGGCACGGATGGGTCGGTGCTCTACAACACCGACATGTTCGCCTTCTTCCAGGTTTCTGCCGACCGGCAGGCCGCACAAACGGTGCTCGCCGATACGACAATGAGCCCGGAAGTCCAGATCGCATTCAACGTCATCAAGGGCTCCGCTCCAGCGCGGATGGATGTTTCGGACGCCAAATTCGACGCTTGCGGAAAGAAGGCGATCGCTGACATCAAGGCGGCGAACGCGAAGGGAACCTTCCTCGGTTCGATGGCGCAGAATTATGCCCAGCCGCCCGCCATTGCGACCGCCTATTACGACGTGGTGACGAAGTTCCTTCATGGCGAGATCAAGACCTCCGACGAGGCCGTGAAGCAGCTCGTCATGGCGATCGATTCCGCGAAATGATCGTAAGCGACCTTCTCCCGCCTGCGCGGGAGAAGGTTTGCGCCGCCGCCTAAGGAAATGTTCGCGGGAGGAGATGAGCATGACTACGGCGATCGACCCCGTCGTCGCTTACGCGGTCCAGGGATCACGCCCCGGTCTCAAGGATCGTCTTCGCGGCTGGATTCCGCGGTTGGTTCTTGCGCCGTCCTTCGCGCTGGTGCTCATCTTTGTTTATGGCTTCAACCTTTGGACGCTCCTGATCTCCTTCACCAACTCCAAAGCCTTCGCCAACTTCAATTTCATCGGCTGGGGAAACTACATCAAGCTTTGGAACTGGACGTTCGAAACCGATCCGCCGTCGAATTGGTACACCGCCCTCGTCAACATGGTGCTGTTCGGGGGACTCTATGTCATCTTCTGCCTCGTGCTCGGCTTGGCGCTCGCGATCCTGCTCGATCAGAAGATCCGCGGCGAAGGCATCCTGAGACCGATCTATCTCTATCCGCTCGCGCTCTCCTTCATCGTCACCGGTACGGCCTGGAAGCTTTTTCTTGATCCGCGCATCGGACTCGAGAAAGCTGTGCATGACCTTGGCTGGACGAGCTTCCACTTCGACTGGGTCGTGAACCCGCGCATGATGATCTATTGCGTGGCAATCGCCGGCGTCTGGCAGACCTCGGGCTTTGTCATGGCGATGTTCCTCGCGGCGTTACGGGGCATCGACGGCGAGATCCTCAAGGCCGCACAGATCGACGGCGCCTCCGCCTACGCGACCTATCGGCGCATCATCATTCCGATCATGCGGCCCGTCTTCATGTCGGCTTTGATCATCCTCACCCACATGGCGATCAAATCCTATGATCTCGTCCTCTCCGTCACCGGCAAGAACCCGGGCGGCGCGGCCGAACTGCCCTCGACATTCATGTATTCCTACACCTTCACCCGCAATCAGATGGCGGTCGGTTCGGCGAGCGCCGTCATCATGCTGATGACCATCGCCGCGATCATGGTCCCCTACCTCTATTCAGAGCTGAGGGAGAAACACTGATGACCGCCGCCGCTGACGCGCTTGCCG
>DATDHT010000369.1:0-9867 GCA_036521435.1 Roseiarcus sp.
CGGTCCTTCTACAAGCTCGACGGAACGAAACTCGACGCGCTGCAAAGCATGGTCCAGAACGAGCGCGTCGTGGTCTCGCTGAAAGTGACGGAGGCGCAAGCGCGATACGCGCGGCTGCTCGTCGTCGACCGCCTGCCTGCCGGACTTGAGATCGACAATCCGGCTTTGGTCGACGGCGGGTCGGTCGAAGCCTTTTCTTGGCTCAGCAAGGATGTCGAGCCCGCGCATACCGAATATCGTGACGACCGTTTCGTTGCGGCGTTCGACCGCGCTCAAGGCCAGTCGGCCTTCATCACCATGGCCTATGTCGTGCGCGCCGTTGCGCCCGGCCGCTACATCTATCCGCCTGCGACGGCCGAAGACATGTACGACCCCGATCGTTACGGCCGCACCGCCTTTGGCGATCTGGAGGTGAAGGCGAAGTGAGGCGCGGCGCTCATCCGGCGAGGCCCTCATCCGACCCTTCGGGCCACCTTCTCCCCGAGGGAGAAGGGGCGCCGAACGCCCCTTTCCTCGGGAGACATTGCTGGGCGGAACGTCAGTGCAGGAACCCCCTTCTCCCTCGGGGAGAAGGGGGCCCGCCGAAGGCGCGACGGATGAGGGTCTCGCTGGCAGCTGAGGGCGCGGCATGACGCGCTTTCCTCGCCTCGCCTTCGTCATCGCTGTCGCCATCGCGCTCATAGCAGCAACAGCCTTCGGCGCGTCCGTCGCCTGGGCGCGCTACGTCGCAAGCCTTGACCCGCTCGATCTTGCCGCGTCGCGTGAAGGCTCCACGATCGTCGTCGATCGCGACGGCCGGCTGCTCAGGCCCTTCACCTTGCCCGATGGCCGCTGGCGCTTGCCGGCGACTACGCATGACGTCGATCCCCGCTATGTCGCGATGCTGGTCGCCTATGAGGACGCGCGGTTTTATGAGCATGACGGCGTCGACCTGCGCGCGCTCGTTCGCGCCGGGGCGCAATGGCTGATGCGCGGCCGTGTGGTGTCCGGCGGCTCGACTTTGCCGATGCAGGTCGCGCGCCTGATCGAGCCGCGGCCCGAACGTACGATCGCCGCCAAGCTCCGGCAGATCGCCCGCGCGCTCGAGATCGAGCGCGACGTCGGCAAGCCAGGAACGCTCGACCGTTACCTCACGCTGGCTCCGTTCGGCGGCAATCTCGAGGGCGTGCGCGCGGCCTCGCTCGCCTATTTCGGCAAGGAGCCGCTGCGGCTGACCATCGCCGAGGCGGCGCTTCTGGTCGCGCTGCCGCAATCGCCGGAGGCGCGGCGGCCGGATCGCTCGCCCAAGGTTGCGCGCGCGGCTCGCGACCGCGTGCTCGACCGTGTCGCCGCGCGAGGCGTGATCAGCGATGCCGACGCCGCAGCGGCCAAGCGCGAGCCTGTCCCTCAGGCGCGCTTGGCCTTCCCTGCGCTCGCCGCGCATGCGGCCGAGGAAGCGGTCGCCGCTGACAAAGACTCCAAAGTGATCAAGCTTTCGATCGACGCGCGCTTGCAGGCGAAGCTCGAGGTGTTGGCGAAAGAGAGCGTCGCGCGGCTCGGCGCGAAACTGTCGGGGGCGATCGTCGTCGTCGACAACGCCACCGGCGAAATTCGCGCCCGCGTCGGCTCAGCCGGTTACGACGATGCCTCGCGCGACGGCGCGATCGACATGTCGCGCGCGCCTCGCTCCCCGGGCTCGGCGCTGAAACCCTTTATCTATGCGCTGGCCTTCGAACAGGGTCTCGCTCATCCCGAGACGCGGCTGTTCGACCGTCCCATGCGCTATGGCGCTTATGCGCCGGAGAATTTCAATCTCGGCTACGAGGGCGCGGTGACGGCGCGCAAAGCGCTGCAGATGTCGCTCAACCTGCCTGCGGTCGAACTCCTTTCCGATGTCGGCCCGGCAACTTTCCTCGCGCGTCTGCACGGCGCCGGGGCTGAAATTGCGCTGCCGAAGGATACGCCGATCGGCCTTGCCATCGGCCTTGGCGGGCTCGGCATTTCGCTGACCGACCTCGCGCGGCTCTATGCCGGCCTCGCGCGAGGCGGCGAGGCGCCGCCGCTCGTCGAGCGGCTCGACGGTCGGGCGCCGGTGATCGGCGAACGGCGCGTGACCGATCCGGTCGCGGCTTATTACGTCGGAGACATCCTGCGCGGCGCGCCCCCACCCGCGAACGCGCTCAAAGGCCGGATCGCCTTCAAGACCGGCACCTCCTACGGCTTTCGCGATGCGCTGGCGATCGGCTTCGACCGACGGACGACGATCGCGGTGTGGGTCGGGCGTCCCGACAATGGCCCGACGCCGGGCCTCATCGGCCGCGAAGCCGCGGCGCCGATCCTGTTCGACGCCTTCGAGCGCTTGGGCCGCAGCATCGAGTCGATTCCGGCGCCGAAGGGCGTGTTGAGAGCAACCATCACCGCCGATCTTCCGCCGCCGTTGCGGCGCCTGCGCCAGGACGCGCCCAAGACATTCGCCGCGCCGGAGGCGGCGTCGCTCAAGATCGCATTCCCGCCCGACGGCGCCCGCATCGACCTCGGCCTCAAGGAGGGCGCCCCGGATCATCCCCTCGCCTTGAAGGCGCTTGGCGGCGCGCCCCCATTCACCTGGTTCGTGAACGGCGCGCCCGTGGGCGAGGCCGAAATCAGGCGCCAATCGGCCTGGGAGCCGGACGGCGCCGGCTTCGCGCATGTGTCGGTCACCGACGCCAAAGGCGCGTCGGACGCGGTGACGGTGCGGTTGGAGTAATCGGGCCCCTTCAGTGGCGGGATTTTAATCATTGGTTGCCAGACTGCGGTGACTAGCAGCTCAAGCAATCACCAACTATCTTGAGCGAAGGCCTCGCAGGTTGTCTGTATGCGACCGACAAAGAGTCTGGTGCTTGCCGTTATTGGCCTTGCACTTGGTTTCAGCCTGTCCATCCATGCTCCGTTTATTCGAAAAGGTTTCATGTTCGAAGCACACGCTCGCGCTCATTGCCCGTCGGATACGGTTGTTTGGGTGAACGCCTGGTCGCGCATTTATCATTTTCCTGACAATGATTATTATGGAGATACAAGGCTCGGCGCTTATATGTGCGAGACCGACGCTAAAACCGCCGGTGCTCGCGCCGCGTTCAACGAGCGTCATCTCTGACCGTTTTCGCAGCCGGCCACGCCGCCAGCAGCGCGCGTAAGCCCGCCACGAAGGCCAGCGGCTGATCGATCATAACGTGATGCTCGGCCTCGGGGATCTCGACGTAAGGCGAGCCGGGAGGGATGAGGCTCAGAAGATACGCAGCGTCCTCGGCTTGGAAGAGCTGCGACTTCGCGCCGCGGATGATCGCGAGCGGCGAGCGCGCGCCCTTGACCATTGCGACCGGATCGAGTCTCCCGAACTTTTCCCAGAAATGCGGGTCGAAGCTCAACGACCAGCCCGCATTGCCCTCGGTGTCGACCGCCTTTCGCACCGAGCGGCGTGCGATAAAGTCGAGAATGAAGAGGTTGTAGCAGGCCTGCGGCGGGGCGAGGCGGAAACGGGCGATCACGGCCTCGAGCGAGGGCCGCACGCTGTGCTCCCGCGTGTTCGCCCGGGGCGGGGCGGGATTGCGCTGGTTCTGTGGCGCGAAGAAAGGCGGATCGACCATCACCGCCGCGGCAAGCTCGCCGCCGAAATCATGAGCGAGCCCGACCGCGATGCGGCCGCCGAATGAGTGTCCGACGACGACCGGCGGTCCCGCATCAAACGCGCCCGCTTCACGGCCCACCTCCCGGGCCTCGCGGACGAACTGGCGGAAGCTGTACGAGTCGCGCCAATCCGAACGGCCCATGCCGGTGAACGTCGGCGCGACGACGCGCCGCTCGCCGGCAAAGAACGGCGCGATGAAACTCCACCAGTCGGCGTGAGCAGCGCCCCCGTGCAGCAAGACGAGGCCTGGCTTGCCGCGCTCCCCCCAGGCGAGGGTCTCCACTTGCGCGCCATCGACGGCGGTGAAAGTCCGCTCCGGCTCGATCGCCACGACGCGCTCGAACCACGCCGGCGCCGGGGGCTTCTGCCCGCGAAAAGCCGCGAGCGGCGCCATGGGTGTCGATTCGGCCACGCTATGGCTCTTTAGGTTCAGGCGACTTCGAACAGTCCGGCCGCGCCCATGCCGCCGCCCACGCACATGGTCACGACGACATAGCGCGCGCCGCGCCTTTTGCCCTCGATCAGCGCATGCCCGGTGAGGCGCGCGCCGCTCATGCCATAGGGGTGGCCGACCGAGATCGCGCCGCCGTCGACGTTGAGCTTGTCATTGTCGATGCCGAGCCGGTCGCGGCAGTAGATGACCTGGACCGCGAACGCCTCGTTAAGCTCCCAGAGGCCGATGTCGTCGACCTTGAGGCCATGCGCCTTGAGCAGCTTCGGCACGGCGAAGACGGGACCGATGCCCATCTCGTCCGGATCGCAGCCGGCGACGGCAATGCCGCGATAGATCCCGAGCGGTTCGAGGTTGCGCTGGCTGGCAAGCTTCGCGTCCATCAAGACGCAGGCGCTGGCGCCGTCGGACAATTGCGAGGCGTTGCCGGCGGTGATGAACGAGCCTGCCTTGAGACGCTGCCCGTCGGCGAACACCGGCTTCAGCGCCGAGAGGCCGGCCAAGGTCGTGTCGGCGCGCGGGCCCTCGTCTTGGCTTAAGGTGATCGGCTTGTCCGAGACGGCGCCGGTCGCCTTGTCGGTAACCTTCATCACGGTGGCCAAGGGTGCGATCTCGGCTTCGAAACGGCCAGCGGCTTGCGCCGCCGCGGTCCTTTGTTGCGACTGCAGCGCGTATTCGTCCTGGCGCTGACGCGTGACCTGATAGCGCTCCGCCACGGTCTCGGCCGTCTCGATCATCGTCATGTAAATGTCGTCGCGATGCTCGACGAGCCACGGATCTTGAGCGCGATAGCGATTCATCTTGTCGTTCTGGACGAGCGAAATCGATTCGAGCCCGCCGCCGAGGGTGACGCTCATGCCGTCGTCGATGATTTCCTTCGCAGCAGTGGCGATCGCCATCAGGCCGGAGGCGCATTGCCGGTCGAGCGACATGCCGGCCACGCTGGTCGGAAGCCCGGCGCGCAGCAGCGCCTGACGCGCGACATTGCCGCCTTGGGAGCCTTGCTGCATCGCCGCGCCCATCACCACGTCGTCGACCTCGCCGGGATCGACGGAGGCGCGCTTGAGCGCGTGCGCAATCGCATGGCCGCCCAGCGTCTGGGCCTGTGTGTCGTTGAACGCGCCCCGATAGGCCTTGCCGATCGGGGTGCGCGCGGTCGAGACAATGACGGCTTCACGCATGATAAGTTTCCTCAAGTTTGTTCATTGGTTGGCCCTCATCCATCGCGCCTTCGGCGCGCCACCTTCTCCCCGGGGAGAAGGGGAGCGCCGCGCCCGATGAGGGCCTTGCATGCGCCAGAATCGTCTCAAGCACACCTTCGCGATTCTGGGCCACTTCATTGTTCCAGAAGCGCAGCACCTTCCAGCCTTGGTTCGTCAGATAAGCGTCACGAGCCTTGTCGCGAAGGCTTTCCGCATGCTGCGAGCCGTCAGCCTCGACGATCAGCTTAGCGCCGACGCAGAGAAAGTCGACGATGTAAGGGCCGACCGGGACCTGCCGGCGAAACTTGACGCCATTCAGGCGACGATCGCGCAGGAGACGCCACAGGCGAAGCTCGGCGTCGGTCGGCGCTGCGCGCATCGATCGGGCGCGCGAGCGCTGGTTCGGTGAGACGCCGAGATCAGTCTTCATCGGCGGCCAACCCTCATCCGTCGCGCCTTCGGCGCGCCACCTTCTCCCCGAGGGAGAAGGTGTTCTGCACTGACGTTTGACCTAACCTGTCCCACGAGGAAAGGCGGCGTTCGTTCAGCACCCCTTCTCCCTCGAGGAGAAGGTGGCGCGGAGCGCCGGATGAGGGCTGGCGCATCATCTGGGTCACGACTTCGTAAACGTCCCGCCCTCCGCCGCCAGCTTCTCCAACAGCGACGCCGGTTTGAAATCGTCGCCGAACTTGGCCTGAAATTCCTTGAGCTTGGCGAGCACCGCCTTCAGCCCCACTGTGTCGGCGTAGAACATCGGACCGCCGCGATAGACTGGCCAGCCGTAGCCGTTGATCCAGACGATGTCGATGTCGGACGCTCGCTGCGCCTTGCCTTCTTCGAGGATTTTCGCGCCTTCGTTGATCATCGGATAGATGCAGCGTTCGAGGATTTCGGCGTCGCTGATCTTGCGTTGCTCGATTCCCTTCGACTTGGCGAAGTCGCGGATGATCCCCTCGACATGCGCGGATGGCTTCGCGCTACGCGCTTCGTCGTAGTCGTAGAAACCCGCGCCGGTCTTCTGGCCGCGGCGGCCTTCTTCGCACAGAATGTCGCGGATCGACGCGCGCTTTGACGTCGCCGCTGACCAGCCGATGTCGAGGCCGGCAAGATCGCTCATCGCGAAGGGGCCCATCGGCAGGCCGAAGTCGACGAGCACCCGGTCCACATCCGAAGGCGTCGCGCCTTCGAGAATGAGCTTCTGCGCCTCGCGCTGGCGTTGAGCGAGCATGCGGTTGCCGACGAAGCCATGGGCGACGCCGACGACGACAGGAACCTTGCCGATCTTTGGCGCGAGCTGCGTGATCGTCGCGAGCACGGACTTCGACGTCTTCTCGCCGCGCACGATCTCGAGCAGGCGCATCACGTTGGCGGGCGAAAAAAAATGCGTGCCGAGCACGTCTTCGGGCCGCTTGGTCTTCGCCGCGATGGCGTCGACGTCGAGGTAGGAGGTGTTCGAGGCGAGGATCGCGCCGGGCTTGGCGATTGTGTCGAGCCGTTCGAAGATCGACTTCTTGAGGTCCATGTCCTCGAATGCCGCTTCGATCACGAGGTCGGAATCGGCCAGCGCATTGAGGTCAAGCGTCGGGCTAAGCTTGCCCATCCGCTCCTCAACTTCGGCCATCGTCATGCGGCCCTTCTTGGCGGTGTTCTCGTAGTTCCGCCGCATGATCGAGACCCCCCGGTCGAGCGCTTCCTTCGAGGTCTCGACGATACTGACGGGAATGCCGGCGCTGAGGAAATTCATCGAGATGCCGCCGCCCATGGTGCCGGCGCCGATCACGCCGACCCTCGCTATCCTTCGCGTCGGCGTGTCGGCGGGGATGTCGGCGACTTTCGCCGCCTGCCGCTCGGCGAAAAAGACGTAGCGCTGCGCCTTGGACTGGGTTGTGGCGACCAACTCGCTGAAAATCGCGCGCTCCTTCGCCATGCCCTCGTCGAACGGCAGATTGACCGCATTCTCGACCGACTCGATCGCCTTCTTCCAGGCCTCAAAGCCACGGTATTTTCTCGCATTGGCCTTGAGCACAGCCTCGAAGATCTCGGGATGGCCGCGCGCCGCCTCGATCTTGTCCGACCGGTCGCGGACTTTTTTCAAAGGCGCCTTCTCGGCGATGAGGCGCCGGGCGTAACGAAGGGCCGAGTCGCGCAGCTTGCCCTCCTCGGCGAGCTCGTCGACGACGCCCCATTCCTTGGCCTCGCGCGCGCCGAACGGCGTCCCGGATAGAATGACGTCCAGCGCCTTTTCGGCCCCGATCAGGCGAGGCAGGCGCTGGGTGCCGCCGGCCCCGGGGATGATGCCGAGCTTGATCTCCGGCAGGCCGCATTTCGCCGACGGGACGGCGATGCGGTAATGCGCCGTGAGCGCAACTTCGAACCCGCCGCCGAGCGCCGTGCCGTGAATCGCCACGATGACCGGCTTCGACGCGTTTTCCATGGCGTCAAGCGCTTCGTGTAAGTTGGGCGGGACAGGGGGCTTGCCGAATTCGGAAATGTCGGCGCCGGCGATGAACGTCCGCCCATCGCAGATGATGACGATCGCCTTGACGGCGCCGTTCGCTTCCGCCGTTTCGACGCCGCGCTTGAGCCCCTCCCGGACGGCTTGCGACAACGCGTTCACCGGCGGCGAATTGATCGTGACCAGCGCCACTTCGCCTTCGATCGAAAGGTCGACGACCGAATTTATGGCGGGCATAGGGTGTTTCCTCTTTGGCGGGCGACACGCCGGTGACGATGGAGCGCCGGGGTTTGTTGATTGGAGACGATATGGAATATGATTGAGCGGCAGGCCGCCTCCGGTCAACTCCCGAGCGAGGTGCGGCGCTTGGGCCGGTGCGGCCTCATGGTTCAAAGAATGTTGAACGCTCCCTGTAACCGATCCTTTTTCCAAACGTATAGCGTTGCGAGCAGGGAAGATTCCCGCAGGTCCGCAAGATCAACGAGGTGCAGGCATGTTCACGCGTCGAACGGCTCTGAGCGGCTTGGCCGCAATTGCGAGCGCAAATCTCCTGGCGAGCCGGGCCGCCCGAGCCCAGGATCCCCGCCTCGTGCGCACCGACGCCGACTGGCGCTCGACTTTGACGCCCGAGCAATATGCGGTCCTGCGCAAGGAGGGGACCGAGCGGCCTTTCACCAGTCCGCTTCTGCATGAGGAGCGAAAGGGCATTTTTGCCTGCGCCGGCTGTGGTTCGGACCTGTTCTCATCCTCGACCAAGTTCGATAGCGGCACCGGCTGGCCGAGCTTCTGGGCGCCGCTGGACAATGCCGTCGACAGCCACGTGGACAAGTCGTGGGGCATGAGCCGCGACGCCATATCCTGTCATCGATGCGAGGGGCACCTTGGCCACGTTTTCAACGACGGACCAAAGCCGACCGGCCTGCGCTATTGCATGAACGGCGTTGCGCTGACCTTCAAGCCCGCCACCGCCTGAGGCGGACGTCCGTTTACCTTTGGTTGAGACCTTCGTCCTGTAACAGAGCGCCCTCGCGAACGTATTCATGAGAAGAGCGAGTCTCTCGCAAGTGTGATGACACGAGTGCGTGACAGGAAGCGTGTTGTCGCCTCGACGCCATAGTGGCGGCTTATGCGAGGCTCGTTTCAATGATTTGCTTTTTCCAACGAATGGAGTTGAGCCCATGATCTCGTCCTTCAAAAGAGGCTCTTCCTTTCCGGCGCTCGTTCTCATCGGGCTCCTCTCAGGGGCGGCCTTCTTCGTCACCCGATCGACGGCTGAAGAGGCGCGCACTGTGCCGAACCCGGCCGTGGACGAGCAGGCGGGCGCCAGGACGTCCGAAGTCGCGGTGATTGCGGGCGGATGCTTCTGGGGCGTGCAGGGCGTCTTCCAGCATGTGAACGGCGTGACGAACGCCGTCTCCGGCTATGCCGGCGGCGCCAAGGCGACCGCGCATTACGACATGACCTCAGAGGGCAACACGGGCCATGCGGAATCGGTGCAGATCACCTACGATCCGCGCAAGATCACCTACGGGCGCATCCTGCAGGTCTATTTCTCGGTCGCGCACGACCCGACCGAACTCAATCGCCAGGGCCCGGACTCAGGCACGCAATATCGCTCGGCGATCTTCCCCATGAACGATGAGCAGGCGCAGGTGGCGAACGCCTATATCGCCCAACTCGATGGGGCCCATGTGTTCGGCGCGCCGGTCGTGACCACGATCGAGCCGGGCAAGACCTTCTATCGCGCCGAGGACTATCACCAGGATTTCCTGGCGAAGAATCCGAGCTATCCGTACATCGTCTATAACGACCTGCCCAAGGTCGCCAACCTCAAGCGCCTCTTCCCCGCGCTTTACGCCCCCGATCCGGTGCTGGTCAGCGCCTCCCGCTCGTAAGGGGGCCGCATCGTCATCCGGACCCTCAGGACCTCGTCCTGAGGAGCGCCAAGGGCGCGTCTCGAAGGACCGTCGAGAACGCACGACGAGCGCCAGCGCCAACTGGATCATCCTTCGAGACGCCCGCTGCGCGGGCTCCTCAGGATGAGGCCGGTGGATGAACCCGCTCACCCGCTGCCCTTGGCAAGTGCAGCCTCCAGCACGGCGAGGTTCTTACGCAC
>DATDHT010000370.1:0-3313 GCA_036521435.1 Roseiarcus sp.
ACAATGTCGTCAGCGAAATGGTCGCGGCGACGGTCGCCTCCTCGCAGTGATATTCGCCGGAAAGGATGTAGACCGTCTTGGCGGTCGGAACCGCCGCGCAGACGACGGCTGCGATGAGATAGAGAGGCTCGAGCTTGAGCGTAAGCGGTCTTCACGTCCCACGGCGTTGGGAGGTTGACTTTGAGCGAGCGCGTCAGGCCGCGAGTCGATGGGCGGCGTGAGCTTTGGGCCATGCCCATGGCATGAGTTCGTCGATGTGCGATGCGGGCCAGAGATTGACGAGCTTGTCGAGGACGTCGGCGATGTAGGCTTGCGGCTCGACGTCGTTGAGCTTGCACGTCTCGATCAGCGACGCGACGCAGGCCCAGTTTTCGGCCCCCTCGTCATGACCAGCGAAGAGCGCGTTCTTGCGATTGAGAACGATCGGGCGGATGCCGCGCTCGACAATGTTGGTGTCGAGTTCGATGCGTCCGTCGTCGAGGAAGCGGACGAGCCCTTCCCAATGGTTCAGACCATAACGAAGTTCGTCGGCGATCCCGGACTTGCCCGAGACGCGCGCCAGCTGATGCTCGAGCCAGGGCCTGAACGCCATGACGAGCGGTTTGCTCTTCTCCTGGCGCACGCGGCGACGCTCGTCGGCGCTTGCGCCCCTGATCGTCTTCTCGATCGCGTAGAGCGCGGCGATTCTCTCAAGCGCCTGACGGGCGATCGGCGCTTCACCCTTGGCGTGGTCGAAGAACCGGCGCCGCAGGTGCGACCAGCAGAAGGCGAGCGTGATCCGGCCGTCGGGCGCCTTGGCGGCGATCGTCTTGTAGGCGGCGTAACCGTCGCACTGAACAACGCCCGCATAATTGTCGAGCAGCTTCAGGCCGTGGATCGCCCCGCGGCCGGGTGCATAGGCGAAGGCGATGGCCGGAGGGTCCGCGCCGCCCCATGGTCGATCGTCGCGGGCGACCGCCCAGAAGTAGCCCTCCTTGACGCGGCCTCGGCCCGGATCGAGCACCGGGGCCTTCGTCTCGTCGACCGCGATCTTGCCGGACGTCAGGACGAGTTCGCGAAGGCGCTCAAAGACCGGCCGGAGTTCGGCGGCCGCGTAACCAACCCAGAAAGCCAGCGTCGAGCGCTTGATGTCGAGGCCCTGGGCGGCCAGCATCTGGGCCTGACGATAGAGCGGCAGATGCCAAGCGTATTTGGACACCAGCACGGAGGCGACCATCGCATCGGTCGGTAGGCCGCCCTTGATCAGCCGCTCGGGCGCCGGCGCCTGAACCACGGCCTCCTCGCAGGCGCGGCACGCATATTTGGGTCGGTGCGTCACCAGCACCCGGAACTGCGCCGGGACCACGTCCAGCCGCTCCGAGACATCGGCGCCGATCGCATGCATCGGCGATCGGCAGCATGGGCAGTTCCAGTTCGGGCTCGATCGTGACGTGAACGCGCGGAAGATGAGCGGGCAGCGCGCCGCGGCTCGCCCGGCGCTTCTCCACCCGCGCGGCGGCAGCGGCCTTGTTCTGCTTGTCGTCGGCCGCCTCGCGGGCCGCGACCCCCTGTTCGATGTCCTCCAGCGCCAGGGCGAACTGGTCCGGATCGAGCTTCTCGGACCTGCGGCCGAACTGCATTCGTTGAAGCTGGCGTAGAAGATGCGCGAGGCGATCGTTCTGCCTGAGCGCCGCGTCGCGCTCGATGATCGCGGTGTCCCGCTCCGCGAGCGCCGCAGCCAGCCGCGCCTCAAGCGCGTCGATGTCGGGCGGGGGCTGATTCGCGGCGGCGCTCACGCCTGCAAGAGAATCAGATTTGCTCGTGCTTGTGGAGAGAAATCAGCCGCTTCGCACAAGCTTCACGACGCCGCCTCCGGCGCTGCAATGTCGCGCGCGTGAAGACGCGACCAGTCCAGACCGTCCACGAGCGCGGCCAGTTGCGAGGCCGACAAACGCATCACGCCGTCGCTGATCGGCGGCCAGCGAAACGCCCCCTCCTCGAGTCGTTTCCAGTACAAAATCAGGCCGGAGCCGTCCCAGGCCAAAATCTTCAACCGGTCCGCCCGTTTCGAACGGAAGACGAGGATCGTCCCGGAAAACGGATCGCGTTGAAGCTCGTCCTTCGCCAGCGCCGCCAGGCTGTCAGCGCCACGCCGGAAGTCGACAGGCTTCGTCGCCACCAGAACCCGAACGCCCGCCGGAACCGAAATCACGTTGCGGCCTTCACCGCCCGCAACACCTTCGTCAGCGTCGCCAGATCGGTTCCAGGTCCAACGCGCACTACGGCCGCGCCAAGCGCGATCTCGATCGTCCCGTTCGCCGTTGGGCAGGACGGCGCCACGGGCGGCCCCGCCTGAGGCCCTCCTGTCTCCACAAGAACCGGCGCGAAGCTCATCTCGGCCGCGTCGTTGCTTTGACGCCGGGTCGAGCGCCGGCGCACGTCACGACGCCAGCCGAACAACTGCTGCGGCGTCAGCCCATGCCGCCGCGCGACAGCCGACACTTCGTCCCCGCTCTCGTAACTCTGGGTGAGAATCCGCGCTTTCTGTTCGGCCGACCACGCCCGCCGTCGGCCAGATCCGGTGAAGACCTCAAGCCGACGAAGCGGCTCCCCCTTCGATTTGTGCAAAAGCTCAGTGTCCGACACGTGTCTAACTCGCTCTCGACTCAGCGACGTCACACTATCGACCCAGCACCACACCGCGGTGGGTGCGGTCTAACCACCGCTTACGGTTCTCCAGCAAGTCGAGCAGGCCGTGCTCACTGCCGTCGAACTGGCGCTGGAGGCCGGCGCGCCAACGAAGACGCATATTCTGAACCTGCTGCACCGGCTGGTCGACGGAAAGCCGATGGACACGCCTCCGATAAAGGCGCCGCAGGCTCTGACTTTGACGAACGAGCCGCAGGCTAACGTCGAGCGCTACGACGCGCTGCGCAAAGCCCGGGAGGCGCGTCATGCGTCATAACCCTGCCGCCGGCGCCGTCGTCATCATGCTGCGCACCCTCAAGATGCACGGCATGGCTCAGGCGGTCGGCGAGCTGACCGAGCAAGGCTCTCCGGCCTTTGAGGCGGCGCTGCCCATCCTATCGCAGCTCCTGAAGGCGGAGACAGCCGACAGGGAGGTGAGATCGACGGCCTATCAGCTCAAGGCCGCTCGCTTTCCGAACTATCGCGATCTCGCTGGCTTCGACTTCGCCAGCAGTGAGGTCAACGAGGCGCTCGTCCGCCAGCTCCACCGCTGCGAGTTTCTGGAGGACACTCACAACGTCGTCCTGGTCGGCGGCCCTGGCACCGGTAAGACGCACTTGGCCACCGCTATCGGCGTTCAGGCTAT
>DATDHT010000371.1:0-3049 GCA_036521435.1 Roseiarcus sp.
GGCGACATCACCGGGAAGACGCGTTCGACGCCTTCGCCGTAGGAAATCTTGCGCACGGTGAAGCTCTCGTTGAGCCCGCCGCCGGAGCGGCCGATGCAGACGCCTTCATAGGCCTGCACGCGGGTACGATCGCCTTCGACCACCTTGACGTTGACGATCACTGTGTCGCCGGGCCCGAAATCCGGAATGGTCTTGCTGGCGGACAACTTTTCGAATTGCTCTTTTTCGAGCTGTTGGATGAGGTTCATTTTTAAATCTCCATCGGCGGCGCGCCCTGCCAAGCCGGGGGCTCGCGATCCATGCCGTCAGTTCTCGGAATTGGCGCTCGTATAAGGCAATGGGTGAGCTTTGTCACTCCTTTGTCGTGCCTTTTGGAGCGCTTTCGTACGTGCCCCATAAATCGGGCCGTCGCGCTCGTGTCAGCGCCTCGGCCTCCGCGCGGCGCCAGGACGTGACCTTGGCGTGGTCGCCGGAAGTGAGGATTTCGGGGATGGGTTGCCCCTCAAAGGCCTGAGGGCGGGTATATTGGGGGTATTCAAGTAGGGATTCGGAAAAACTCTCCTCCGAGGCCGATTCCGCCTTGCCCATGACCCCCGGCAGCAGCCGAACGCAGGCATCGATGAGCGCCATGGCGGCGATTTCGCCGCCCGACAGCACATAGTCGCCGATCGAGACCTCCTCGAGCGCTCTCGCCTCGATCACCCGCTGGTCGACCCCCTCAAAACGGCCGCAGACAATCAGCGGGCCTGGTCCTGCGGCGAGTTCCCGGACGCGCGACTGGGTCAATGGCCGACCCCGCGGGCTCATCAGGAGGCGCGGCCGGCCAAGCGTGATCTGGGCGGAATCGATGGCAGCGGCAAGCACATCGGCGCGCAACACCATGCCAGGACCGCCGCCGGCCGGGGTATCGTCGACGCTGCGATGTCGATCGGTAGCGGAATCCCTGATGTCGCGGGTCTCCAGCGTCCAAACGCCCGAGGCGAGCGCCTTGCCCGCAAGACTGACGCCAAGCGGCCCCGGAAACATCTCCGGAAACAGGGTCAAAATCGTCGCGCGCCAGGTCGTCGAGGGGACGGTCATGGCCCTTGTTAGGGCACCACGGCGGTAAGATCGAGGCCCTGCATCAAGGGCTGCGCTATCGACCGCGCGCTTGAAGTCGGCGAGATGGAAGGTCGTGACCGAAATTTTCGTCAGATCCAGCAGGCCTTCTGCCACCAGCGCCGCGAGTTGCCCCGGCGCCTGCCGCTCATACATGAACTGCCCGACCACTTCCCAATCGTTCGCCAGCATTTCGCGCATCGACAGTTCGAGCGGCACGTCCGCGCTTCCCATCAGCACCAATCGGCCGCCGCGCTTCAGCGCGCGCAGGCAGGAAAGCGTGGTCGACGTGCTTTTGGCCGAGCCCAGCAAATCCAGCGCAACACGGGCGCTACCTCCCGCGGCGTGACGGATGATGGCGAGGTCCTTGCCGGCATCGCCGGAGACGACAGCCGGGATCACGCGCGGTCCGAATTTATCGCGCAGCGATTCGAGCACCTCTGGCCGGCGTCCGACCGCAACGACGCGGCCGGCGCCCATCGCCACTGCAAGCATCACCGCGCCCGACCCGAAATAACCGGTCGCGCCGTTGACGATGATGGTTTCGCCGCCGCGCAGACTGGTTCTCTGCAACCCTCCAAACGGCACGATCAGCTTGGCCAACGCGATCAGCTCGGTCGCCGGTTTGTCGTCGAGAAGCGCTAGCGGCGTGACGCAGGCGGCGGGCCAATGTGCGATCTCGGCGAAGACGCCATCGCGCCAGCGGGCCTGCAAGGCGAGCGCTTCCGGCGTCGGGCTGGTTACGGTCAGCCCGATCAGGATTTGCGGTGGTTCCGAACTCGGGACATCGCCGCGCAGATGCGGGCTGAGGAACACGCGATCGCCACTGCGAACATGACCGACATTATCGCCGGCCGCGATCACGCGGCCGATCGCGTTGGTGCCGGGTACGAAGGGCATCGACGGCAAGTTGTAGGGCACCTGACCCGCCATCACGCGCGCCATATAGGAAAGCACCATGCCGGCTTCGATCGCAACCAGCACGCCATCCGGCGCGGGAGCAGGCGTTTCAACCACATCGAAGCGAAGGTCGTTGTGGGCGTGCAGCCGCCAGGCCTTGTGGGTTTTGCTCATGTCAATCGCTCCCAATGGTTTGGAGTGGCGATCAGGCGGCGCCTCGTGTGGCGGCTCTGACGTTCCTTTCAGTGCCGCCCCGAGTTCTTCGAAGGAACGTCAGAGTCAAAGCCACACCAGAATCATATAGCTGCAGTGTCGCTTTGGTTCTGACATTCGTAAAAGTGCCCGCCGCGATATGATACGAATGTCAGAATCGGGACACTAGTCGTCGCCCTCGATCTCCTCAGGCAATTCGATCACGACACGACCACCCGGTATGTCCACTGTCGGCACCACGGCGTTCGAAAACGGCAGCAGCATCGTCGCCCCGCTTGGCGGCGCGATCTCGATGATGTCGCCGGCGCCGAAGTTGTGGATGGCGAGAACACGGCCGAGCGTCACGCCAGCCGTCGTTTCGGCGGCAAGGCCAATCAGGTCGGCGTGGTAATATTCGTCTTCTTCGGTCGTCGGCAGTTTCTCGCGCGACACATATAATTCGATGCCGTTGAGACGTTCGGCATCTTCGCGGGTCGTGACGCCCTTGAAGGTTGCGACCAAATGGTCCTTGGCCGCGCGCGCTCTCGTCACTTCAAATTGGCGAGCGCCGTCCTTGGTCGAGAGCGAGCCGTAAGCCTTCACCGCGAAAGGATCTTCGGTGAAGGTCCATAGTTTGACGGCGCCCCGCACGCCATGCGCGGCGCCTATCCGGGCGACGCAGACCTGTGCGGGCACCGTCGAGCGCCGAGCGGCTTACGCCGACTTCGCGGCGGCTTCGGCCTGCGCCTTGCGCTCCTTGCGCGGCACGGCCTTTTCCGGGTTGTTGCGCTTTTCGCGCTTCTTCACGCCGGCAGCGTCGAGGAAACGCATCACGCGGTCCGACGGCTGCGCGCCCTTG
>DATDHT010000372.1:0-12841 GCA_036521435.1 Roseiarcus sp.
GGGATCGACCCTTAACGCCCGCAGCGTGGTGTGATTCCAGGTCAGTTCGTAGTTCGGGGGCAAGCCGGCGAGCGTCTCGGGGGCCGCGCGGCTTGAGTCGAGCAGGATGCGCGCATCTTTGTAGGGCCGGGTAAAGGCTTCGAACGCGTCGAGCGCATGTGGAGCGATCATTAGAATGACGACGCTGTCGCCTTGCGGGATGAGCGCGCGATGGCGGAGAAAATAATCGTGCGGCGTCGGTCCCGCGACGACTGTGACAAGCTTCTTGAGGATTCCATCCTGCTCGCCCAGCGCCAATGCGTAGGCTGTCGCAGCGTCGAAACTGTCGAACCCGACAATGACGTTGACCCAATCGTAGTGCGCCGCGAGCGGCATCTCGACTTCGGTTATGATCCCGTTGGTGCCATAGGCATGGACAGCCTTATGCAGATCCTCCCCAGCCAATTCCAGCGTGCGCGGCTCCGCCTCGAGCGTTATCACGCGTAGGCGCAGCACATTGCCGAAATCGCGGAGGCCCCCCCAGGTGATCGAGCCCACGCCTCCGGACCCGCCGGCGACGAAGCCGGCTACAGACGCGGTTCCGCGCGTCGACGGGAACATCCGCAATTCCTGCCCGGACGGCTCACACGCTTTGTCGATGTCGATCAGAAGCGCCCCAGGCTCGCAGACGACGCGGCCTCGTTCGATTGAGCGGATCTTATTCATCTCAGCCAGGTTCATCAGCACGCCGCCCATGAGCGGCATCGCCTGGCCATAATTGCCGGTCCCTGCGCCGCGCGGAGTGACCGGAATCCTCAGCTTGTGCGCCGCGGCGAGGACTGTCCGGACCTCAGATTCGCTCGTTGGCGAAACAGCCACGTCGGCGGTCACAGCCTCCAGTTCGCGCTTGAGCACTGGCGAATACCAGTAGAAGTCGCGACTCTTCTGTTTGACCAGGATGGGATTGTCCTCCCACTTGATCGGACCGATCTCAGCGTGCAGCGCTGCGATGTCATAAGTCCCGCTCATGGCGCGAGGCCCTCGAGCGCGTCGAGCTCAGCGTAATCGGGCGGCTTGGCGTTCGACGCTTCGCCGCTTCTGACGACGATGCGATCGGATTGCGGGCGGGTCAGAAGCTCCGTGAAGTCGCGCGCTCTCGTCAGTACCATGTTGGCTGCGCTCCCCGGGTGCAGAACGCCAAGGTCCAATCCCATCGCCTTAGCCGGGGAACCGGAGACGGTCTCCGCCCAGTCGGCGAACGGGTAGTCAAGGTGCAAGATCCGGACGCCCTCGCGCCACACTTCCATCATGTCCAGGTCCCCGTACGGATAGAACGGATCGCGGGTGTTGTCGCTCGCGATCATCACGTTGACCCCAGCGCGTTTCAGTTCGTGCAGCGCGGTGACGCCGCGCCAGCGGGGGGTGCGACCGGCCTGGCGATCTTGAAGGAACATGTTGCACATCGGCAAGGACACAACGCTTAAACCTGCACGCGCGACAGCGTCGATGGTCCTTTGCCGTTCGTCATCCTCCTGCAGCGCGAGCGAGCAGCAATGGCCAACCAGGATGGGCCGCGCAAAGCGGCGCTCCATCGCCACGTCGGCGACGACCTTGAGAGAGCGAGCTGCGGGATCGGAGCTTTCGTCGACGTGGAAGTCGAGCTCCCAGCCTTTGCGCTCCGCGAGTTCGAAGAGGACGCCGAGCCCGTGACGCAGATTCGGCTCCATGCGGATGGCGGCGCCGAGAATCCCCGTCCCATAAGCGTCGATCATCGCCTCGATGTCGGCCACGTGCGAGGGGTCCGCCAGATGGTCGATGGTGAAGAGTGGCGACGCCTGGATTTCGATGCGGCCGCGCCAGCGCTCTCGCGCTTCAGCCACAACAGGCCAACTGATTCTCGTCTGCGGTCCGATGCTGTCGATATGGGTGCGAATGGCTGTCGTCCCGTGCGCGTAGGCGCAGCGCAGGCTGAACTCCATGCGCGCGGCGACGTCGGCGGCGCTCCAGTTGGCGGAACGGTCTTCGACCGTCGCCACGATCGCGCTCGAAAAATCCCCGACC
This sequence comes from Roseiarcus sp., assembly GCA_036521435.1. Lineage (GTDB taxonomy): Bacteria > Pseudomonadota > Alphaproteobacteria > Rhizobiales > Beijerinckiaceae > Roseiarcus. The sequence continues at coordinate 2,041 of DATDHT010000372.1, forward strand.
GGGTTTCGTTTCCGCCGCCAGATATGCCCCTTGTCGAGATGGGTGTGGACGTCGACGAAGAGCGGCAGCACGATGCGCCCCGACATTGCAACTTCCGGCGCTTCGCCGAAATCGTCAACGCCAGTCGGGACGATCTTCGCTATGACACCCTTGTCGACCAGGATGTCGACGATCGCAAAACCGTCGAAGTCGAGCGGCGGGATGGGCCCAGGCAGCATGCGGCTGAGGACGCGCGCCCGCTTCAGTACGTAGCGTTCGGCGGCGGGGAGTGCGAACGTCATCGCTGATCGGCGCTCCCTCGAGCACAACGGTTCGGCGCGCGCGACTGTCTCTGGCCGACGCTCATGCGAAGGCTTCGGCGGCGCCTTCATTTCGAGTGAATGTCCAGGCCCACGCCCTTGTTCACGAATTGCAGCGTATAGGCCTTCTTGTAATCGAGACCTGGCTTCTCAACCCCGGCCTTCACCATGGCCTCGTAGAAATTCTTGATCCGCTCGTCATTCATGGCGCCGATTCCCAGTTTCGCCGTGTCGCCCGAATCGACCAAGCCATAGTCCTTGATTTTGCCGATCGAGAAGGCGATCTGCTCATCCGTCATGTCCGGATTGTCTTTTTTGATTAGGGCGTTCGCTTTCGAATTGTCGCCGTAGAGATAATTGTACCAACCGATCGCGGACGCGTCGACGAACCGTTGCACAACGTCCGGATGATCCTTGACCAGATCCGCGCGCGTCTCGATCGTCGTGGCATAGGTCCCCCAGCCGTTGTCGGCGAGCAGGAAGATGGTGGGCTTGAAGTGACCTTCGCGCTCGACGGCGAGCGGCTCGGAGGTGACATAGCCCTGCTGGATCGAATGGGGATCGGCAATGAACGGCCCGGGATTGAATGTATAGGGCCTGATACTTTCCTCCTTGAAACCGAAGGCCGACGTCATCCATTGATAGAAAGTGACAAGAGCCTCCTTGCCCACGAAAGCCGTGGTCGCCTTTGGCAGATCCGCCCATGTGTCGAGGCCGACCCCAGGGTGCGACATGAAAATTTGTGGATCTTTTTGGAAATCCGCGGCGACCACGACGATGGGGACGTCGCGCGCGACCGCGTCGAAGGCCAGCAAAAGGTTGCCACCCATGTAGAAATCCAACCGTCCAGCCGCGAGCAGGAGCTCGTTGTTGGCCTGCGGGCCTCCCTGCACAATCGTGACGTCGAGCCCGTATTTTGCATAAGTGCCGTCGGCGACCGCTTGGTAATACCCGCCATGCTCCGCCTCGGCGAGCCAATTGGTGCCGAACGAAACTTTGTCGGCGGCGAACGCAGACGACGTGAGCAGGCAAAGACCAAACGCCAGGCGAGGCTGAAGGAATTTCATTATTTGATCCCGTCTCGAGTTGCCGTATCGACGCTTTGCAACTTGGGCGCCATTGAGAATATCTGGGGGCGGGGCGCCAGGCGCTCCAATAGCGGGTTGCTGGAGGCTTTCGCAAGATGCGCAGATTGAACCCGGATACGATCCATCCGCCGTTTGCAAAATACGCGCACGGAATAGAAGTCGACCCCGGCGCGCGAATCGTTTTCTGTTCAGGTCAGTTGGGGATTGACCCCGACGGAATCATTCCCGAGGACGTGGAGGCTCAGGCGCGACTTTGCTTTCGCGCCATTGCCGCGATCCTCGGCGAAGCCTCGATGTCGCTCGCTGATCTCGTTCGCCTGAACGCATACGTCGTTTCGGCCCAATATTTGGGCGGCTACATGAAGGTGCGCGACGAATTCGTGAGCAATCCGCCTCCGGCCTCGACTTTGATGATCGTTCAGGGTTTTGCTCGGCCCGAATTCAAGATCGAGATTGAGGCCGTCGCCGCGCGTGCGGCTTGACCGCCAGGAGATCCGCATGCTGCCAACCAAGTTCTGGGCCGAAATGTCCTGGCGAGATTTCGCCGCCGCCGACATGAGCAAAGTCGTCGCGGTCCTGCCGGTGGCCGCGATCGAGCAACATGGGCCCCACCTGCCGGTCGGGGTCGATACTTTCATCAACGAAGGCTATCTCGCGACCGCGGTTCCGCGAATTCCGGATGACATGCCGGTGTTGATCCTGCCCATCCAGGCGATCGGCAAGTCCAACGAACATATCGAATATCCCGGCACGCTGATGTTTTCGCTCGAAACGGTTACCCGAGCGTGGACCGAGATCGGCGACAGCGTCGCCCGCACCGGATGCCGCAAGCTCATTTTCATGAATTCGCACGGCGGGAATGTTCCGGTCATCGACGTCGTGGCGAGGGAGTTGCGGGTCCGCCACCGCATGCTCGCCGTCCATGCGGCCTGGCACCGGCTGGGCTATCCGGCTGAGCTGTTTTCCGCTCAGGAACGCGCGCATGGCATCCATGGCGGCGAGGCGGAGACCTCGCTCATGCTCGCCTTCAGGCCAAAGACCGTGCGCATGGAGCATGCGCAAAATTTCGTCAGTGCGGCGATCGGAATCGAGCAGGAATTTCGGCAGCTTCGGGTTACCCAGCCCATCGGCTTCGGCTGGATGGCGAGTGATCTGCATCTCCTTGGCACGGCGGGCGACGCTTCCAAGGCGACGGCCGAGAAAGGCGAGGCTTGCGCCGAGAATGGCGCGGAGGCGTTTCTCGATCTGTTGCGCGATGTGCTCGCGTTCGATCTCGCGCGCCTCAACGACGGGCCCTTAGGGCGACCGAAAAGCTGACCGGGCGAGCCCCGATCAGAGAGACTTGAGATAAGCGCGCCAGCCGCCAAAGTGTGAGATATCCTCCGCCGTCTTGACAGCCTCGGCCTCGACCAGAAAGCCCTTCACCGAGTCGCCGACGTTAATCTGGATCGTCCCGATTCCCAGGGGTGCGGGGATCTTTGCGACGAAAGCGCCGAAGCCCGCGGGGTCGAGCGTCCAAACCTCCGCCTTGATGGCGGCGCCAGCGCGCTCGCCGACCCGCAACAGTCCCGGTTTGGGTGGAGAAGAGCCGGGCAGCGCGTAGAGGCGGTAGTTCGGAATCGTTTCCACTTCGCGCGAGAAGGACGCGCCGAGTTCGATCAGTTCGCGATTGAGGGGCAGGCCCGACAGATGCGCTCCGACGACGGCGATCTCGATGCGGTCGCCCTTCGTTCGCGAGTTCCCCGGTGGCGAGAGAGGGGCAGCGTGTGAGGTGGTCATCGAAGCCTCGGAACGGGCCTGGATCGCAGCGGCGACGCCGGCGATGAGCCCGTCGGCGCGAGCCGGCGCGATTAGGGTCACGCTCGACGGCACCCCGTCGCCACGAATGCTCGAGGGAACGGCGATCGCGCACAGGTCGAGCAGGTTCACGAAGTTGGTATAAGTCCCGAGCCGGGAATTGAGGCGGATGGGATCGGCCTCGACCTCGGCCACGGTATAGAGGCGCGGGGCGGTTGGAACGACCATCGCATCAAATTCGGACCAAACGCGACTTGTCTTCCGCTTTTGGTCCGCCAGCCGGTAAAACGCCTCGAAAGCGGCGACAGCGTCGAACTTGCGCGCACCCTCGATAATCGAGAGCGTGACGGGAAGCAGAGCGTCCGGATTGCTCTCGATCAGCGTCTTCACCGCGGCGTAGCGCTCGGCGACCCACGGGCCCTCATAGAGCGCTCGGGCGACCTCGGCAAACGGTTCAAAGTCGAACTCGATGACCCGGACGCCGAGCGATTCAATGAGCTGAATGTCGCGCGAGAAAGCGGCTGATGCCCTTACGTCGTCGAAGAACTGCCGCTGATCCGGGCGCGGAACGCCCAGCCGAAACCCGCTCGGAAGCGAGGAAAGGGCAGGGGAAGGAAACGGGCGGCTATAAGCGTCCCGTCCGTCGAACGCGCACGCCTCCTGATAGACCTTGAAAGCGTCGCCGACATCGGACGCGAAAATCGAGATGGTATCGAGCGTTCGGCACGCGGGAACAACGCCGGACGTGGAGAGAGCGCCGAGCGATGGCTTCAGCCCGACGATTCCGTTGAAGGCGGCCGGCACGCGCCCCGACCCCGCCGTGTCGGTGCCAAGCGAGAACGGGACCAGGCCCGCGCCGACCGCCGCCGCCGAGCCGGAGCTCGATCCTCCGGGTATGAGATAAGCGCGCAACGCGTTGCGTGGAACCCCATAGGGCGACCGGACGCCGACGAGACCGGTTGCAAACTGGTCGAGGTTGGTCTTGCCGATGACGATGGCGCCCGCGCGTTCGAGCCTCTCGACGACGAACGCGGATTTTTCCGGGTGGTAGGCGAAGGCGGGACAAGCCGCTGTTGTGGGAAGCCCGCCGACATCGATATTGTCTTTGACGACAAATGGAACGCCATAGAGGGGCTTGCCCTCGGGTCCGGACGCCTGCACGCGCCTCGCAATCGTCAGAGCCTCGGGCTTTGGGCGGATGGCGATAAAGAGCGCCGGATCGTTGTGCTTCTCAATGCGAGCGTAAGTGTCCTCGATCGTGGTTGCGAGCGGCTTGCCCGCGGCGTGCGCGGCGAGAAGCGTTCCGATCGTGGTGGTCATCTGGTCTAGGTCCTTCAAGCAGCGCCGCGCCGATGGCCGAAGCGATCAGCATTCAACGAAAGCAAAAGCCAGGCAAATTCAACTCGGCGATTGCCTAAGCCAACCTTTTGAAGGCGAACTGAAAAGATAGGCGTTCGCGCTCAACATTTGGGCGCGGCGCCGAAGGAGGAAGCGAGAATGCGCGGAGACTGCTCGGTGTTTGGTGACGCGCTCGACAACAAGGTCGATCGTGGCTATGAGCGCCCGCTGATCGAGGACGCACGATGGCGACCAACTTTTCGGCCTTCCGGACAATGACGTGCGATAGGGTCCACGCACGAAAAATAGCGGCTGGCCGGGCTTCCGGTCACGTCGTATTCGATGAGGAGATGGCGTGACCGCAAAGACGTTCGATCCGGAAGCCGTGGTGGACGCGATGGCGCCGCTGCTTGGCTTGACCCTGACGCAGGAATCGCGTGCTCAAACCATTGTGCATCTGCGGATCGCGGCGGAGCAAGCCGAGAAGCTTCTTTCGGTCCCGCTCGACGATCAACAGGAGCCGGCGCCGGTCTTCACAGCATGACCGCCGCCCTCCTTGACGGAACGGCTCAGGCGATCGCCGTAGCGATCAAGATGGGCGCGGTGAGCGCCCGCGAGGTCGTCCAAGAGACACTCGATCGCATCGAAGTTCGAAATGGCGCGCTCGGCGCTTTTACCGACGTGACCGAGAAGCGTGCGCTCGCCGAGGCTGACGCGATCGACTCGGCTCGCGCGCGCGGAAACACCCTCGGGCCGCTCGCCGGCGCGCCGTTTGCTGTGAAGAACCTGTTCAACGTCGAAGGACTGCCGACGCGCGCTGGCTCCAAGATCAACCGCGATCGCCCGCCGGCCAAGGCGGACGCAACAATAATCGCGCGTCTAAAGGCTGCGGGCGGCGTTCTGGTCGGCGTGCTCAACATGGGCGAATTCGCCTACGACTTCACGGGCCGGAACGCTCACGACGGCCCTTCCCGGAATCCGCACGATCTCGAGCATATGACCGGCGGATCATCTGGCGGATCCGCTGCGGCGGTGGCCGGCGGCCTCGTTCCGCTCGCGCTGGGTTCGGACACCAACGGGTCCATTCGCGTGCCAAGCTCGTTCTGCGGATTGTTCGGCCTCAAGCCGACCTATGGCCGGCTCTCGCGCGTCGGCACGTTCCCGTTTGTCGCCAGCCTCGACCATGTGGGGCCGCTGGCGCGCTCCGTCGGCGATCTCGCGCTTTCGTATGACGCGATGCTTGGCCGCGACGACAGCGACCCGGCGCAAGCCGACATGCCCGCGGCGGTGGCATCGCCAACGCTTAACGGCAGCGTCGCTGGGCTGCGCATCGCGAGGCTCGGCGGCTATTTCGCGCGCTCCGCCGATCCGAGTGCAATCTCCGCGGTGGACACCATCGCCCGCGCTTTGAAAGCGGACCGTGTGGTCGAACTCGCAGGGGCCGAGCAGGCGCGTTCCGCAGCCTATCTCATCACGATGGTCGAAGGCGCCGCGCTTCATCTTGCTCGGTTGCGCGAACGGGCTCCAGACTTCGACCCGGAAGTTCGCGACCGGCTTATCGCTGGGACGATGGTTCCTGGCGTCTGGGCCGCGCAGGCACAAAAATTCCGTCGTCAGTTTCATGCGACGACGCTCGCGCTCTTTCGCGACTTCGATATCCTGCTGGCGCCGGCGACCCCTTGCCGTGCTCCCAGGCTCGAGCAGACAACCTTTGTGCTCGACGGCCGTGAGATGCTGGTGCGACCGAATATTGGGCTCCTCACTCAGCCAATATCCTTCATTGGCCTGCCGGTCGTCGCCGCCCCGGTTTGGACAGAGGGCGAAAAGCTTCCGGTGGGGGTGCAGATTATTACCGCCCCTTGGCGCGAAGATCTCGCGCTGCGCGTCGCTTGGACTCTTGAGCAAGACGGCGTCGTGCGGGCGCCGGTCGCGCACCTGTCTTGATCATGGATTCATTGCCCATCGTCGATCTCGCCCGACTCCGGACGCGATGGTCGAGACAATTCCGAGTTGCGCGGGAAGGCGAGGTCGTGCGCTACCCGCCAATCCTGGCCGCTGACCATTTGAAGATGCGCCTGGATGCGAGCAAGCCGGCGAGCACTGCTCGGGTCGGCGTTTGAACGGTTTCGACCCGCTGCGGGAGCGCGCTCTTCCAACATGGCGAGGCGCGGAGCAGGTTGGTTGATACAGCACATAATGATAGCGTAATAAGAAAGGCAGCGCTTCCGCCGGGAGTGACTCGCTAATCGCGCCGTAACCCCTTGGAATCGCAGAAAACGGACTCGCTAATTGGGTCTCGCAGCCGATGCCTGAAGGCCAAGCCCTCGGCGGCCGCTTCCTTTCATCAATGCCGACTCAAAAGTCCGGGGCCTGCCCATAATAGGCACCCGCGCCGTGCTTGCGTCGAAAGTGCTTGTTCAGGAGTTCTTCCTCGATCGGTTCGAGGTTGGGCGCGAGCTGAAGCGACATCAGCGCCATTTGCGCGATGCACTCGACGGCGACCGCGTTCTCCAAAGCCTTCGCCACGCTCGCCCCCCATGTGAACGGCGCATGCCGGTTGACGAGAACGCCGGGAAAGTCGGCCGGATCGGAATTGCGCATCGTCTCGACGATGACGTTGCCAGTCTCCCATTCATAGTCCGTGGCGATCTCGCTTGCCGTCATCTTGCGGGTAACGGGCACCTCGCCGTTGAAATAATCGGCATGGGTCGTGCCGAAGATCGGGATCGGCCGGCCCGCCTGCGCGAAGGCGGTCGCGTGCGACGAGTGGGTGTGGACCACGCCGCCGATGTTCGGAAAGGCCAGAAACAGCCTGCGGTGGGTCGGCGTATCCGAGGACGGGTTGAGCCGGCCCTCGATCCTTCGCCCCTCAAGGTCGATGACCACGATGTCCTCAGGCGTCAGCGCCGCATAGTCGACTCCGCTCGGTTTGATCGCGAAAGCGGCCCTCGGCCGATCGATCGCGCTCGCATTGCCGAAGGTGAGATTGATGAGACCGTGCCGCGGCAAGGCGACATTGGCTTCATAAACTTCACGCTTGAGTTCCTTGAACATCGCCTCATTCCGCCCTTAGGCGCGGAATCCCTGCGCAAGGTAATAGTAGACGTCGTTGTTGCGTAGGTCCTGCTTGAAGTTCGTGAGGGTGGTTTCGGGACCGATCGCCGCCAACTCGATTCCGGCGATCGTGGCGAAGTCCTCGAGCATCTCCCGGGTCACGCTGTAGCTGTAGCCCGTGTGATGCGCGCCGCCAGCCAGAATCCAGGCTGCGCACGCCGTCTTGAAGTCGGGCTTGCATTCCCATACCGCGCGGGCGACCGGCAACTTCGGCAGGGCAGGGTGGTCGACCGCGGTCACTTCGTTCACCACCAGACGGAACCGAGAGCCGAGGTCAATGAGGCTCGCGTTGAGCGCCGGGCCTGTCACCGCATCGAACACGAGGCGGACCGGATCCTCCTTGCCGCCGATCGAAAGGGGATGAATTTCGACCTTGGGCTTGTCCGCCGCGATCGTCGGGCAGATCTCCAGCATGTGCGAGCCGAGAACCTGATGGCCGGCCGGCGCCAGATGATAGGTGTAGTCCTCCATGAAAGAAGTCCCGCCCGGAAGCCCGTCGCCCATGACCTTCATCGCGCGCACCAGGGCAGCGGTCTTCCAGTCGCCCTCGCCAGCGAAGCCATAGCCTTCGGCCATCAGCCGCTGCGGCGCGAGGCCAGGAAGCTGCCGCAGCCCGTGCAGATCTTCGAACGTGGTGGTGAAGCCCTTGAAGCCGCCTCCTTCCAAAAAGGCGCGCATGCCCAATTCGAGCCGCGCGCCATAGAGCAGCGATTCGTGCTGGGCGCCCTTGTTGCGCAGGTCGGGCGCGACCGCGTAAAGCTTCTCATATTCATTCGCGAGCGCCTTGACCTTGGCGTCGGAGACCGCATCCACCTCGGCCACGAGATCGCCCACGCCATAGCCGTTGGTCGCGAATCCGAACTTCATTTCCGTCGCCACCTTGTCGCCCTCGGTGACCGCGACCTGCCGCATGTTATCGCCGAAACGGCAGAATTTCGCGCCCTGCCAATCGTGCCAGGCGCGCGCCGCGCGCATCCAGGCGCCAACGCGGTTCTGGACCTCAGGGTCGGACCAATGGCCGACGACGACCTTGCGCGCGAGACGCATGCGGGTGTGAATGAAGCCCGCCTCCCGATCGCCGTGCGCCGATTGGTTCAGGTTCATGAAGTCCATGTCGATCGTATCCCACGGGAGATCACGACTGAACTGGGTGTGGAGATGGACGAACGGCTTTTGAAGCGAATTCAGCCCGCGTATCCACATCTTCGACGGCGAAAACGTGTGCATCCAGAGGATGAGGCCGGCGCAGTTCGGATCGGCGTTCGCGTCGAGGCAAAGCTTGGCGATTTCGTCCGGCGTCGTCAGTAGGGCTTTGAATTCGGTCTTGAGCGGGAGCTTGGACGAGGCGCCCAGGGCGCCCGCGATCTCTTGCGCGTGCAGCGCGACCTGCCGGAGCGGCCCTGGGCCGTAGAGATGCTGCGAGCCGCAAACGAACCAGATCTTAGGGGCCGCGAGATTAATCATATTCGTCTCAGTTTCCCACAATGAATGGAGCTGCACGCCACACGTTGACCGGCCGTTCGGCCGCGCGACCGCCGGTCATCCCCGTTGCGCATATTTGATATCGAGCAGGGTCTTCATGACCTGCGAGAGATCGGCCGATTTGCTCAATCCTCCGAAACTGTCGTGCAAGGCGCGGTACAGCGTATAGAGCTGGTCGTAGATCGCCTGATTTTCGGCGATCGGTTCAAACGCCTCCGGCTTTAACGACGTCATCGCTGCCTCAGCGCTGGCAAAGTCCGAATGCGCGCCCGCGAGGACGGCTGCGGCGATGGCCGAGCCCAGCGCGCAGGCCTGACTGGAGCCAGCGACCTGCATCACGCAACCGGTGACGTCGGCGTAGATTTGCATCAGCAGCGGATTTTTCTCGGCAATTCCGCCGGTGCACACAACCTGGTCCGTGGGCACGCCATATTGTCGCAGGCGCTCGATAATCGCGCGCGCGCCGAACGCAGTCGCTTCGATCAGCGCCCGATAGATATCAGCGCGCGTCGTATAAAGGTCCTGACCGAGCAGCAAGCCGGTGAGGCGTTGGTCGACGAGAATGGTCCGATTGCCGTTATTCCAGTCGAGCCCCAAAATGCCGGCTTGGCCTGGACGCTGCTTCGCCGCCTCGGCGGTCAGTTCAGCGTGCAGCGCAGCGTCCCCACCCAAAACGACTTCGACCCACCATTTGAATATGTCGCCGACGGCCGACTGGCCGGCTTCGATGCCGAAGAAACCGGGCAGAATGGCGCCCTTCACAATGCCGCAGATACCCGGAATATCGGCGATCGGCTTTTCCGCCGAAACGACCGCGCAGTCGCAGGTTGACGTGCCGATCACTTTGACGAGCGCGCCCTCGCGCACGCCGCAGCCGATCGCCCCGTAGTGAACGTCAAATTCCCCGATCGCGATCGCAATGCCTGGGGCGAGGCCGAGCTTCGTCGCCCATTCCGAGCAAAGCGCCCCGGCCGGCTCGGTTGCATCGTAAGCCCTTTCGTAAAGGCGGTCTCGAAGTTCGGCGAGTCGCGGGTTGAGCGCACCCAGGAATTCCTTGTCCGGAAGGCCGCCCCAATCGTCGGAATAGAGGGCTTTGTGACCCGCGGCGCACACCCCTCGTTTAACCGATCGCGGATCGGTGACGCCAGCGAGTATGGAGGGGATCCAGTCGGCAAGTTCAACCCAGGAGAACGCAGCAGCGTACGTTTGAGGGGCGACATTCAGGCAATGCCAAATCTTGGCCCAAAACCACTCCGAGGAGTAAACCCCGCCGCATTTCGCGATGTATTTGGGACGAATCTGTGCGCTGAGTTCGGTGACTTTGGCCGCCTCGCGCCAACTGGTGTGATCCTTCCACAGCCAGCACTGCGCGTTCAGGTCGTCCTTCCACTTGGCGTTCGACGCCAGCGGCTGGTTCCTGTCGTCAACCGGAATCGGGCTTGACCCGGTCGAGTCGACGCCAATACCGACGACCTTCGACGGATCAAAATTCGGTTTGCGCTGAGCCTCCGCGAGCGCCCCTTTGACGCTCTTTTCGAGACCAAACAGGTGGTCGGCGGGGCGCTGACGGGCCAACAGCCCGTCTTTGGGATCGAGCAGAACGCCCTGCGCGCCCGAGGGGTAATCGACCACCCGGCCGCCGTATTCCGCTCCATCCGAACAGCGGACCACAAGCGCACGCAC
>DATDHT010000373.1:0-9017 GCA_036521435.1 Roseiarcus sp.
GTGGTTCCCGGGCATGGCGCGCAGGGCGGCGTGGCGATCGTCCGGACGGTGCGCGACTACATGGTCGGCCTCGGTCGACGCGTGAAGTCACGCCGCGACGGGGAAGATGACGCCGATGCGATCGTTGCGACGCTTGGTCCCGCCGTCCGAAGCGAGCACCCGGACTGGAGCCAGCCGGAATGGGTCGATTTCGCAATCCGCTATTTCGTCGCGACCGGCGCCACGCCAGTGTGAACGGAGACAAGCTTGGCTCGCGCGCTGATCGCGCTTCACTATCAAAATGACATCTGCCATGCCGAGGGGAAGATCCCTTTCGCGATCGACCGGGCGACGTCGACGTCTGGTCGGTTCCTCGAGGCGAGCCGAGAGGCGCTCGCGCGTGCGCGTCAAGCGGGGTTTGTCATTGCGCATATTCATATTGCCTTTTCCCCGGACTATTCCGACCTGCCGAGACATGGCCGCCTTTTCCGCAAAGTCGCGGAACTCGGCGCGGTCAAGCTCGGCTCCTGGGGCGCTGAACCCTATGCGGGCTTTGAGCCGCTTCCGGGCGAGACCCTCCTCATCCACAAGGGCAACAGCGCCTTCTTCGCGACGGGGCTTCAGGCGATCCTGGAAGCTAGCGCGGTGACCGATCTCACGGTGTGTGGGCTTGCAACGCAATTTTCGGTCGAGCATACCGTCCGGGACGCGGCCGATCGCGGTTTTCGGATCACGGTCCTGCGGGATTGCTGCGCTTCGGCCAACGCGGAGGCCGCGGAGGGCGCGTTCGAAGTCATGTCAATGCTGGCGGAAGTGGCGGAATCGACGAACTGGGCTTAGAGCCCTCAGGCTGGCGCGCGCGCCCCGCGCTTCGCGACAGGCGCCACCTGATGATCGGAGTGACTGAATGAACGAGGCCGCTGACATCTTTGCCCTTCCGGAGAAGCTGCGCGTTCTGGTCACGGCGGGCGCATCAGGCATTGGACGCGCGACCGCTGATCTGCTCATAGCGCGTGGCGCGCGAGTCCATATCTGCGATGTCTCCGACGAATTCCTCACCGACTACCGCGCCGCTCATCCCAAAGCTGGAGTGACGAGGGCTGACGTTTCCTTGGACGCCGACGTCGCGCGCCTCTTCGACGATCTCAAAGCCTCGCTCGGCGGACTCGACGCGCTTATCAACAACGCCGGGATCGCCGGACCGACCGGCGGCATCGAGGACATCAAGCCCGAAGATTGGCGTCGCACCATCGACATCTGCCTGACAGGGCAGTTTCTTTGCGCCCACTTCGCCGTACCGATGCTCAAGACCGCGGGAGGAGGCTCGATCATCAATCTGTCTTCGTCTGCGGGACGATTCGGCTACGCGTTCCGAACCCCCTACTCGGCGGCCAAATTCGGCGTTATCGGATTGACCCAGAGCCTCGCCAAGGAGCTCGGACCCGCGAACATTCGCGTGAACGCGATTCTCCCGGGCATCGTCGAGGGACCGCGCATGACTGGAGTGATCACTGCGCGCGCGAAACAGACGGGCGTCAGCTACGAAGCTATGGAAAAGACCTACCTCGAAAAGGTCTCGATGCGCCGCATGGTGACCGCGAGCGACATCGCGGCGACCATCGCGTACTTGTTGTCCCCGGCGGGGCGTAACGTGTCAGGCGAATCGATCGGCGTCGACGCCAATGTCGAGACATTGTGACGGATGATCGCCGGCGTGGGAGTGCAAAATGTCAAAGGTAGCGGTGATCGGTTCGGGCTTTGTCGGCCGCGCCTGGGCGATCAGTTTCGCCCGCGCTGGCAACGACGTCGACCTTTGGGATCAGGACAAGGAGGCGCCCAGCAAGGCTCTGGCCTATATCGAGAAGCTGTTGCCGGAACTTGAGGCGAACGACCTCCTCAACGGATCATCGGCGAGCGAAGTCGCAACTCGAATCCGTCCGGCGACGACACTCGAATCGGCGCTTGAAGGAACGGTCCACGTCCAGGAAAACACGCCGGAGAATGTCGAGGTGAAGCGCGCGGTGTTCGCGCGGCTCGATGCGGCGGCGCCGACCGACGCCGTATTGGCGAGTTCGACCTCCGCGATTCTGCCCTCTGCCTTTACCGAAAACCTGAAAGGTCGTGCACGCTGTCTCGTCATCCACCCGATCAATCCGCCTTATCTCATTCCCGCTGCCGAAATCGTGCCGGCGCCATGGACGGACCCGCTGATTGTCGAACGCGCCGCAAAGTTCCTGCGTTCCGCCGGTCACGCGCCGATCGTCATGAAGCGCGAGCTCGACGGATTCGTCATGAACCGGTTGCAAGGCGCGCTGCTTGAAGAGGCCTTCCGGCTCGTCGAGCAGGGATATGCGGGCGTTGAGGATGTCGACATCGGCATTCGTGAAGGGCTTGCGTTGCGCTGGTCCTTCATGGGGCCGTTCGAGACGATCGAGCTTAACGCGCCCGGCGGCGTGCGCGACTACGCCGACCGCTATCAAGGTATCTATTCGGGAATCTTTCCGTCGACCCAATGGCGCGTCGATTGGAGCGGGCCGGTCATGGACAAAGTCGAGGCCGAGCGTCGCGAACGCTTGACTTCCGACAAACTCGGAGAACGCCAGGCCTGGCGAGATCGCCGCCTCATCGCGCTTGCCGCGCATAAGCGCTGGGCGAACAAGAATATCGGGGATTAACGAACGCCAAAGAAACAAGGAACGTCGGTCAGATGGCTCAGTCGAACAAGGTCATTATCACCTGCGCTGTGACGGGCGCGATCCACACGCCGTCAATGTCGCCTTACCTTCCGGTCACGGCTGACCAAATCGCCGAGGCCGCGATTGGCGCGGCCGAAGCCGGCGCGGCGATTGTCCATCTTCACGCGCGGGACGAGCAAACGGGCCGACCTGATCAAACCCCGGAAGCCTTCGCGCGCTTTCTCTCGCGCATCAAGCAATCGACGAAAGCCGTGATCAATCTGACCACCGGCGGGGCGCCTTTCATGACGGTGCAGGAGCGCGTGAAGCCGGCGGAGACTTTTCAGCCGGAAGTCGCATCCCTCAACATGGGCTCGATGAACTTCGGGCTCTTCCCGATGCTCAACCGCTTCAAGACCTTCGAACACGATTGGGAGGCGCAGGCGCTCGAGAACTCACGCGATCTCGTGTTCCGCAACACGTTCAAGGACATCGAATTCGTCCTGCGCACCCTTGCCGATTCCGGAACGCGATTCGAGTTCGAGTGCTACGACACCGGACATCTCTACAACCTCAACCACTTCCTTGAGCGCGGCCTCGTCAAGCCGCCGCTCTTCGTCCAGACCGTGTTCGGCATCCTCGGCGGAATCGGATCCCATCCCGAGGACGTCATGCACATGAAGCGCACCGCTGACCGTCTGTTCGGCGCCCAGTACAGATGGTCGGTGCTCGGCGCGGGCCGCAGCCAGCTCGCCATCGCCGCGATGGCCGCCGCGATGGGCGGCAACGTTCGCGTCGGGCTTGAGGATTCGCTTTGGTCTGGCCCGGGCAAACTCGCGACGAGCAGCGCCGAGCAGGTTCGCGCCGCCCGCCAGATCATCGAAGGGCTTGGGCTGTCGATCGCGAGCCCGGACGAAGCGCGCGAAATTCTTGAACTCAAAGGCGGGGATCGCGTGGCGTTCTGATGCTTGGGCCGCGATCAAGCGGGAGGCTCAAAGAGACGGCGCAGCTCAGTGGGGATACGCGCCGGGCGATCGTCGCGAATCGACGCGGCCAACACTGAGGCCGTCACGAGCGCTTTGTCGTCGCGCACGACGCGCTGATTGAATGTGATCGAAGCGCCGCGCACGCCGGCGGCGCTTGTCTCGACGATCAGGAGATCGTCCATCATCGCCGGCGCCAGATACTCGATCTTCAGCGAGCGCACGGCGAACGCAATGCCTGTGCTCTTGGCAAGCTCCAAATTCGTGAATCCGCGGCGCCGCAGCCACTCGGTGCGGCCGCGCTCCAGGAAGCGCAGATAGGACGCGTGATAAACGCGACCGGAAAAGTCGGTGTCTTCGTAGTAGACGCGCACCCAGAGCGCGTCCGCAGGCGCATGCGGCAAGGTGGTGCTCCTGAGATTGACGACAACAAAAGGCGTTTTTTGCGCTGTCCCGTCAACCAGCGGGACGCTAGCGCCTGCTCGGCTCAGAATTTGCCCGCCCTCCGCTGCGGGGCTAAAAGGGGCGACTTGTCCCGCAAATGCTTGGAGAAACCATGGCTGACAAAGCTGACATTGGCGTTATGGGATTGGCCGTCATGGGTGCGAACCTGGCGCGAAACGCGGCGCACAAGGGGTTCGGCGTTGCCGTCTTCAATCGCAATCACGAGCGAACCGACGCGCTGATCGCCGGGCACGGCAAGGAAGGCCGATTTTTCCCGGCCAAAGAGCTGCCCGAGTTCATCGCCAGCATCGCAAAACCCCGCCCGATTCTGATCATGGTCAAGGCCGGCAAGCCGGTCGACGAGGTGATCGACGAGCTCCTGCCTCATCTCGAGGAAGGCGACATCATCATCGACGGCGGCAATTCGCTGTTCACCGATACGGCGCGACGCTACAAAACCTGCGAAGCAAAAAAAATCCGCTTCGTCGGCATGGGCGTCTCCGGCGGCGAGGAGGGCGCGCTCGAAGGTCCGAGCATGATGCCCGGCGGCGATCGCGAAGCCTGGGACCGCGTGGCGCCGATGCTGACCAAGATGGCGGCCCAGGTCGATGGCGTGCCCTGCTGCACTTATATCGGCCCCGAAGGCGCCGGCCATTACGTCAAGATGGTGCACAACGGCATCGAATATGCCGACATGCAGCTCATCGCTGAGGCTTACGACCTCATGAAAAATGTCTACGGCCTCGACGCGCCGGCGATGGCCGACATATTCCAGACCTGGAAAGAGGGCGACCTCGACAGCTATCTGATCGAGATCACCGCCGCTGTGCTGCGCAAGACCGACGCAGGCACGGGCAAGCCGCTGGTCGACATCATCGTCGATGAAGCGGAGCAGAAGGGGACCGGCCGCTGGACGGCGCAGAACGCGCTCGAGCTTGGCGTGCCGCTGACGGGAATCACCGAGGCCGTTTTCGCCCGCGTCCTCTCCGCCAACCGTTCAATGCGCCTGGAGCTGGACAAGAAAACGCCCCACCCAAAGTCGCAAACGCGCAAGCCCGAGAAAGCGGAGATCGACGCCATCCGAGACGCGCTTTACGCGTCGAAGATCATCGCCTACGCGCAAGGGTTCGAGCAGATGTCGATCGCTTCCGCCCAGTTTAAATTTGATCTGACGCTCGGCGATATGGCGACCATCTGGCGCGGCGGATGCATCATCAGGGCGCGTTTCCTTGATCGCATCAAGGAAGCCTATGATCGAAATCCGAAGCTCTCCAACCTCCTGCTCGACGACTATTTCCGCGAGGGCGTTGTCAGGACGGAGGGCGCTTGGCGAAATGTGCTTGGGCTCGCGATCGCGAACGGCGTGCCGACGCCTGCCTTCTCTTCGTCGCTTGCCTATTACGATGGGCTGAGACGCGCCCGGGGCCCGACGAACCTCTTGCAGGGCCTGCGCGACTATTTTGGCGCCCACACCTATCGCCGCCTCGACAGGCAAGGCAGTTTCCACACCCGCTGGAGTCAGGACGGCAACGAGGTCAAGATCGAGAGCTGAGCGGGTTGGGCCAGCTTTTGGCGCAGCCACGCGGGAGCCGCCTCACGCATCTTTGACTTTCGGCCAGCGCCCAGGCGGCGGTTTCGCCTTGGAAGCAGCATTGCGAGTCTCTATCCCTATGGCTGCGGCGCCGGCCACTTCCTCACATTTCTTTTGGAGATTTGCCATGAATGCGTTGAAAATTGCGCTCGCCGCGGCGCTCGTCTTCGTCGCCGCGCCCGCCCGCGCCCAGAACGCGCCGGTCGCGACCGCGCGCGCAACCATCGAAACGATCAGCGCCGACGGCTCCGCGTTGAAAGTCCACACCCGCGCGGGCGAGGATCAGACGATCCACCTCGGTTCAAAAACGCGGTTCATCCTCGTTGTTCCCGCCGCGCTTACCGACGTGAAGCCCGGATCCTTCATTGGCGTCGCCGCTCTGCCCGGCGAGGGGAACGAACTCAAGGCCATGGAAGTGCACATCTTTCCCGAGGCCATGCGCGGCACGGGCGAGGGCTTTCGCCCCTTCGACCTTGGGCCGAAGAGCTCGATGACCAACGGAAACATATCCGCCCGCGTCGACGCGACGACCGGCCCCAAGCTCACCGTGACGTACAAAGGCGGCGAGCAGACCATCGTCGTCGACCCGAAGACGCCGATCGTCGGCTTCGAGCCCGGCACGCAGACCGATCTCAAGCCCGGCGCGGCGATCATCGCGCGGGGCCCCAAGCAGGGGGACGGCTCGATCGACGCCGCCTTCGTCCTGGTCGGCAAGGACGGACTCGTCCCGCCCATGTGATGGAGCCAGCTGAACGGGGCAACCGGCAGGGATTTGCTCGGATAAGCTGCTCGTGCTAGCGGTTTTGTGATTCTTTTGCGGGGCGACCAATTGATAAGTGCGTTGTCGAGTCCTCCCGTCGAGGCCAAGCCGGATTCGCACGCTCCCGATTCGGTATTCACGTTCGTCCTCATCAAGCCAACCCACTATGACGACGACGGCTATCCGATCCAGTGGTTCCGCTCTGTCATGCCGTCCAACACCCTGGCCTGCATGTTCAGCCTGGCAGAAGACGCCAGCAAGCGTGAAGTTCTAGGGCCAGGGGTTAGAATCGAAATCGAAACCTACGACGAGACCAACCGTCGCGTGCTGCCGAGCCGGATCATCCGCGATCTCGAACAAAAAGGCGGACGTGCCCTCATTGGCATCGTCGGGGTTCAATCAAACCAGTTTCATCGCTCGGTCGACCTTGCGCGCCAGTTCCGCGCCGCAGGCTTGCAGGTCTGTATCGGCGGGTTCCATGTCTCGGGCTGCCTCGCGATGTTGCCTGAACTTCCCTCCGAGATCGTCGAGGCGCAAGCGCTTGGCATTTCGATGTTCGCCGGCGAAGCAGAAGAGCACCGGCTCGATGAGGTTCTGCTTGACGCTTGGAACAGCGAGCTGAAGCCGCTCTACAACTTCATGGACAAGCTGCCGTCGCTCGTTGGCGAGCCGGCGCCGATCCTCCCGCGCAAGCATATCGAGCGCACCTCCGGCAAATATTCAAGCATCGATCTCGGCCGTGGTTGTCCCTATCAATGCTCGTTCTGCACCATCATCAATGTGCAGGGGCGCAAGAGCCGCTTCCGCAGCCCTGACGATCTCGAGCAGATCATTCGCGCCAACAAGGCCCAGGGGATCGATCGGTTCTTCCTCACCGACGACAATTTCGCCCGCAACAGCGACTGGGAGATCCTGCTCGACCGGGTGATCAAGCTCAAAGAAGAGGAAGGCATCCACGTCGGCTTCACCATCCAGGTCGACACGCTTTGCCACAAGATCCCGAACTTCATCGAGAAGGCGACGGCGGCGGGCGTCAAACGGGTGTTCCTCGGACTTGAGAACATCAATCCCGAAAATCTGATCGCGGCCAAGAAGCGCCAGAACAAGATCACCGAATATCGGGTGATGCTGCAGAAGTGGCGTGCGCATGGCGCCTTGACCTACGCTGGCTACATCCTCGGCTTTCCCGCCGACACGAAGGAATCAATCCTACGCGATGTCGAGATCATCAAGAAGGAATTGCCGCTCGACATTCTGGAGTTCTTTTTCCTCACGCCGCTGCCGGGCTCCGAGGATCATAAGACCATGTTGAAGAAAGGGGTCTGGATGGACCCCGACATCAACAAATATGACCTCAATCACCGCGTTTCTCATCATTCTAAAATGACCGACACCGAATGGGAGGACGCCTACAAGGCCGCCTGGCAGTCCTTCTACTCCTTCGACCACATCCGCACGATCTTGCGCCGCGCGGCGCAAATCCCGAATGGTCGTCCGAAGCCGATCCTGAGCACGATCGGCTGGTTCAAACTGATGACCGACTATGAGGGCGTCCATCCCCTTGAAGGGGGCGCCTTCCGGCTCAAGTATCGGCGCGATCGTCGGCACGGCCTCAAGCTTGAATCGCCGCTCGTCTTCTATCCGCGTTATGGCTACGAGATCGTGACGAAGGCGTGGGGCTATCTGCGCTTCTTCCTCCGCGCGCGCGCCATCATGAAAGAGGTGCTGGCCGCGCCCGACCGGTCGACCTACAGCGACCTCGCGATCGAGCCGCCTCGCGATGACGAATTCGAGCAGCTGTCGCTCTATACCGCGACCAGCGGCGGCGAAGCGGCGCTTAAGCGGAAGGCGCTCGGCGACGCCATCCGTGACGCGCCTCGGCCTCCGCCCATCAAGATCTCCGCGACAGCGGCGGAATGATCTCAAGGCGATGGTCGAAGCGGCACAGGTCAGAGCGGGGCGCGCCCTTATTGGCTGGTCGCAGGCGAAGCTGGCCGAGACGACGGGCCTGCCCGTGTCCGTTATCAACGAGTTCGAGACCGTCGCTCCCAATCGCGTAGCTAACGAAGCGGTCATCGACAAAATGCGCGCGGCGCTCGAGGCCGCCGGCGTCATTTTCCTTCCCAAGGAGGAGGGCGGCGGAGGCATCGGGGTGCGCCTGCACGAGGCCCACGAGGGCGAATATATCGGCTGGAACGACCTCAACGCCTCGAACGACGAGTAAGACGCGAGCAGTCCGATTGTAGCGTCAGCGATTCTGAAGCCGCCATAGCCTGATTTGTTCCGGCTATCCACGTGGTTCGCCGCGTTGAATGTTCGCAGATACGCTAGAGCCACCCGCTCTCAGGCGAAATCGTCATCGCGAGGAGCGATAGGGCGTCGAAAGACGCCCGTCTTCAACGGGCTATGGCGACGAGGCGATCCAGGAATCGTAGCGCCCTACGATCCCCTGGATTGTTGGGGTGGACGGCCCCGAGCGGCATCTGTGTGCCATGATGAGGTTTGTCGAAGACTTCATCAGAAGAGGAGCCGTCCGTGGAAAAGGTTACGCGCATTGGCATGGACACGTCCAAGCGTTTCTTTCA
>DATDHT010000374.1:0-2771 GCA_036521435.1 Roseiarcus sp.
CCGAACGCGCGCCCCCGCGCGTGTAAGCCCAGAGACGGCGGCTGAGGCCAAGCGCATTGCAGCCTCCGTGCTCGACGCGCTCGATTATGTCGGCGTGCTGGCGGTCGAGATGTTCGTCACGCGCGACTTGAGCGGCCGCGAAGCGCTTGTCGTCAATGAGATCGCGCCGCGCGTCCACAATTCCGGCCACTGGACACTCGAGGGCGCGCAGACTTCGCAGTTCGAGCAGCATATCCGCGCCATCGCCGGCTGGCCGCTCGGCGCGACGACGCGTCGCGGCCGCATCGAAATGCACAATCTGATCGGCGAGGACGCCGAGGACTGGCGCGACATCCTCGCCCAGCCCGATCTGGGCCTGCATCTTTACGGCAAGCTCGAAATCCGGCCGGGCCGCAAGATGGGCCATGTGACGCGCGTCTTCACGGAAGCGCCGAACGAGGGGTGAGGCGCTTTCGTCTTGACAGGTTCGTCCGCCCCTCCTTATAGGGGCGGCTCGCCGGCGCCGGGCTTTTTCGGGCGTCGATAACGGCGGGATAGCTCAGCTGGTTAGAGCGGCGGAATCATAATCCGTAGGTCCCCAGTTCAAGTCTGGGTCCCGCTACCATCTCATGAATACCTTGTTTACGCGAAGCTGGTTGCGAGCATTTCGCTCCGGTTAAGCGACGCCGCAGGCGCGCCTCCGCCGCTCAAGGCGCGCGTCCGATGACACGGACCCCGCCAAGACTCCCGGATTCGTACAGGCGCGCGATGACTGAATAGAATCTTTCCTGCGCGGCATAGGCGCCTTCGCCATGGATGCGCGCATAAGGTTCATGGTTCTGCCGCCATAGAAGCAGTCGATCGGCGGCGTATGGCGCCCAGTCGCTGGTTAAGTCGGTGGCCGCAACGTCGACGAAACCGGCCGCACGCACGTCCTTGGCGTAGTTTTCGATACTCGTCACGGTGACGCCGAAGACGACTTCGCGCAGGTCGCGCAAGTCCTCACGAGCGAAGGGCGCGCGCATGCAGAGATCCTCGACGTAGCACCCGCCGCCAGAACACAGCGCGCCTGCGAGTCTCTTGAAAAGGCGGAGCCGATCAGGAATGTGCAGAACGGCCAGCCAGCTGACCACGGCGTCGAACTGCCCGTCCGCAAACGGATAGGCGAGCGCGTCGCCGAGGATGTGCGTGACGCGTTCGGTTAGACCACAGCGTTGCGTGAGATCGACGGCGATCGCGTTGAGCTCAGGCTGGAGCTCCAGCGCCGTCACTCGACAGCCAATCGCGTGGGCGAGATAACGCGCCGGGCCGCCGACGCCTGAGCCGATGTCGAGCACGCGGCTCGTCGGCCCGAGCCCAAGTTGATCGGCGGCGGCGCGGATAGCGTCGATTCCATGATAGTGCAATTGGTCGAGATCAAAGAGCTGCTCCGGCGGAATCGCGTCTTCGGCGCCGATCCCGCGAGCCGACAGTCCCCGAGCAATGCGGTCCAAATTCGTATAGAGCGGCATGTCTGCCAGCGACTTCTCGCTCAATGCAAACCTCTTGGCTTCGCTCGGACGGCAATTGAGTCCAGAAAAGCAGAAATCAAGTTATACGCGTTTCTATGAACAATCTCGCCCGTTCCGCATCCCCAACTCGCAGGCCGCCGGCCGGCGACTCGAAGGCCACAATAGGCGAGAGAAAAATTGTCTTCGCTAAAGGCCGCGTAATCCATTGAAAAAGGCTCAATTCAGACGACAGAGAATCCAAGGCTCATAAACTGGGCCTTTGCAGCGTAACGGTGGCGGCCCAAGAAAACCGAAATGGGATAGACCCGACCGCCGCCGAGAAGGAGCCGTCGCCAAATGCGCGGCGCGCCAGCGGGCAGCATGGCAAAAGCCTCGAGTAACCACACACAAAGGCTGGCATTGCCACGGCATCTCGTTTGAATTACATTTTTACATAGATAATAACTGTACGAGATCACGGCGCCAGCGAGCCCGATTGGCGCCGCCCGTAACGCAGTCGTTTGAAAGTCGACCTTCTGAGCCCTGAGGGGAAACACGATGCGCAAGCTCCTAGCCGCCGCCCTTCTTGCAACATCGCTAGCCGGATCAGCCAACGCCGGCGCCTACAGCGACAACACAACGGACATGTCCTCGCCCCCGAGGGTCGTCACGCATCGGGTGTGGTCGCTCGAATGCGACCCGGCCGAAGGCGGCCCTTATTTCGTTGGCTATGACAGCGGCGACAAGACAATCCAAATCAAGACGCCCAACGGCAGGCCGTACACCTATGCCGCTCGAGCCGAGCAAGTCGGCCCCGGCGTTTCGCGCGTCTTCGCCCTTCGATCGGATCAGAACCGCTACCTTGTGATCACGATCGCGGGCAATTCGTCGTCGCTGCAGGCCATCGGCCAGAATGCCGGCGGCTCGCCAGGCGGGACGGACTATTGCCACGTCGTCAACGGCTGGGACTAAGGGCCTTCTCGCGATCGAACCGCGCCTGGCTTTTTATGAGGCCGGGGAACGAGGTCGCCGGGGCTCAAGAAATCAACAAACTCTTGACGAATCGGCGGGGATGAGATAGTGTTTTTCAGAAAGAACCTGCAAGCCGGCCTGCGGCTCGGCGATCCGCGCGTCAACCATCAGCCGAGGGAAGCGACTCGCTAATCGCGCCGCAAGTGCTTGAGATTGCTCAAAACGGACTCGTTAGCGGCGACCAGCCAGTCGGCGGTCCGGCATCTGCGCCCGCCTATGGCTTGCGGCTTGCCCGGGGCGGCTCGGGCGCGAAAGTCAGGCGACCCTTCG
>DATDHT010000375.1:0-7585 GCA_036521435.1 Roseiarcus sp.
GGCGCTCAGGCTTTCGCAGACCTGCGCTCCGTCATCGCCACAGCGCGAAAGCAAGGCCAAAACATCCTCCACTCCCTAGCCGCAGAGCCACACACCCTCGCCAAAGCTATCTCTCCCTGACATACCCGGCTGGGCAGTTACGGAGTGACAGAAAAAGACACTGAAGCCATTGAAATGATTGCGGCGCGTCCACTTGCGCGCGCGGGCGCAAAACGGGCTCGGAAATGGCGTTCGTCCCCTCGCTTCACTGAAGGAGAAGCGCTCTAACCCGCGACCAGCTCGCTCAGCGCAATCCGGTAGGCCGCCTCGGTCTTGGCGGCGATCTCGTCCAACATTACGCCGGGCGCGAGTTCGATCAACGCCATGCCGCTTGCCCCATGTTTGTCGATCGTAAACACGCCAAGGTCGGTGATGACGAGGTCGACGACCTTCGCGCCGGTCAGCGGTAGGGTGCAATGATGCAGAAGCTTCGGCCCGTCCTTGGCCGAATGCTCCATCACCACGACGATGCGTTTGACCCCGGCGACGAGGTCCATCGCGCCGCCCATGCCCTTCACCATCTTGCCCGGAATCATCCAGTTGGCGAGGTCGCCATTCTCGGCGATCTGCATGGCGCCGAGGATGGCGAGGTCGATGTGGCCTCCGCGGATCATGGCGAACGAATCGGCGCTGGAAAAGAAGCTGGTCGTCGGCAATTGGGTGACGGTCTGCTTGCCGGCGTTGATGAGGTCGGGGTCCTCCTCGCCCTCGAACGGGAACGGCCCCATCCCCAGCATGCCGTTCTCGCTCTGCAACTGCACGCTCATTCCCTTGGGGATATAGTTTGAGACAAGGGTTGGAATGCCGATGCCGAGATTGACGTAGAAGCCGTCCTTGAGCTCCCTGGCGGCGCGCGCCGCCATCTGATCGCGGGTCCAAGCCATTAAGTCTGCCTCCGAATGTTCAGGCTGCGTCGCGCTTGCGGGTCGTGCGCTGTTCGATGCGCTTCAGCTCGCCCGGCACGTGAACGATGCGCTGAACATAGACGCCGGGGGTGACGATGGCGTCGCCGTCGATCTCGCCTGGCTGAACGAGATGCTCGACCTGGGCGATCGTGAGACGCCCCGCCGTCGCCATCA
Organism: Roseiarcus sp.; assembly: GCA_036521435.1. Lineage (GTDB taxonomy): Bacteria > Pseudomonadota > Alphaproteobacteria > Rhizobiales > Beijerinckiaceae > Roseiarcus. The sequence continues at coordinate 1,119 of DATDHT010000375.1, forward strand.
CCGGATTGAAGTTGCGCGCCGTCTTCCGGTAGACGAGATTGCCTTCCGTGTCGCCCTTCCAGGCATGAACCAAAGAGACGTCGGCGATCAGGCCCGTCTCCATGACATAGGCCTCGCTGTTGAACTCGCGGACTTCCTTGCCCTCCGCGATCATTGTGCCGACACCGGTGCGGGTAAAAAACGCGGGGATCCCCGCTCCCCCGGCGCGGATGCGCTCGGCCAAGGTGCCTTGCGGGTTGAATTCGAGTTCGAGTTCGCCCGCCAGATACAAACGCGCGAAGATCTTGTTCTCGCCGACATAGCTCGAAATCATTTTCTTGACCTGGCCGGTTTCGAGCAGAACGCCGAGGCCAATCCCATCGACGCCGGCGTTGTTGGAAACGAAGGTCAGATTTTTCGCGCCCGATTTACGCACCGCTGCGATCAGCGTCTCTGGCACTCCACAGAGGCCAAATCCGCCGGTCATCAAGATCATGCCATCCTTGATCTGGCCGGCGAGCGCGTCGTCCGCATTGGCGTAGACTTTTCTCATGGAATGTAGAGTTCCTGTCGGAAGAGCAGCCTGCTCCGTAGCCCTCTCACGCCCGCGCTGCAAGACATGAGCCGCAGCGACGAACGCTCGCATGCGGCGCAGCGGCAGAGCCCTTGCCGGACGACCTGTCGCGCCTCATTGAAGTTTTTCGTTGGGGTACACGCCCCACAACTTGTCCTGCTCGATATAGCCCTTGAACCCGTCGCCATCGACGAGGCACCAGGCGCCGTCGCAATTGCGGATGTTGACGATTACCCCCGACTGCAGCGTCGCGGCCAAATCCGCCGAGGCGGAGGCGCGGGCGTAGAGCTTCGAGCTTTCGCCGTTTTTGGGCAGGACCAGCGCCGTTCGCCGCCCGGAAAGCAGCGAATGAAGCACCCAGCCCTCGATGCCCTCCGAATCGCGGACCCTGCGCCAGATTTCAAACTCCGCGGTGATTTCCACCGGAAGCCCGGCCCGCTCATAGACCCACTTTGTCGCGTGCTCCTTGGATGGACCCTCTCGCAGGTTGACCCGGTCGGTCTTCAAACTGGCGAATCGCGGCAGCGGCAGTTTGGTGACCGGCCCGACAGGATCGGCGAGCGCCGCCGGTGGCGTGAGGACCGGCGCCAGAATCAAGGCGCAGGCCAGCGCGAGCACGCCGCGGCGGCCGAATACGAGCGCATTGATTGTTCGTTTGTCTCGGTTCATGCCGCCTTCCCTGACAGCGATCCGGCCATCCTTGTCTTTGCCCGTTCTTCTGCTAAGGAGGCCAACCCGGCGGATCGGAGTTCGTGGGCGCGCCGGCCAATCCATTTGCGTCGTCTGTCGTTAACGCGGCGTGAACTCAATGAAGGCGCGGAACCGATGATGGCGGCAGGGGCGGCGTCAGCGCCGCGCGAGCGATAAGAGCGGCGCGCATGACCAAGAAAAAACCCCTCGTCGTGGTCACGCGGCGACTGCCGGAGCTCGTCGAAACCCGCATGCGCGAACTGTTCGACGCTCGCCTCAACATCGAAGACAAGCCGATGTCCCAGGCCGAGATCGTCGAGGCGATGCGCGAGGGCGACGTCCTTGTGCCGACCATCACCGATCAGATCAACGCCGCCATGATCGCTCAGGCAGGCGACCAGATGAGGCTGATCGCCAATTTCGGCAACGGCGTCGATCACATCGACGTGACCAGCGCGCTTCGCCGCGGGATCACGGTCACCAACACGCCAGGCGTCCTGACCGAGGACACGGCGGACATGACGATGGCCTTGATCCTCTCGACGGCGCGGCGGCTGGTCGAGGGCTCGCGCGTCATTCCCGAAGGTCAATGGACCGGCTGGTCGCCGACCTGGATGCTGGGGCGCCGCATTACCGGCAAGCGTCTCGGCATCGTCGGCATGGGAAGGATCGGGCAGGCGTTGGCGCGCCGCGCGCGGGCGTTCGGCATGTCGATCCACTACCACAATCGCCGTCGGGTCGCGGCGCAAGTCGAGGAAGCGCTCGAGGCGACCTATTGGGATTCGCTCGACCAGATGCTGGCGCGAATGGATTTCGTCTCGATCAACTGCCCCCATACGCCTGGCACCTTCCACCTTCTATCCGCCCGCCGGCTGAAATATCTCCGTCCCGACGCCATTCTTATCAACACCGCGCGCGGCGAGGTGGTCGACGAGAATGCGCTGATCCGGATGCTGGAGGCGGGCGAACTCGCCAACGCCGGTCTCGACGTGTTCGAGCACGCGCCTGCTGTCAACGAGAAGCTGATCGCGCTGGCGAAAATGGGCAAGGTGACGCTCCTGCCGCACATGGGCTCGGCGACGCATGAGGGCCGCGCCGACATGGGCGAGAAGGTGATCATCAACATCCGCACCTTCGTCGACGGTCACCGGCCGCCGGATCGGGTGCTGCCGAGCATGCTTTAGAGCGCTTGCCCTTCGGCGCGGTGACGGGCGCCGTTAGCGAGTCCGTTTCCGGTGATTCCAATGCGTTAGGGCGACATTAGCGAGTCGCTTTGCCCCAGCGCATCCGCTATGACAATTATTAACATTAATATTTAGTTATATGGCTCCACGCAGCCCATGTCATCCCCTTCGGTCCGCTATTGCGGCAGCGTACAGCCGCCCGCGCCTGGCGGCCGGAACGCGTCGGCGGCCGGAATCCTGGCGACGACCGTCAGATAGTCCCATGGATATTTCGATTCCGCCGGCGTCTTCACCCGCATCAGATAGCGGTCATAGAGCACCCGACCGTCGGCGCGAATCGTTCCATTGGCGGTGAACACGTCGTGGATCGGCGCCTCGCGCATCGCCTTCATCACCGCCCCGGTTTCGTCCGTTCCCGCCTTGGCGACGGCTTCGAGATAATGGCGAACCGAGGAATAGACCGCGACCTGGTTGTCATTGGGCATGGCGCCCCGCCGGGCGTAGAAGCGCTTGGCGAATGCGCGCGTCTTGTCGTCCAGGTCCCAGTACCAGGACTGCATGAAGGTCAGGCCATGCGCGACGGCGAGGCCGGCCGCGTGAACGTCGCTCAAATAGGTGATCGGCGTCGCCAGATATTGCCCCTCGGCTAGGTTGAATTCGCTCGCCTGTTTCAGTGCATTGGAGAGATCGGCGCCGGTGATCGCGAACACGATCACCTTGGCCTTCGATGCCTGGGCGGCGATGAGAAAAGAACTGAAATCGGCGGTGTTGAGCGGCGCGCGCAGGCTCCCGACGACGGTTCCACCGGCCTTGGCGATGGCTTCGCGGGCGTCGGCCTCGAGCGAAGCGCCGAAGGCGTAGTCGGCGGTGATGAAGAAGAAGCTGTCGAGCTTCTGCTTGATCAGAAGCCGCATCAGCGCGACCCCGTTCGACCAATTGTCGGCGTTCCACTGGATGCCGTTCGGCGAGCAGGCCTTGCCGGTGAAATCGGAGGACGAGGCGGAATCGAAGATGACGATCCGGTCGCGAGCCTTGGCCAGGTTCTGAACCGCCAGCCCCACCCCCGAATTGGTGATATCGAATATGGCCCTCACGCCCCTCGCGTCATACCATTGCCGCGCGACGGCGAGGCCGACATCGACCTTGTTCTGATGATCGGCGACCAGGAGTTCGATCGGCTTGCCCAGGACCGAACCGCCGAAATCCTCGATCGCCATCCGCGCGCTCTCCGCGCCGCCCGGACCCGACAAATCGGCGTAAGGGCCGGATTGATCGTTGAGAACGCCGATCCGGAAGGCGTCGTCGGCGCGCGCCGGCGCGGCGGCAAGAATCAGAAAGAGGAAGAAGGCGAAAGCTCGCCGAAGCATTCAGGGACTCCTCGAGGCGGGCAGTGCAGCCTCCCCCAACTGCATAGGAAACGCAATCGCAGGCTGGTGGACAAGGATTAGGGCGAAGCGCGACCAAGAAGTATGAATGCAGCGCCGGCGCGGCCCGATTGATGACGAGCCTTCAGCGCGCTTTGCGATTTCTCAACGCGAGCAAAGCGCGACCCTCGAAGGACAGAGGCTGAATTGAGTGGGTGGGCAGGAGGCGCATCGTCGACAGGGCTGGCTCACCGAGCGAGAGTGACGCCGTTCTTGCGGCGTGTGACCCGGATCGCGGCGCCCATTGCGCCGAACCCGACCAGCGTCATCACCCAGGTTGAGGTCTCCGGGACCGCGGTTGATTCTAGTGCGAGTTGGCCGAAACCTCCGTAGTTATTGACAGTCATCGACACATCGCTGCTGTGCCATAAATCTATCACCGAATATCCATGATTAATGAGGCCCATGACAAGATTTATTACATTGAAAGGCAATTCTTCAAACGGGGAGTCGGCGCCGTAACCAAAGTTTATTGGAGTCGTAAACGCGCCTAAAAATGTGAACGCGCCGGATATTGGATTGTATAGATAGAGGTCATCTTTCCAGAATGGCGCTAAAGGCGGATTAAGGGCGCCTTGTGCATTCCCTCCGTTGAGCTGTGACGCCCCGAACCTCGCGCCGTCTTGGAGACACTCGCTAGCAAGCAACGACAGCTGGCCGTTGACGAGATTGTCGTCTGGGCAAATATAAAGCGAACCCTCGCGCGCGAGGTCCGCCGTTCTTGCGTGAGCAACGCCTACGCTAAGCAACGCGAAAATCGCGATCGCTGCTTTTTGGAACTCGATTCTCATAATTGCGCGGTTTGGCCTGTCACTTCGGGAACTTGCCCACCTGTTCCACGACACAAACGTATTTACAGTGTCAATCTCCAGAATTCAACACCGGAAACAGCGCGAGCGGGCCCTTTTCGCGATGCAGATCAATGAAAATTGGGAGACGACAGGCCGCCGCCGCCAGCGCGAGGCGCACTCGCCTCGCCGGTCTTCCTGCTCGCGGCGGGCGCGATCATCGGCAGGATCGGGGCCGCGAGGGGTCCCGAAACAAAGGACGTGGATTTTCACTGCGGCGAGCGGGACTTACCCCGCCGCAAAGCTGCGCGGCGCCGGGCTGATCACCTTGGCGCCGTCGTCCGCGATCTCCATGACCGCCAAGCCCCGCTCATTGGTTCCGTCGGCCTTGAAGCGGAACACCCCGTCAGCGCCGTTGAAGCCCGATATGTTGGTCAGCGCCGCCTGATTGAACGGATCCGCTCCGCCATTGTGGGCGAGCGCCGCGGCCAGCGTCACCGCGTCATAGGCGAGCGTCGCCAGGCGCGCCGGCTCGCTGTTGAATTTGGCTTTGTAGCGCTCCGCGAAGGCGTCGAAGCCGGAATTGTCGGGTGCAGAGAACCAGGCGCCTTGCATCTGCGGCAATTTGAGCACCCGCGCGTCGTTCCAGACGCCGGTGCCCAAAAACTTGATCTTGACATTGGCCGACCCGAGCGCGCTCGCGACCGCCGGCATAGCGTCGGCCTGCTCGGGAATGAACAAAGCGTCAATTTGACCTTGGACCGCTGACACCTGCTGCGCCGCGGTCGCGATCTGCCCGGTCGAATAGCGGGCGGTCACGACCACTTGCGCATTGACGTTCCCCGCCATCTCCTGGAACCGCTGGGCCGCGACATTGCCGTAGTCGTTCTGGGGGGCCATGATTCCGAACGACTTCTTGCCGTTCGAGACGGCGTATTGAAGCACCCGGTCGACGTAACCCTGGATCAGGAACGACAGGAGATAGACGCCCGGGGCCGCCACTGTAACGTCGGTCGAGAACGCGATCATCGGCTTGCCCGCTGCTTTTGCCGCCGCTGACGCCGTCCGCACGTCGTTGGCGAATACGGGCCCGAGGATGAGTTGCGCGCCGGCGCCAAGCTCAGACTGCGCCGCCTGGGCGGCGGCGTCAGGGCTCGAATGGTCGTCCTGAATCATGAGCGTGATGGAAGTGGAGCCGGAATCGCCGATCGCCAGTTGCGCCGCGTTGCGCATCGAGGCGCCGATCGGACTCGGCGCCCCGTTTTGCGTGAGCGGCAGGATCATTCCGACGCGAACGGGGCCTGTGCCCATCGTTTCGCCAACGGGCGGTGTGTTCGCGGCCTGACCGGGCGTGGTCGCGGGCCCGCCAGCGTCGTTTGGCATCTCGAGGCCAGCCGAATTGCACCCCGCAAGCGTCAAGGTAAGGCCGCCGCCAAGCAAGGCGCGCCTGGTCACGCCTCGTCTTGCTGCCGGCTGCTCCGCAGCAAACTTCATCCCCGCCTCTCGTCTGAATCGCGCCCGCGCGGGCAAGCGCGCTATGCCATCTCGTTCGAAATGTCAGCGCGCGACGGCCGCCAATCGCTGGCTGTCGACGGAAATTGTGGCATTTTCACCTGCGCTTGGCTATGCGTCGATCCTTGAGCCAGCCAGATTGATTGGCGGATTGAAGCACAATGGCCGCGGCAAAAGCACTCCAGTCAGACGGGGTCACGACTGTTCGCCCGAGCCGAACCTTTCAGATTGCCGACGCGACCTTGCCGGCGGCGAGTCTCGATCCGGGTCTTTACGTTGTCGCGACGCCGATTGGCAACCTCGGCGACGTGACGCT
>DATDHT010000376.1:0-5350 GCA_036521435.1 Roseiarcus sp.
CGTGGCCGATTGCAACGAGGCGCGAACGCCCATGGTCCCGCAGGGCGGCAACACGGGCCTCGTCGGCGGCCAGACGCCCGATTTGAGCGGCAACGAAATCATCGTTTCGACCCAGCGTCTGCGCGCGATCCGCGAGGTGGACAGCGACAGCAACGTGATGATTTGCGAATCGGGCGTCACGCTCGGCGAAGCGCAGGCCGCGGCGCTGGCCGCCGATCGTCTGTTTCCGCTGTCCCTGGCGTCGGAAGGCACTTGTACAATTGGCGGCAACATCTCCACCAACGCCGGCGGCCTGAATGTCATCGCCTATGGCAACACGCGCGATCTCGTGACCGGGGTCGAAGCGATCCTCGCTGACGGCCGCATCATCCGCGCTTTAAGCAAGTTGCGCAAGGACAACACCGGCTATGACGTGAAGAGCCTTTTTATCGGCGCCGAAGGGACGCTGGGCATCATCACCGCGGCTTCCCTCCGGCTCTTTCCCAATCCTCGCGCGCAGGCGACGGGCTTCGTCGGTTTGAGGAGCCCAGAAGATGCATTGAAACTCCTGAGGCTGGCTCGCGAACGGCTCGGCGCCGCGATCACCAGCTTTGAGCTGATCGGACGCAACGCTTACGACATCGGGCTTCGTTACCGCGGCGCGCGTCCCCCGCTGCGCGGCGCCCACGACTGGTACATTCTGATCGAGGCATCCTCGCAAACGCCGAGTGGACTCGACGAGGCTTTCGCCAGCGTGCTCGAAGCAGCGCTTGACGAGGGCGTCATCGAGGACGCTTCGATCGCCGCCTCGCTTGAGCAGCGCGCGGACTTCTGGCAATTGCGCGAATGCCTGTCCGACGCCCAGAGCAAAGAAGGGGCTTCGATCAAGCACGACGTTTCGGTGGCGGTTGGACTCGTGCCGACGTTGATCAGCGAGGCGACGCCGGCGGTCGAGGCGCTCGTGGCCGGCGCCCGCGTTGTCGCCTTCGGCCATCTCGGCGACGGGAACATTCACTTCAACGTGTCACAGCCGGTCGGCGCCGATCGGCAGGCTTTCCTCGATCGCTGGGATGCGATGAACGAGATCGTGCACGGAATCGTCGCGCGCCTCGGCGGCTCCTATTCCGCCGAACATGGCGTGGGTCAACTCAAGCGCGGGCTGCTTGCCAGATGGAAGGACCCCGCGTCACTCGCAATGATGCGCCAGATCAAGGCGGCTCTCGACCCGAACGGGGTGATGAATCCAGGCAAGGTGCTTTGAGGCCGTACAGTCGGGTCACTCCTTGCCCATGACCGCAAGCGCCTGTTCCAAGGGCTCGTGCGAGGCGCGGACGATCCCGCCATAGGGATTAGAGAGGTCCAGAATGAGGAGGACGGCGCTGGCGACCGCGATAGAGCCGACGGCCAGCGTGACCACCGAGGTCATTGTGGCGCGCGCCGTCAGTCCAAAGCCGCAGAAAAGACAGACGACCCATCCAACCACGATCAGCAAGACCGGATAGGCGACGGGCGCGGAGAGCGCGAAGGACATCTGCATTCGCGTTTCACTGATGGCGTCCGACGTTGTGGTCGCCGCGGCGAGCGCCTGCTTCTGCTCGTCGGTCGTTGGGTGAAGCTTCGCCAGCTCCTTATCGCGAGCGCGCATGTTCTGAAGCGCTGAGGCAAAGTTGTTCGCGGCGAAATTGCCGTCGCTCTGGTTCACGTGCCAGACTTGGTCGATGGTTTTTCCCAGCGCATCTCTGATCTGAGCCCGTGCAGGGATGGCCTCTGGACCATAATCGGACAGCGCCAAATCGAGCTGCATCATCTTCGCAGCGAAAGCCTGGACCTGCGTGTTCTGGCCTGAATAGACCCCGTAGGCCGTCCAGATCAGGAGGCCGGTGACGAGAGCGCACAGAAGCGTGAGCAGGCCGGCAACCGCCAGAATCATGTCGCGCGAGCCGCCGCTTGTATGATGCTCCGGCAACCTGCCCTGCAAGGCGAGACCCAGCAATCCAGCGGCGAACATTGCGACCGCGACGGCTATCGAGAATCGATCCGAACTCATTCTCACCCCCAAGGCAAGGCCGCGGCAGTTAGCCGCTTCGCGGCGCGAACGCAAGCGTCGCCAGCCTCCCTTCACCGCCCCGCGCGGCCCGGTCGGAATGGCGCGAATCAGGTCAAGGCGATAATGTCGCGACGCATGAATCTTTCCACAGAGATGAGGAGATCCGGACAGTGGCGACGAGGCCTCATGCGGCGACATGTCCTGGTCTTGAATGCGTTTCTGGTGCTTGGTCTCCTCGCGGCAAACGGGATGGCCTCAGCCGCGTGCGCGCCGAAGGATTTCGACAGCGCCAAATTCACGGTCTGCACCTTCGATCCACGCCGTGACGATATTCGCCTGTTCCTGAACGGGCCGGACGACAAGCCATTCGGATCGCTGGGCGCGCTCGCCGAGGCGCAGAAGGCGAAAGGCGCAAAGCTCATCTTCGCGATGAACGCCGGCATGTTTGGGCAAGACCAATCACCAGTCGGCCTTTACGTCGAGGACCGGCGCAAGCTGCATGAGGCTGACACGCGAGGGGGCGCGACGAACTTTCACATGAAGCCGAATGGCGTGTTCTGGATCGGCGATGGCGTCGCAGGCGTGACCGAGACCAGCCGTTATCTCGCCGCTACGCCGCCCGCGCGCTACGCGACGCAGTCCGGGCCGATGCTGATCATCGATGGGAAGATTCATCCAAAGATCAGGCCGGACGGAACCTCGCAAAAGATTCGCAACGGCGTAGGCGCGTGCAAGGGAGGCGCAGTCAGCTTCGCCATCGCCGACGAGCCCGTGACCTTCGACACGTTCGCGCGGCTCTTTCGCGACAGCCTCGGCTGTCAGAACGCGCTCTTCCTCGATGGCTCGGTATCATCGCTCTATGCGCCGGAACTCAATCGCGGCGACGAACTCGAGCCGCTCGGACCGATTGTCGGGGTGGTGGAGCGGGGGAATACGACGCAAAAGAACCAATAGCAAAGTGTCGCGAGCGGGTAATGACGGGGAACGACGTGCTGTCCATTCGGGACGCTTGCCGAGAGGATGCAGTCGCAGCTTGCGAGGTTATCCGGCGGTCAATCGCAGAACTATGTGCGGCTGACCATGGCGACGATCCCGAGATTCTGGCGCAGTGGCTCAGCAACAAGACTCCGGAAAACGTCCGCTCATGGATCGCCCGGAAAGACGCAACCGCGCTCGTTGCGCTCAAAACTGATGGGATTGTCGCTGTCGGGATGGTCACCGACGCAGGCGAAGTCCTGTTAAGCTATGTATCTCCGGATACGCGGTTCGATGGCGTCAGTCGCGCTCTGCTCAACACTCTTGAGGACCGCTCGCGCGAGCGTGGCGCTACCCTCTGCAGGCTCGAGAGCACAGAGACCGCACGCCACTTCTATCGTTCCAACGGCTACGTTGAGAGCGGCGCCACGACGAGGAGATTTGGCGCGCGCTCAGGATACAGGCTGACGAAATCCCTTGGCTGACCGCCGCTGGCGACGGGCGTAGCCGCTCTGGCGAGATCGCTCATCCTTGTTCCGGCGACTGCTTGCCGCTCGGTCCCAAGCTTCTCTGCAAGATTGGCGTATCGACCCAGCGGCCGAACCTGAAGCCGACTGATCGCAGGGTCCCGGCGAGCTCTAAACCGAAGCGCCGATGCAGCGCGATCGAACCCGAATTTGCGCTGTCGCCAACAACCGCAAGAATCTGCCGCCAGGGTCCTCGCTCGCAGTGGGCGATCAGTTCGTCGAGCAGCGCAGAGCCTATGCCGCGTCCCGTCTGGCCGTCCGCGACATATACGCTGTCCTCGATGGCGTAGCGATAGGCCGGGCGCGAACGATAGAGGCCTGCATAGGCAAAACCCGCGACAACGCCTCCCACCTCGGCCACGAGGTATGGCAGACCCAGATCCACAGAGGCGCGGCGGCGCGCCAGCATGTCGTCGAGCGTCGGCGGCGTCTCCTCGAAGGTGGCGAGCGAATGAACGACGTAATGGGCGTAGATATCGCGAACCGCTTCCATGTCGCTTTCGCTCGCGGCGCGAACGACAATCTCGCGACGCAGGGCGTGGCCATTTGGCCTTGAGCGCTCGGACAAAGGCGCCTCGGGCGGCTAGGAAATCGAACTGCGGGATTTCGTCATCGGCCTGACTTTGTACGGCGACGGCCTCACGGAAACAGCCCACGCATCTGCTTGGCCTTCACCACCCGCTCGACCCCGATCGCCATCGCCGCGGTGCGATTGGAGACCGCGTCGCGCTTGGCGCGTGTGACGACCATCGCCCACGAGCGGTCGAGCGCCCGTTCCAGCCGGTCCATCACCTCCTCGCGCGACCAGAAATATTGCTGCAGATCCTGAACCCACTCGAAATAGCTGACGATGACGCCGCCCGCGTTGCACAGGATGTCGGGGATGACGAAGATGCCGTCGTTGCGCTCGGCAAGCACCCGGTCGGCCTCGGGGGTGGTCGGGCCATTCGCGCCTTCGGCGATGATCCGGCAGCGCAGGCGACGCGCGACATCGGCGTCGATCACCCGCTCGACCGCGCAGGGCGCAAGCACGTCGCAAGGTTGCTCAAGGAGAACGCGCGGGTCGATTGTCGCTTGGCTCGAATAGCCGGCCAGCTCGCCGTTTCTCCCGGCATGAGCGGCGAGCGCGTTCACGTCGAAGCCTTTCGGGTCGTAATAGGCGGCGGAGTGGTCGCTGACGCCGATCACCTTGACGCCACGCGCCGATAAGCCCAGCGCGGCATGCGAGCCGACGTTGCCGAAGCCCTGGATGATCGCGGTCGCGTTATTCGGCGCGATGTCCAGGGCATCGAGCGCGCGAAAGGCGAGGAAGGCGACACCGTGACCGGTCGCCTCGCGCCGGCCCAGCGTGCCGCCGGAGCCGACCGGCTTGCCGGTGACGATCTCCGGCACGGTGACGCCCTGATACATCGAATAGGTGTCCATGAACCAGGCCATCACCTGCTCGTTGGTGCCCATGTCCGGCGCCATCACATCCGTCCTTGGGCCCACGAAGGGAATCATCTCCTGCATGTAGCGGCGACTGAGGTTCTCGAGCTCTTTGGGCTTGAGCGCGCGCGGATCGACCGCGACGCCGCCCTTGCCGCCGCCGAAGGGAAGATCGGCGAGCGCGCATTTCCAGCTCATCCAGATCGCGAGCGCGGCGATCTCGCTGATGTCGACATTCGGGGCGAAGCGCGTGCCGCCCTTGGCGGGACCGAGAGCCAGGTGATGCTGCACCCGGTATCCGACGAAGACCTGAGTCCGATTGTCCTCCATGCGGACTGGACAGGTGACGACGATTGCGCGCTTCGGATAGAGCAGCCAGTCGCGTTCGTCCTCG
>DATDHT010000377.1:0-7376 GCA_036521435.1 Roseiarcus sp.
TGGGAGGACGACGACCAGCAGCCCAAGGCGAGCGACATCCAGATCGGCGTGCTTGGATTGGGCGTCATGGGCAAGGACGCCGTGGCCAAGCTGAAGGCGCTGGGCTTCAAGGTCGCCGGCTGGAGCGCAAGCCCGAAGTCACTTCCAGACGCGACCACCTTTTCCGGCGCGGATGGGCTCAAGCGGTTGCTAACGCAAACCGACGTGCTCGTCGTGCTGCTGCCGCTGACCGAAGCCACACGCGGGATCATCAACGCTTCGCTTCTATCGCAACTCAACCGAGGCGGGCCTCTCGGCGGCCCCATCCTGATCAATGCCGGACGCGGCGGACTGCAGGTCGAAGCCGACATCCTCGATGCACTCGATTCGGGCGCGCTCAAAGGCGCCTCTCTCGATGTGTTCGAGCACGAGCCGCTCTCGAAGGATTCGCGCCTGTGGGCGCACCCTGCGGTCTATATCAGCCCGCACAATGCGGCGATCTCCTCGCCCAACGCGATCGCCACCCTCGTCGCCCGGCAGATCGAGGCGGACGAACGCGGCGAGCCGCTCGCCCATGTGGTCGATCGCCGCCGTGGCTATTAGACTAAGAGGAGGCGTCAGGCCCGCTGAGGCCTGACGCCCCTCGGCGGCGCTACTTCTTCTTGCAGGTGTCGATGGTCTCCGGCGTGCAGACATCGAGGCCGATCGTCACCGGATCCGGAACGGTCTTGCCTTGCGTCAGATCGTTCAAGAGATAAATCGCCTTGTAGCCCATCTCGAATGGGCGCTGTCCAACCTGCCCGTGGCTGAGGCCAGCCTTCAGATCGTCCATCTGCATCGGCAGAGTCTCGACAAACAGCATGATCAGATCTTTCTTGTCCATCCGATCCTTGTACTTGCCCATGAGCTCTTTGTAGGCCTTCACCTCCATCTGGGGAGCGCCGCCCGCGTCGAGGACCGCGTCGATCTTCGGATATTTGGCCAAGAGGTCAGTAAGCTGGGTGATCGACAGCGGGAAATCATCGTTGTTGTAGAGCGGGCAACCGGCGACCTGCTTCCATTTGTCGGCAGGCAGGGTCTCGGTCATGCCCTTGATGCGGTCGTTCATGTTGGCCGCAGCCGGTCCGCCGGTCTGGATGCAATAGGTGCCTCCGTTGGGCTTGAGCGCCATCGCCTGTTGGGCGACCGCTTTGCCGACCTCTTCGTTGACCGTGCCGATGTAAGTAGCGCGCAGTCCCTTGTCGGCGGGCAACAAGTCGCTGTCCCAGGTCACGATCGGGATCTTGGCTTCCTTCGCCCGCGCGAGCACCTTGGCGATCGCGGGGGCGTTGGCAGCCGAGACGCCAATGCCGTCGACATGCTTGGTGATCAGATCCTGCACAACCTGCACCTGCTCCTGCTCGGTGGCGTCGGCCGGGCCGATGAACAGGCATTGAATGCCGCCGATCTCCTTTGCCGCCTTCTCGCAGCCGTCGCGCGCCTGATCGAAGAACGGATTGTTCATCGCCTTCGGCACGAGGGCGAAAACCTTGTCCTTAGCTTCAGCCGACATGGGTTGCATGGCCCCGATCAGGGCCGCGAGAGCGACAAAACTCGTTACCTTCATAGACGTTTCCTCCGTTTGCGCCGCCTGCATTCTTGCAGACGGAGAGTCATTCCGCAGGCGACCGTCGCGCCCGCTCCAGCAGCATTGCCCCTGCTATGATGAGGCCAACGAACGTGCCCTGCCAATAGGGATCAACGCCTGCAAGCAGCAGCGCGTTGCGCACGATTTCGATCAGCGCGGCGCCAATCACTGCCGAATAAGGAATGCCGTAACCACCCATAAGATCGGTGCCGCCAATGACCGTCGCGGCAATGACTTGAAGCTCGTAGCCGACGCCGAGTCCATTGGTGACAGATCCGAGCCAGGCGACCATGAGAATGGCCGCAATTCCGGCCGAGAGGCTGCTGAGGACATAGACGGAGACTTTGACCGGCACGACAGGAATGCCGGTCAAGAGCGCTGCCTGCTCGTTGCCGCCGATGGCGTAGACGTATCGGCCCCAGCTTGTGTTGGCCAGGACGATCGTGAGGACGACGGCGATCAGCGCCATCGCGATGACGACAGAAGGGATGCCGAACAGACTGCCGCCGCCGAGCGCACCGAACAGCTTCTCGTCCGGTCCGAACTGGTAGATCATTTTGTTGTTCGACAGGATCAGCGCCTGGCTGCGCGCGACCGACAGCATGATCAGCGTCACGACGAACGGCGATAATTTGAACCTGGCGATCGCGTAGCCGTTGATGAGGCCGCAGAGCAGCGCGACACCCATGCCCGCGCCGACCCCCGCCCACAGCGGATATCCAGCCTGAAGCGTAAGCCCGGTCACAATGCCGACAAGGCCCATCACCGAGCCTACCGACAGATCGATGCCGCCGGTGATGATCACCAACATCTGGCCCATGCCCATGATGGCGACGAACCCGAAGTTGCGGCTGTCGTTGTAGAGATTGTCGTAACTGCGAAATGGCTCCGAGATCAAAGCCATCACGATGCAAATGATCAGAACCGCAAGCGTAATGGCCGCGGGCTGACCAAGCTGTGCAATCTTAAAGCGACTCACGGGTGACGCGGCGAGTTCAGCCTGCGCGGACACGGTTGCGCTTTTTCATGTTCGGGTCGAACCGCAACACTCGGTCAACGAGCGTCGCCTCGCGGCGCAGTCAGATCGCCGAAGGCCGAGAAACCGTCCGTCACTTCGACGGGGCCTGCACATGAACGTTCCCCCTTGATCGGCCGCACATTTGCAGTCGCCGCCGATTCACGCGTTCGATAGTTGCGAGAGTAAAGGCTAGTGACGGATCAATCGCATTGTCAAGCGCGGCTGTCCGATTCCAAACGTGCTGTCTTTGCCGTATCCACGTCGCCCATCCCTGCATTCGCCAAGCTCGTAGAATCTCGCTATCGTTGCAATTGAAGATGTATGGGCAGAGGGAGGAAGGCATGCTCTGGGGGATCGATCCGCTGCTCACTGCGGATTTGCTTTACGCCTTGCGACGGATGGGACACGGCGACGAGATCGTCGTCGTCGACGCCAATTTCCCCGCGGACTCGACCGCAATGTCCACCGTTATTGGCGAAACGATTCCGTTGGCCGGCGTCAACGCGGCGCGCGCAATCGAGGCGATCCTTTCGGTGATGCCGCTTGACACGTTCGTCCCCGATCCAGCATGCCGCATGGAGATCGTCGGCGACCCGGACACCATGCCGCCGGTGCAGCGCGAAGTTCAGCAGGCCGTCGATCGCGCGGCGAGCAAGCACGTGCCTCTTCTTGGCGTCGAACGCTTCGCGTTTTACGAGCGCGCCAAGAGCGCCTTCGCCATCGTCCCGACCGGCGAGCGTCGCTTCTATGGTTGCTTCATCTTCAAGAAAGGCGTTGTCCCGCCGGAGTGAGCGCGTTTACGCGCCCTGCGGGCTTCAGTCCGACGAATGATTGAAGACGACACGGCGTGTCTTTGCGCGAAACACGTCCCTGACCAAACGAGGTAGACGCGCCGACGTGCAGACCTTCGGCTAGCCTGCCTTTTTCCGAGGACCGGGCTTTTGCGCCGTCTGTTTCTCCGCCGCTTCCTTTGCGGCGGTGGCTGCTTCCTTCGCCGGCGCGCCGCCTGCAATCGGCAACAGCATCTCGCGCTGGTCCGGGCTGCCTTTGACAAAGCGCTTGCCTTTGGCGGCCGCGGCGGACTTTGCTGCGGCAGCTGGGGTGGCCTGCGACGTTTGCCTGGTGGTCGCCTTTGGCGTTTCTTCTTTCGCCTTCTCGATGCTCTGCTTCAGCGCGGCCATCAGGTCCGTGCCGGCAACAATCCTCGGCATCGGGCGCTGTTTGGGAATTGGCATCCCCGCCCTCTTCCCGTTCAGCATCGTGACGATCGCCTCTTCATAGCGATCGTGAAATAGAGTGGGGTCGAACGTCGCCGCCTTGCTTTCGAGGATATGCTCGGCGAGAGCGAGCATATCCTTTGGAATCTGGATGTCGCCGATGTCGCCGAAATAGATCGCTTCGTCGCGAACCTCATAGGGGTACCTGAGCGTTGCGCCCAACAGGCCCTTGCCTCTCGGTTGGAGCATGATCACGCGCTCGCGCTTGGATAGGACCACGCGCCCCAACGCAACCATGCCCTTGCCCAGCATGGCGTCGCGGATGACCGCAAACGCCTCCAGCGCAACCTTGTTCTCCGGAACAAGATAGTAGGGGCTGTCGATATAGCGTTCGTCGACTTGCGCTTTCGGAACGAAACTATCGATGTCGATGGTGTGGCTGCTCTCGATCGCGATGGCGTCGAGTTCTTCGTCCTCAACCTGCAGGTAGACGCCCTTGTCGACTTCGTAGCCTCGCCCCTTGTCGTCGGGATCAATTGGCTCACCGGTACCCTCATCAACCAATTGCTGACGAAGGCGGCTGCCGGTCTTCTTGTTGATCTGACGGAAGGCGACGCGCTCGCCCGATGATGTCGCCGTATAAAGCGCGATCGGGCACGAGACGAGGGAAAGCTTGAGATAACCCTTCCAGTAGGGACGCGGCGGGGCCATGGGAACTCCTACTCAACGCAAACAACCGTCCTTATAACACGCGGCAGGTTGTTTCGGACAGCCCGGGCAAGGATTCTTTAACCAACGTCCGTTGCGCGCGGTCCGCGCCGCCTTGTGCCTCTGACCCAGCCGGGGTCACCGGCTCTCGGCGAGATTGACCTCTTGGGCCTTGAAAAAACGATCGACCGCGAGCTCAGGCACTCGAGGGAAGGCGCCGGTCCGCTTTCATATTCAACGCACCGGAGCGATAACGAGCGATCCGCGTTGGCAGCTGTGCCGCGCAACCTTGCGGCACACGGCGTAAGACGAGAGATCCTTCGCTAGGCAGAACCGCACATCCACCAGCTCGCCGTTGCTGCAGCTGACCGCCATGTTGTCGGGGTGCAGATTGGGGTTGGCCGACATGAAGGCCTGCTCGATCTCGTCAGGAGCCATTTTCAATTGCTCGTTCGGAGCCTGGAACATCTCGGGAATTTTCAGCCGTGCGCGCACGCTGCGCACGGTGGCGAAGTAGTCATGCGCGCTGAGGCCGGTGCAAGTTCCATGTTTGCGGTACTCGTAGGCCGCGAGGCGATCGTTTGGGTAAACGCCATGCTCATCGTCGAGATCGACTGGCGTAGCGTCCTGGCCCCTGCATGCCTCAGGGTTCGGACGATACTCGTTGTCCGGCCATAGGCCGTGGACAACGAAACCCTGGCCGGAGCCTTCCGCACATTCCGGTGACGACGTCTCTTGGCCCCCAAGATCGCAGAAGCCAGGCGCCCAGGACAGGGTCATCACATAATAGTCGAACTGGGCAGCCGCGACAGGGGCAGCGGGCGGCGCGGTCTGCGCGAGACCGACAGATGGCGTCCCGGCAATCGCAAAGGCCAAGCTCAACGCTAACCTGAGCGCAAAACGCGGCATTCCGACGTCTCCGCTTTCGGCCATTGCTCGGTCAGTAGTGCGCTTTGATGCCGTATCCGGCGAGCCACTTCGCCTTGCCGATTTCGCGCTCGAGGATCGGCCGGATGATCTCGCAATTGGGCGCATAGGCGAAGGTCGGGTCAATGCCGACGACACACCACTCGACGCCCCAAGTATTTCCGATGATGCCCAGTTGCGTCCCTACGGAATAGACGACAGTTCGCTCCCTCTGATCGGACATTGCGGCCCGAGCGACGCAATAGCGACGCGGGATGTAGGACAGGCCGTTCGATCGAAAACCGATTTCCCGCACACGATCGAAACCGCCGATCGCGAGATTTGAATTCCAAAATTCGCGTTGGGTCCCGGCGAACCGTCCGCTGATCGTCGACAGCACCCCACTGTCTTCGCAGGCTGGCATATCGGCGACAAACGGCGCCCAGCGCGCCTCAGCCGGCGTGTCGTAGAGGTTGAGCTGCGCGGGGCCACCCCCAGCCCACGCGAGCGGAATGAGGAGAAAAAAGGTCATGAGACCGAAGACCGCTCTCTGCAACGCCGTTGCTCCCCTTTGCAAAACACCCCGGCGCGCGACGCTCGGCGCCGCCACAATGGCGCTCGGCGCGCGGCAAATCAAGCCGGAGCGAAGGTCCGCGGCCGCCACGACGCGGTTCAGTCCGGGGCGCAGCAAAACGCATTGAGGACTCGCAGTTCCGTCCCTAGCGCCTCAAGAGAGGCGACGCTTGATCTCGCCTATTTCGCGCGCCACCAGATCAGTGCCCGCGGACCCTTTCATCTGGACGGCAAGTACGATTTCCGCCGCCTTGGCGGCATGCTCCGCCGCAGCGGCGCGAACCTCGGCCGACGCCTGGGCCTCGGCGAGCGCGATCTTGGCTTCAGCTTGCTTGGTGCGCCTGGCGATAAACTCTTTCAACCGCTCGGCGGCCTCAACATTCAATTGCTCGGCTTGAGCGCGCGCCTCGGCGACAATGGCGGCAGCGCTCGCTTCGGCTTCAGCAGACTTTTTCTCGAAGCTCGCTAAGAGCGCGCTTGCCTCCTGACGGAGCTTGGCGGCCTGAGCAAGTTCAGCCGCGATCGCCTCGCCCCGCGCGTCGAGCGCCTTGAGCACAGTCCGATGAACGCCAAAATAAATCAGAACGCCAACGAACACGAGGAAGCCGAGAAGGACGAAGAACTCCGCATCATAATCCATCATGCGGCTCCACTTAGCGACTTGACGGAATTGACCGCGGCGGCGATCGACGATGGATCAGCCGGACGTCCTCCGAGGCGCTCAACGATCGCCCCCGCAGCGTCGCGCGCGACCTCGGCGACATTCGCCATAGCGTCGGCGCGCGTCTTGGCGATCTCGCGCTCGGCGCCGCTAAGCTTGGCTGCAAGCTCATCCTCGAGCGCCTGCCGCTTGGCCTGCGCATCGGCCGCGGCGGCGTCTCGAGCGGCTTGGGCAAGGCTTTGCGCCTTCGCGCGCGCCTCGGCCAATGTTTTTTCGTGCGCGGCCGCCGCCGCGTCGGCTTTCTGCTGCATCGCCGTCGCTTCGTCGAGGTCGCCGGCAATTCGGGCTTTGCGGCCCTCGATCACGGCTCCGAGTTGCGGCAGGCCCCGCTTCGACAGGTACCAGTAGAGAAAGCCGAATGCGATCGCGAACCACACGAGTTGGGACGGAAACGTGCCGGTGTCGAAGGGCGGAAAGTTCGAATGCGCGCCCCCGTCCGCACCGACTTGCGTCTGTGTCGCGTCGGAGCCCGACGATCCGCCGCTCAAATCCGTGGTGGCCACGCCAAGCGCCCTCTCCTAAGCCGAGCCGAACTGTGGTCCGTTAGACCGCGAACAGCAACAGGAACGAGATCAGAAGCGCGAAAATGCCGAGCGCCTCGGTCACCGCAAAGCCGAAAATCAGGCG
>DATDHT010000378.1:0-6625 GCA_036521435.1 Roseiarcus sp.
GGCGGCCACAAATTTGCATGCCGCGGACACTGAAATAACGTTCGATCTTTCGCTCCCGACCAGTGGCAAGTGGACGTTGCAGATCGCGTCCGGGACCGCCTCGCCGATCCCGGTGCCGGGCACGGTCGAAGTGACTTAACACCTAGCGAGCGTCGTTTTTGAATCGGCGAAGTAGCGCCGATTCAAAAAACGCGCGAACTCATTTCACAGCACATGCGAACCGTCGCCGGCGCGCTTGGCGGCTTTCTGGAATTTCTTGATCACCCGGTCGCGCTTGAGCTTGGAAATGTGGTCGATGAAGAGAACGCCGTCGAGATGGTCGATCTCATGCTGCAGGACGGTGGCGAACAACCCTTCGGCTAACACTTCGCGTTCCTTGCCCTCGCGGTTAAGCGCACGGGCGCGCACCGACGCCGGCCGCTCGACCTCGGCGTAATATTCGGGAATGGAAAGGCAGCCCTCTTCGTAAGTCGAGCGCTCCTCCGACGACCAAACAATCTCGGGATTGATGAACACCTGTGGGTCGGGCGTTTCTTCCTTCTTCGCGGTATCGACCACCAACAGACGGATGGGTTCGGCGACCTGAATGGCCGCGAGTCCCACGCCCGGCGCGTCGTGCATGGTTTCGATCATGTCGTCGATCAGCTTGCGCAGATCGGCGTCGACGCGCTCGATCTTTTTGCTGACGAGACGCAGCTTGGGATCGGGCAAAATGATGATCGGTTTGAGGGCCATGCGGGACTTTTCGCGGGAGAGGCGCGGGGACTGATAATCGCCTGGACAAGCGCGGTCAAACGTGTTCTTATTTTGTTCCGATCGCTCGATTCGCTAGCAACCGTCATGGCCGGGCTTGTCCCGGCCATCCGCGCGGTTCGGCGCGATTCGCGATTGTGTTGAAGGGTGGTGGATTGGGTCGCGTCTCGTATTGCACGAAGCCTGTTGATTCTCGAATCTGGCGGGATGCTCCGACGGGGATGGCCGGGACAAGGCCGGCCATGACGTGGAGGGCGTCGGCGAGACTCAAATGACCTCCGCCCCCATCGCTATGATCGCCGGCGTCCCGATCTCTGCCACCGAGGCGCTCGGCGCGGCTTTGTCGGTGCTGGCCGCGCTTGCCGTACTGAGCCTGATCGCGCTCTGGCGCGCTGGAGCCGCGCGACGGCGCGAGCGGGAAATCGCCGACGAATGGCAGGAGGCGATCGAGGCGCGCTTCGCAATGCTTGTGCAATCGAGCGCCGAACTTAACGGGCGAATCGGCGGCATGTCGGACTGGCTCGGGTCGCGGCAGACGGACCTTGCTCGCATCGTCTCCGAGCGGCTCGATTCGGTCGGCGCGCGACTCGGCGCCGGACTTGAAAGCCAGACGCAGACGACCGGCGAAAGTCTAGGCAAGCTCAATGAACGCCTCGCCGTGATCGACGCGGCGCAATCGCGCATGAGCGAAATGACCCGCGAAGTGGTGTCGCTCAAGGACATTCTCTCCAACAAGCAGTCTCGGGGCGCCTTCGGCCAGGGGAGGATGGAGGCGATCGTGCGCGACGGCTTGCCCGTGGGCGCTTACGAGTTCCAGTTCACCCTCTCCAACCGCGCCCGTCCCGATTGCGTCATCCGCCTGCCCGGCGACACGCGGCTCCTCGCCGTCGACGCCAAGTTTCCGCTCGAAGGTTTCACCGCGTTCCGCGGCGCTCGCGATGACGAAACGCGCAAAACCGCGCTGGCGCGGGTGCGCACGGACGTCGGCAAGCACGTCAAGGATATTGCCGAGCGTTATCTCCTGCCCGGCGAGACGCAGGACGTGGCGCTGATGTTCGTGCCCTCGGAAGCGATCTATTCCGATCTCGTCGACCATTTCGACGAACTGGTGCAGAAGGCTCACCGGTCGCGCGTCGTCATCGTCTCGCCGACGCTCATGATGATGGCGATCAGCGTGGCGCAATCGATCCTGCGCGACGCGCGCATGCGCGACGAAACGCACGCCATCCAGGCCAAGGTCGACAAGCTCATGAACGACGTCAGAATGCTCGTCGAACGCGCGGGCAAGCTCGAGATGCATTTCCGCCAGGCGCAGGAGGACCTCGCCGGGGTCGGGGCGGCGAGCGCGCGGGTTGCGCGGCGGGGCGAGCGGATCGAAGGCATGGACTTTTCGCGCGAGGGGGACGCGTCGGATCCGGGCGTTTTGCGCTTCGCGCGGGGAGCCGAGTAAGCGGGGGATTTCCCGCCGGTTCTATTCGGGATTTCGGCGGCAAGGGGCGCGTCGCCCGGCGCCATCGGTGTTCGTGGCCAAGACGGAAGCGTCGGATCGCGAGCGAGCGCTTATGATCCCGGCGGCCGCCGAGCGCACGGTGAGGCGTGATCCCTCGCCGATTTCACGCCAATGTGACGAGCGCCGGGAGGCCGCGGCGGAAAGAAATGGCCTAATCGGCGTGTCTGTTTTTCGAGCGTCACAAGAAAGAGGATGCCTTCGGGGACCGTTCGTCGCTCCCGAAGCGACCTGCGGGCTGGACGGGGCCGGAAAGATCAGTAAGGACATGGTGATGACCGCAACGCCCGCGAATCGGCGCGCGGCGGCGCTGTGTGGACGAGGGGAGCTGCGGGGTGGCTGAACAATGAGCGTGCGCATCGACCGACGAAGCCTGCTTGCCGGGATTTCCGTGCTGCTTGGAGGGTGCGCAAGCCAGGGCGGCGGGATGCTGTTCGGGTCTGGCTTCGGGAACCCCGCCGCCTATGGCCCAATCAATGACAATGGGCACGAGATCCCCGGGCTCGACATGAGCCGGATCGATCCGAGCGTGCTTCGCCGGCAAGTCGCCTTCGCCGGCCCCTATCGGCCCGGCACGATCGTCGTCATGATCGGTGAACGGCATCTCTATTTCGTCGAGCCGGGCGGCATGGCGATGCGCTACAGCGTGGGCGTCGGCCGGGAGGAGGCGCTGAACTTCCGCGGTAACGCCGTCATCGGCCGAAAGGCCGAATGGCCGCACTGGACGCCGACCGCTGACATGATTCGCCGGATGCCGATCTATGCACACTACACGGCCGGGCTGCCGGGCGGCATCAACAATCCGCTCGGCGCGCGCGCCCTTTACCTCTATCGCGGCAACCAGGACACCTACTTCCGCCTCCACGGAACGATCGAGCCGGAGACTATCGGCCAGAAGGTGTCGAGCGGCTGCATTCGCCTGTTCAATCACGACATCATCGATCTCTACAACCGCGCTCCTGTTGGCACGCATGTCATCGTGCTGCAGGAAGGCGAGTCCATGCGCGCGGAGGCTGGGCCGGAGATGAATGGCTATTACGAGCCCGGACCTGAGCCGATTGGACCCTACGGGGGACCGCCGGGCCCTTATGCTGGCTCGCCGGGTCCATACGCTGGTCCCTATTACGCGCCCCCGCCGTGGGCGTCAGAATATTGATGCGGCCCGCGGGAGGCTGATCGAGACCTCCCGATTTCCCGCCTCGTCGCGGGGGCCGCTTTCGCTTGTCATCGCGAAAGCGATTTGTTAGACGACCGCCTTCGCTTTGCGCCGCCTGACGCAGAACGAAAATGTGCGGCCATGGCGGAACTGGTAGACGCGCTAGCTTGAGGTGCTAGTTCTTTAACCGGAGTGGAGGTTCGAGTCCTCTTGGCCGCACCAATTCCTGTCCGAACCTCCTTGAGCTGCGGACGTCAGCCCGCTCTGTCTGCGCCGGGGTCAGTTGGCGAGGCTTATCGGGTTCGAAGGGCCGGCGAGGGGCCGGCCATGTCTTCTGGCGGGCCGGTCGCCTGAAGCCGTTCTATCGCCGCCGATCACTGGGGCGGTAGTTGGGCCAGGAACTCGGCTGCCAGGCCGAATGCGAGCGCAACCATCAAGAGCACGCCAAGTCGGGTGAAGATCTGCAACGGCGCCGGCGGATCCATTTCATGCGGATTGGGTCGAGAAAGACGATGCTCTGACGGATGTTCCAGTCTCTCCGCGCTTACTCGATCCCATAGTAAATTGCGCATTCGAACGCGTCTCCATGTCCTCACAGGACGAAAATATGTGCTGGGAGGCGTAAGCCTTCGAGAGGGAATTGGGGCCTCAAGTGTAAGGAAGGCGTAAGGCTCGAACGCAGCGGCGGCGGCCCCCAGGCTCGATCCCGGCGCCAGCCGTTCGACATGGCTTGCGCGCGCCGCCCATAGCTTTCGCTTGACCTGGCGAAGGGCCAGCGCGGCGCCGGCGAGGCCGATGAGAAGGCCCGCAGAGAGCATCCAGTCAGGCCAATTCATTCCGCCCCCCCCACCTTCGCTTTGCCCTGCGCGAGTGCTGTTACCGGCGTAGCGGCCACAACAAAGCCAATGGCAAGTCGTCCAGTTAGACGGATTATCATTGTGATTATCTAAGATGTTTGCTTTGTATTTTTCGATAAACGCCCTTGCTAGACTGGCCGCACCCGGCCTGGAACGCCAAGCGGGCATTCAAGAGCGGCCCGGTCCCAGCCTGCGGAATCGGCTGCGGCCGCATAGGTCGTCGACAGGAAGTCGAGCAGCACGGCGTCCGGATCGCGCGATTGCGCCACCGTGTCGTATGGCAGGATGAATTCCCCAAGGGTCGTATCGAAAGAGCCGCCGGGTGCGATCTTCCGGTCGCGAAAGCCAGCCGGTTCAGGATAGGCGTAGGAATAGAACGCCGCGCGCGGAAAGGCCTCGGCGCCCGGCCAGAAACCGGCGCTGCTCACTTCGTGCGAATAGGCTTCCCGCGCCACGTCATCGGGCAATCCGGGCACGCCGCCCGGATGGGGCGGGGCAGGTCGTCCGGAGAACCGCGTCACCGCGAGATCGAAGCTGCCCCAGAAGAAATGAACCGGGCTCGCCTTGCCGATAAATCCGCTGCGGAAGAGCTTGAAGATGCGGTCCGCCTGCACGAGCGCGCGCCAGAAGCGATGGGCCGCGCCGGCGTCATAGGCGGCGTGCGTCCGGTCCTGCGAAAAGCGGATCGGGTCCGGAACTTCGTTCGGCGTCTCCTTGATCGCGACGGGAATGCCCATGCTGGCGAGGAGGCCGATGGTCGCGGTAAAGAAATCGGCGACCGGCTGGGCCTTAAGCGGCAGGAACCGTTCGGCGCCCCGGCTGGTTCGGACGTTGAGCCGATGGGTAACAAAATCGAACTCGATCTCGAATATCTCGGCGCCGACCGGAATTGGCGACGTGCCAAGTCCCCGGGCACTGACATAAAGTGGGGTCTGCCAGCTATGATTGAGCCAGGGGGTCAGCGTCAGCCGGATCTTGCCGACGATCTGGGTCCAGAGATGCAGGGTGGCGAGCGTTTCGCTCCAGCCTGTATAGGAGAGATCGGGCCAAATCGGGTCAGCGTGGTCTGCGGCGGTCATCATGGTCCTTTCCCGGGGCAAGCTCGCCGTGGCAGGTTGGCGCCCCTCGAGGGGCCGAGCTAGGAAGCTCGCGCAGGGGCGCCGCGACGTTTTCTGATATTCAAAGTTTCGTCTCTCGTTCCTAAATTACTAGGGTGTTGCTGCTCGACCCAGATCGAGGAATCACGCGATGTTACACAAAACGATCATTGTCACCGCCCTGGCTGGGGCGCTTTCATGCCTGGCGCAGCAAGCAATTGCCCAGAATTCTCGGCCCATCCATGGGGGCGGCTGGCCGATCCAGAACGGGGTCAAACACCAGCCGACCCGGGACGCGGTGGGAGGGGAATTCTCGCGCGGCCAGGCGGAGGAGACCGATAAATTGTACGATGAACTGCTAAACAACTATGGCAGCACGCACCATAGTGGAACTGCACGGATGCGCTGACCCAAGTCAGCTCCAGGGCATATTGACCCCGGAAATCTCCTGGCAGATGTCGACAAGCCGGTCCTGCACCGATTCCTCCCTCGCCTCGCGGTTCGGCTCCCGGCGCTTGAGGTGATAGAAATAGCCGCCGGTGGTCTTCGCCTCGGCGTCGTCGCTGGTCGCGAGCCACGCTTGGGTCAGATGCGCTTGGGCAATGTCGTCGGGCGCCCCGGCGCCGCCCATCTTGGTTGCGACCCAACCGGGCGTCACCGCATTCGACAGCACGTTCTTCCAGAGGCGCGCGACCGTGAAGGCGAGCATGACGTCATGCAGCTTGCTCTCGGCGTAGGCCGACGATCCATCCCAGGGCCGCTTGCGCCAGAAAATATCGTCGAGATTCGCGTTCGCGCGCTCGTGCATGCCTGAGCTGAGATAAACGAGGCGCTTGGGCCGTTCGATCAGCATGGTGAGGATGAAGGGCGCGAGCGTGTTGATGGCGAAGAGATGCGGCACGCCGTCGCTGGTCAGGCGCTGCCCCTCGCGATAGCCGACGGCGGCGTTGTGAATGACGGCGTCGAAAGGCCCAAGCGCGTTGACCTGGGCGGCCAGGTCCTTGGTGGCGGCGATGCTCGCGAGATCGCCGACGACGACCGCTTCGGCCTCGGGCAGGGCCCTTTTTGCGTCGGCGGCGCGCGCGTCGTTGCGCCCATGCAGGACGACCCGATGGCCCTCATCGGCGAGAAGCCGGCCGGTCATGAGGCCAAGGCCGTCGGACGAACCGGTGATGAAAACGCGCGCCATATGGTCTCCGATGCTGTGTTCACCCTAGCATATAGGGCCGCTTTGCGTCGGCTGGCCTGGCGATGC
>DATDHT010000379.1:0-3235 GCA_036521435.1 Roseiarcus sp.
ACGACGCTCAACACTGGGGGCGCGGTCAGCGCGTTGACGGTGCGCGAACTCGACCGGCTTTAGGTCCGTGATGAGGAGTATCTCGTTGGATCCGCTTAAAACAATGGAATCCGTGCGTAGTTGCACGTATGTTTGTTGTGCCTCGTGGCTTGGGTGAACAACCTCACCCTCGCAGGCGTTCTTCATAGCCAAATGTTTACTTCCCTCAGACATTTCTGCGCGCGCGCTGAAAAATCTTTTCGATCGAATTGAACCGCCAACGGCCGAAAGCCTCTCATGTCCATCCTCGTCGACGCCGATACAAAGGTCATCACCCAAGGCTTTACCGGCAAGAACGGCACGTTCCACTCCGAGCAGGCGATTGCTTACGGAACGAAGCTTATGGGCGGCGTCTCACCCGGCAAGGGCGGCTCGATCCATCTCGGGCTGCCGGTCTTCGACACGGTCGCCGAAGCGCGGGAGAAAACCGGCGCCGACGCGAGCGTGATCTACGTCCCGCCGGCCGGCGCCGCCGATGCGATCTGCGAAGCCATCGACGCCGAGACGCCGCTCATCGTCTGCATCACCGAAGGCATTCCGGTCCTTGACATGGCGCGGGTCAAGCGGGCGCTGCAAGGCTCGAAGTCGACATTGATCGGCCCGAATTGTCCCGGGGTCATGACTGCGGGCGAATGCAAGATCGGCATCATGCCGGGCACCATCTTTACGCGCGGCAGCGTCGGGGTCGTCTCGCGTTCGGGCACGCTGACCTACGAGGCGGTGTTTCAGACGACCCGCGAAGGTCTCGGGCAGACGACGGCCGTCGGGATTGGCGGCGACCCGATCAAAGGCTTGGAATTTGTCGATGTGCTCGCCATGTTTATGGCCGACCCCAAGACCCAGTCGATCGTGATGATCGGGGAAATCGGCGGCCAGGCCGAAGAGGACGCCGCCGAGTTTCTCAAGGACGAGGCCAAGCGCGGCCGTTCAAAACCGGTCGTCGGCTTCATCGCCGGACGCACGGCGCCCTCCGGGCGGCGCATGGGGCATGCAGGCGCGATCATTGCTGGCGGCAAAGGGGGCGCCGAGGACAAGATTGCGGCGCTGGAGGCGGCCGGCGCCCGCGTCTCGCCCTCTCCTGCTCGGCTCGGCAAGACATTGGTCGATCTGTTGCACGGTAACTAAAGGAGTCCGCTCGGTGTCTCGTCAGGACGTCAATCAAGCGCTGCTGCAAACCTCGTTTCTGTACGGGGCCAACAGCGCCTACATCGAAGCGTTGCAGGCGCAATACGAGAAAGACCCACTATCGGTCGAACCCGGCTGGCGCCAATTCTTTGCCGCGCTTGGCGATGATCCGGCGAGCGTAGCCAAAGCCGAGCGCGGCGCCTCATGGCGCAAGCCCGATTGGCCGGCGACCCCCAAGGGGGATCTCATCAACGCGCTCGACGGCGATTGGCCGGCGATGGAAAAGGCGGTCGCCGAAAAGCTGCGCGCCAAGGCGGAGGAAGCAGAGCCAAAAGCGGCGCCGAGTGACGACGACATTCGTCGCGCAACGCGCGATTCGGTCCGCGCGCTCATGATGATCCGCGCCTACCGCATGCGCGGCCACCTCTACGCCAATCTCGATCCGCTCGGCCTCGAGCAGCAGCGGGACCACGAGGAGCTCCATCCCTCAACCTACGGCTTCCAGGAATCCGACTACGACCGCAAGATCTTCATCGATCATGTGCTTGGGCTCGAATACGCGACCGTGCGCGAAATGCTCGCGATTCTGCGCCGGACCTATTGCGGCACCATCGGCTTCGAATTCGTCCATATTTCCGATCCGGCGGAGAAGGCCTGGATTCAGGAGCGCGTCGAGGGACCCGACAAGGAGATCCAGTTCACGCGGGAGGGCAAGCGCGCGATCCTCAGCAAACTGATCGAGGCCGAGGGCTTCGAGAATTTCTTCGACGTGAAATATACCGGCGCCAAGCGCTTCGGGCTCGACGGCGCGGAGGCGATGATTCCGGCGCTTGAGCAGATCATCAAGCGCGGCGGCCAACTCGGCCTGAAAGACATTGCTCTCGGCATGGCCCATCGTGGCCGGCTCAATGTGCTGGGTCAGGTGATGGGCAAGCCGCACCGCGTCATCTTCCATGAGTTCAAGGGCGGTTCGGCTTCACCCGATGAACTCGAGGGTTCGGGCGACGTCAAATATCACCTGGGCGCGTCTTCAGACCGCGAATTTGACGGCAACAGCGTTCATCTTTCGCTGACCGCCAATCCGTCTCACCTTGAGATCGTCGATCCGGTAGTTCTCGGCAAGGTGCGCGCCAAGCAGGACCAGCTCAACGACGGGATCGAGCGGTCGAAAGCTCTGCCGCTCCTCATCCACGGCGACGCCGCTTTTGCCGGACAAGGCGTGGTGGCCGAATGCTTCGGCCTCTCCGGCCTGCGCGGCCACAGGACCGGCGGCTCGCTGCATTTCATCGTCAACAACCAGATCGGCTTTACCACCTATCCGCGCTATTCGCGCTCCTCGCCCTATCCGTCGGATGTCGCCAAGCTGGTCGAGGCGCCGATCTTTCACGCCAACGGAGATGATCCGGAGGCGGTCGTCTTTTGCGCCAAGGTGGCGATTGAATACCGGCAGAAGTTCCATAAGCCTGTCGTCATCGACATGTTCTGTTATCGGCGGTTCGGCCACAATGAGGGCGACGAGCCCTCGTTCACTCAGCCGATCATGTATCGGTTGATCCGCTCGCACCCGACGACGCGGCAGATCTACGCCGAGAAACTTATCGCTGAAGGCGTCGTCACCCAGGGCGAGGCCGACAAGATGCGCTCAGACTGGCGCCAGCGGCTGGAGGCGGAATTCGAGGCCGGCCAATCCTATTCGGCCAACAAGGCCGATTGGCTCGACGGCCGCTGGGCCGGCGTCAAGGCGGCGCGGGAGATCGCCGACGACGATCGTCGCGGGAAGACTGGCGTCAGTCTCGACCGACTCCGTGCGGTCGGCGAGCGCATCACAGGGACGCCTGAAGGCTTCAACGTTCATAAAACCATTGCTCGCTTTCTCGAAAACCGCCGCACGACGATCAAGGTCGGCGAGGGGATCGACTGGTCCACCGCCGAGGCGCTCGCCTTCGGCACGCTCCTGGACGAGGGCTATCCGGTTCGCCTCTCCGGCCAGGACAGCGAGCGGGGCACGTTCTCGCAGCGCCATTCGGTGCTGATCGATCAAGAGACCGAAGCGCGATACGTGCCCCTGAAC
>DATDHT010000380.1:0-11533 GCA_036521435.1 Roseiarcus sp.
CAAGAGGAGACGCTCGGGCGGCAATCGCAATTGACGCAAACCGCGCTCGACACGATCAATCTTCAGGCCGAAAAATATCGCGCCGGCCGCCTCAAGCTGATCGATGCGAGACTTGCGAGACAGACGGCGGAGCTTCAGGCCACGAGCGCGAAAACGTCGCAAACGACGGCCTCCAAGCGACGCAGCGACCATTTGCAGCAGACGGGCTTTATTTCGGGATCCGATAGCGATCGGGTCCAATACGAATGGAGCGCCGCGACCTCCGCTGAAGCCGCGGCTCAGAAGCGTCTTGAAGAAACGAAGGTCGAGCATGATGCGGTCGCCGATGGCGTGTTCATCGGCGATAGCTACAACGACGCCCCAAGCTCGATTCAACGCGAGACCGAACTCAAGATGAAGAAGGGCGAGCTTGACGCCCAGCTTGCCGGCGTCCGAACGCAAATCACGCACATCAAAGATCAGATTTCAGCGGAAGAGGCGCGCTACCGGCTCCGTTCCGACGCGGCGGTCGCTTTGCCGTCGATAGGCCGGGTTTGGGAGATGCTGGTCGGTCCCGGCGAGTTTGTGAACAAGGGTCAAGACCTCATGCGCGTGCTCGACTGCTCGCACCCAATTGTCAGCGCGAATGTCGATGAGCGGGTCTACAATCGTCTCGAGGTCGGAAGCCCCGCAACGTTTCGGCCGCTTGAGGACGGCAAGACCTATCACGGGACCGTCATCAATTTGACCGGAGCCGCCGGAGCGCCGGCGAATTTCGCTATCGCTCCGATCAATCTGCGCAAGAGCCCCTTTTATGTGACGATCGCCATGGATGACATGGGCGAAGCCGGGTGCTCGATCGGGCGAACCGGAACGGTCACATTCGGAAACAGTGACGCCGCTTCAGCCCGCGCGGACAGCGGCGAGAGCCGCCCGCATCTGAAGGGCTCGATTTCCGAGAGCTGAAGCCGTGTTGGCCTTCGTTGACGACTCTGTCCTGGCGGCCGCTCGGCCCGCGCTGGCGACGCTAGGACTTTTTTTCATTTGCGCGGCGATCTGGCCAAAACCTGTCACAACAGGGCGCGCCTTCATGGTCGCGGGCAGCCTCGCCCTCACGGCTCAATATGCCTGGTGGCGGATCACCGACACGCTGCCTGCCCCAGCGTATTCCTTCGAATACGCGCTCGCGCTCGTCTTTCTCGTCGCCGAGCTGATCGGAATCGTAACCGCCGCGCTCTCGTTGCTATTCCTGACTCGGACGCGGGATCGATCGCCCGACGCGGACGCAAACGCCGAATGGCTTTCTGCGCAACTCCAACCGCCTTCGATCGATGTGCTCATCTGCTCGTACAATGAAGAGAGAGAGATTTTGGAGCGCACGATCGTCGGCGCGCTCGGCATGGACTATCCAAACTTTCGCGTCTGGATGCTCGACGACAGCCGACGCGCCTGGGTGAGGACGCTTTGCGACGATCTTGGGTGTCGCTACCTCTCGCGATCCGACAATGCGCATGCCAAGGCTGGAAACATAAACCACGCGCTCAAGCATATCGCCGGATTGCCCGACCCGCCGGAATTTGTCTCGATCCTCGACGCAGATTTCGTGCCCACCCCGCAGTTCCTGAAACGCGCCATGTCGCTGTTTCGCGATTCCACGATTGGAGTCGTGCAAACGCCGCAACATTTCGTCAATCCCGACCCGATTCAGATCAATCTCGGGGCGACCAAATTCTGGCCCGACGAGCAGCGCTTCTTCTTCGACATTGTGCTCCCAGCCAAGGATGCGTGGTCCGCCGCATTTTGTTGCGGCACGTCTTCGATCGTCAGGATGCAGCCGCTGATGCAGATCGGCGGCTTTCCGACGGATTCTGTCACCGAGGACTATCTCTTGAGCCTGCGCCTCAAGGAGAGAGGCTTTCTCACGGCCTATCTGAACGAGCCTCTGACCTACGGGTTGGCTCCTGAAGGCCTGAAGGAATACATCACGCAGCGAAGCCGGTGGTGCCTTGGGTTCATGCAGATTGCGCGCGGCCGCAGCGGCCCGCTTTCCTTATGTTCGCCGCTCGCGTTTATCGACCGCCTGTCATTGACGGAAGTGTTCCTCAATTGGACCGCTGTTCCGCTCTCGCGGGCCATCGGTCTCATCATTCCTCCCCTTTCGCTGGCCCTCAGTCTTCACCCTTTCCACGCTTCGCTTTACGACCTCGCGACTCGCTTCCTGCCCTATTGGCTATGGAGCGGTCTCGTGATGCATTGGCTTTCCGGCGGCAAGGTCACGCCGATCCTGTTCGACGTCAGCCAGATCATTGTGATGCCTCAGATCCTGAAGGCTGCATTGTTTGGACTCGCGCGGCCTCATGGGCAAAGATTCCAGGTCACTGCAAAAGGCGGCGATCGTAATCACGGATTCGTCGAGTGGACGGTCATGCGTCCTTTCGTGGTCCTTATCGTCCTGTCGCTCGCGGCTGTCCTGTGGGCCTTTTACGTGAATGGCGGATCGGGTGAGATTCACTACTCGAGTCCGGCGCTGGCCTGGACCTGGTACAATCTGGTTGTCCTTGCCGTGCTCTGCTTTGTTTGCGTCGAGCGGCCGCGCAAACGCGCCGCTGAGCGGTTTGCATCGCGCGAGTTGGTGTCTGTAAACACGCCCGGCCGCACGCAACTCATGCAACTGGCCGACGTTTCCATCACCGGCGCGCGCATCTTTGGCGTGCCTCCGGGCGCTCCAGGCGACACAATCGAGCTCGAGCTGCCAAACTTTCGCATCTCAGCAAAGATCGTCCGTCGAGAAGGGGACACATTCGCCGTCGCTTTCAACCACTCCTTGAAGTCGAGGATTGCCGCGATCCAGCATTTCTATTCCGGCGGTTATTTAAGACCGCTTGGCTCGATAAGCATTCTGCGCGTCGCGGAATCGGTGGTCCGAAGAGTGTTCGACTAGCACCGGATTGCGTTCGGTTGGAGCCGTCATCGCGAGCAGGCCGAAGGCCGACGTGGCGATCCAGAGAGCATAGGGCCCCAGCGACTCCTGGATTGCTTCGTCTCTTCGCTTCTCGCAATGACGATCCATCAATCTGCATCGCTTGTCCGACGTTCATTGTCCGCGCCGAGTTGCTCCATCAAATCGCGGATACGCGGATAGAGCTTGCGAAACGTCGCGTAACGCTTCTCATAAACGGGCGCGTTGCGAGGATCAGGCTCAATTGTGAATGCGGGTGGGTTCCACTGCTTGATCGCCGATCTGGAGACATCGCCGATCGCAAGTCTCGCCAAGAAGGCGTCACCATAGGCAGCGCCGATGCTGACCTCCGGCGCCCCCTGTATGAGCCCGGAGATGTCGGACGTGGCTTGCGTCCAGGTCCGGTTCCGCAGTCCTCCGCCCACAGCGACGATCGTCGAGGGCGGCGCGCCGGCCTCGGCGTAAGTGTCGAAGATGTGCTTGGTCGCGAAGGCGATGCCCTCCAGCGCCGCCCGATATATGTCGGCGCGCGTGTGCGCCAATGTGAGACCGATGATGGCGCCTTTGGCGTTCGGATCGTGAAGCGGCGTGCGCTCGCCCGAAAAATAGGGGAGAAAAACAAGTCCGTTGGCGCCCGGCGGCGACGCTTGAGCCTCCGCCGCCAGCGCGGCCATAGCCGTCTCCGGGTTGAGGTCTCGGGCAAGTTGTTCGGCGAACCAGTGGGTGACCGTCCCGCTGGTCGCAAGGCCGGCCATGGATGCGTATTGGTCGGCAAAAAGCCACGGCGCATGCCAGAGCCGCGGATCTCGAATGCGCTCAGACCCGATCCGGATGGTGAAGATGGTCGAGCCGTACATCAGCATCATTTCGCCCGCGTCGAGGACCCCGACGCTGATCGCCTCAGCCGCTGCGTCGATCGTGCCAACAATCACCGGCGTTCCAAACGCAAGGCTGGTTTCTTCGGCGGCGCGGCCCGTGACGGTTCCGGCGATCTCCGTTGTCCAGGTGATCTCCGGCAAGCGCTCGAGTTCAGTGATGTCCGGGGTGAGCGCGTCGCTCCATGTTCCGCGTTCGATGTCATAGAGGGGTGCGACGCTGGAGGCGCTGTAATGGTCGGTCACGAAGCGGCTGGTCAGCCGATGCACAAGGAACGACGTTGAATTCAGGAACATGCGTGCGTTCGCGTAAATGTCCGGCCGGTTGCGCTTGAGCCATAGGATCTTTGGGCCGATGGCTTGCGAAGTGAGGGCGTTGCCACTGTGCGAGAGGATGCGGTCAGCGCCAATGCTTGCGGTCAGATCTTCGATCTCGCGGGTCGCGCGCGTGTCCACGCCATAAAGCACAGCATTCATGAGCGGCGCGCCGTCGGCATCGACGGGCAGCATACATGGACCGATCGCGCTTGCGCCGACGGCCTTCACCTCCGTAGCGTCAAGCTCGCTGTCGGCGAGCAGCTTTCGACAGAGCCAGACGAAGTCGCCCCACCAGTCTTGCTCGGCGCGATGCTCGGCCCAGCCCGCGCGCGGCACGATGAGCTCGTGCGGGCGAGCGGCGCTCGCCAATATCCGCCCGTCAGAATCGATGAGCACGCCTTTCGATTCGTAGGTCCCAATGTCGATGCCGAGGGTGGCGTTCATTCGGGATAGTCGTCGCGATTGAGGCTGAAGTCCGCCTCAATGCTCGAGAGTCCGGCGACGAGAAGCGCCGAGAGGCTGACAAGATCGGAAAGATCGCAGACCTCGAGCGCGGAATGCGTGTAACGGCAAGGGAAACCGAGGTCGATCGCGGCAACGCCGTGATGCACGAGCTGCACATAGGACGAGTCGGTGAGCACGCCGACTTGAGCGCTGCGCTGTAACGGCAAACTTACTTGCTCCGCAGCGTGTTCAAAAAGCGAGACGAGCGCGGGATGCGGAATCGTGCCGTTCAGCGTGCCGCGTCCATGGAAGCTATAGAGGCTCATACCCGGCCCGCCGCCGAGGGTAAGATCGCCGCGCGCCTGCATATCGGGCGTGTCGGTCGCAAGCATGAGATCAAGCTGGATGGCGATTTCCGGCTTGAGCGCCTGAGCGGCGGGCATCGCGCCGCGCAGATTGTATTCTTCCTGGGTTGAGAAAACGAAATGGACCGTCGGTCGTTGACTCACCGACACGAGAAGCCGCGCGACCTCCACAACCACGGCACAGCCAGCGCGATCATCGACCGACGTCCCGGTGATCTTGTCTTCGGCGAGCGTGAACGCTTTCGGCGCGTAGACAACGGGCGAACCGATCTTAACGCCTGCGGACAAGGCGGCTTCGGCGCTTGGGAAGCCCGCGTCGACCAGGATCTCCTGGTACGGGACGACGCGGTACTTGTCCTCGGGGCTGGTCGCGTGGTGGCTCTTGTTGCCGATGATTGCGCGGATGTCGCGGCCCTCCCCGACGCAGATGAGCAGCTCCTGCGCGGCGAGCGCCCGCTCGGGGACGCCCCCGAGTCGCTCAAGCCGGAGGAACCCGCTCGCCTCGATCTTCCTGACGACGAATCCGAGCTGGTCCATATGGGCGAACAGCATCACGCTTGGCCGGCTTGGGTCGCCTTCTGCGGTGGCGATCAAATTGCCAAGCCGATCGGTCGCCGCGGTGAGGCCGAAACTCGCCATTTCGGCGGCGAGGCGCCGGCGCACACGGCCTTCGTGGCCGCTGAGACCGGGGATCAGCATAAGCGCCATCGTGAGCGCACGGAGGCGGTCGCGCGACGGACCGGCGCCCGAGTCTGGATCTTCGGCTATTTGCCCGCTCCCGCGGTTAGCCCCATCACGATGTAGCGTTCGAGGAAAATGCCAATCAAGAGAAGCGGCGTGATCGCCGCGGTCGCGAGCGCCGCGATTGTCCACCAGTTGATGCCGGACGAGCCCGTTTGGCTCGCCACCATGACGGGCAGGGTTTGCGCGTCGGACCCGGTCAGGAGCGAGGCGAAAAAGTATTCGTTCCAGCAGAGGACGAGCGACAGGATGAAGGCTGCGACCATGCCCGGCAGCGCGATGGGCAAGACGATGCGGAGGAAGGCTCCCCAGGTCGTGCAGCCATCCACCAGCGCCGCCTGCTCCATCTCCATCGGGATGGTGTCGAACTGATCGCGCATCACCCAAATCACGATCGGCAGAACCATCAATGTGTAGACCAGGATAAGGCCGATCCGGGTGTCGAGCAGCGCCAGCTCCTTGTAAAGAACGAGGAACGGCAGCGCGAGGACGACGGGCGGAAGGATGAGCTGCGAGACGAAGAAGAACGAGATGTCCTTATTTCGCCACGGGCCGAACTTGTAGTCGAAACGACTGAGCCCGTAAGCGGCGAGGGAGCCGATGACAATTGCGAATGCAGAGGCGCCGATTGAACAGACGACGCTGTTGATGAGCTTGTTCAGGAACTCCTCGCGCACGTTCGAGGTGTTGAAAATCGTGTCAGGGGAAAGGCCGAGCGACTGCCATCCCTTCCAACGCGGCATGAAGTCAACCCATGGAATGAGATGGCCTTGCGTAACGTCGCGTCCGAGCTTCATCGAGGTCGACAGGGTCCAGTAGATGGGGAAGAGCGCAACCACGGTCCAGACGATCAGGAGCGCATAGATTGCAGCTCGTCCGACACCGCGCGCGAAACTCCGCGGCGCGACGGCGTCGTCGCGCTCAGCAAGCGCCGTGGCTCCCGCGGCGGCGTTGACGGTCATCGCCAGCTCTCCGTCCTGATCGCGCCCCTCATGTCACCTTCCGCACATAGCGGTTGGCCACGCTGAGGAGCAGCGTGATGAAAATGATGATGATGACGAGATAGACCTCGGCCACCATCGTCGCATAGCCGACGTTCGCGCGATCGCGGTATTCGCGGTAAACGAAGCTCGAGATTGTGTCGGTTGCGCCGGCTGGCCCCCCTGCCGTCACATTGATCACGATGTCCGCGAGTTTAAGTTCGAAGATGGTGCGCAGGATGATCGCCGTCACGCTCACCGGGAGCATGAGCGGAAATGTGATCTCCCAGAAGGTTTGCCAGGTGCTCGCGCCATCGACCTTGGCGGCCTCCTTCACGTCCAGCGGCAGCGCCTGTAGGCCCGCGAGAAGCAGGATCACCATGAACGGGATCCACATCCACGCGTCCATGGCGATAATGGTGGTCCTCGCGATCCATGGATCGGTGAAAAAGGTGACATTCTCCCAGCCAAGCCATCTGGCGAAATTCGCCAGGGGCCCGAAGCGGTTTTCCGTGAGCGATTTGCCGATCATCCAGCTCACGGCTACCGGGCTCAGCATGAAGGGCATGAGAAATGCGACGCGGAAGAATTTGCGCCCGCGAATATTGGCGTTGAGCAGGAGCGCGAGGCCAAAGGCGATCACGTACTGAACGATGACGGTCGCCACGTAGAAGACCATGTTGCCGAGTGCGTTCCAGAAATAAGAATCAGCCCAAAGGGTGCGCAGATTGTCCAGGCCGTTGAAATGCGGGCCGCTCTGCGCGTTGAGGTTCCAGTCGGTGAAGGCGACGGAGAAACCAAACAGGGTTGGGAAGATCACCATGGCCCCGGTGAACAAGAGAGCTGGCAGCACGAACAACCGTTGCCGTCCGAGCTCGCCGCGCTCCACAATCTGGGCGATCGCTAGCGCCACGCACCATACGAGGAAGGCGTAGAGGGTCGGACGCCAGTCGGCGAAGCCGATCGAAACGAGACCTGCTGTATCGACAATTTGCAGCGTCGCAACGATAAGGAGCAGGCCAGAAGCGAGACGGAAAAGCCACTTGCCGAGCGACAACCGTGCCGGGAGAACCTCATCGTGGGCTGCTTCAAGTCTCCCACTGCTCACAGCGCCCGTCCGTTTTCCCGATCGCCAATTCAAAAATCACTGGGACGCCGTCCACGACGCATAAGGCGTCGCGGACGAAATCTCTCTGAGTATTGCGCTCTTAAGTCAGACCCATTGAAATTCGATAGTATTTGATCTGGTTTTCCCGGCCGAGCTTGTCGGTCAGCTTCTCCCAGGCGGCGGCGACGTTGTCGGCGCCCTGCTGCGCCGTCTGCTTGCCCGCGAACGTCTTCTGCAGTTCGTCCTCGGCAATGCTATAGTATTGGAAGATGCCCGGGATGCGCGGCTCGATCGCCGAGTTCGGGTGGTTGTAGGATGTCGACTGCGAGTCCATGTAGGATCCGATGTATTTCTTATCGTAGCCGGCGAGCGCCCACAGATCGAGGTTGGTGTGGCTCTTCCGGTAAGGCTGGAATCCTGAAGGATACGCCGCCGTCCACATCGACAGGTCCTTTCCGCCGAGATGGGCCGCCGCGCTCCAGGCGGCCTTCTGCCGCTTCGGATCCGCGTCGACGCTCTTCATGACGTAGATGCCCCAGCCGAGATAGGCCATGTTCGGCGCATGGTTGGGGCCGCTGGCGAGCTTCTCCCACTTCTGCGCCCGAAAATTGTAGACGTCGTCCGAACCAGGCAGGATGTCGAAATTGAGGACCTCGCCGATCGTCGCGGTGTCGCTCGTCCTCGCGAATGTGCCAATGTCTCCCCACCATTCCAGGAGCGAGCCCGTCCCGGTGACGAACTGCTGGAACGCGGTCGTGTTGGGATCGGCGTTGATCTGATCCCCCGGTTCGCTGGGCAGGGCGTCGACCACGTCCTGGATAGCCCGCACCCAGGCCGGGTTGTTGACCAGCGGCTTCATGTTCTCGTCGAACAGCCAGTTCTTCTCGCCGGGGTACTTGGCGTAAGCCGTGGCGCGGCTCCCGGTAAAATAGAATTGGAATCCGCCCCAAGGCTTGGGCTGGTCGAGAAAACCATAAACTTCCTTACCTTTGACCTTCTTGCCTTTCAGGAACTTGGTGACCTGCTGCACCTGCTGCCAGGTCTTGGGCTGTCCCCACGTCGCGAGCCCGGCTTGGTCCTTCCAGTCCGCCCATTGTTTGGCGAGATCGGGATCGGAGAAGACGTCGGTGCGGTAGTTGATGGTATGGCAGTCGCTGTCGATGGTGACGCGATGGATTTTGCCAGCCCATGTGCCGACGGGCGGCTTGAGGTAATTGACGTAGTCATCGAAGTCGATCTGCGTCTTCACCCAGCCGGGCATCTCCGAGAGTAGGTCCTTGACCCCCATGTCGCCTTCGAACGGCGCGCCCATCTCGAGAATGTCGAAGTCTGCGGTGCCCGTCGCAATCGACTGCTGGAGGCGGGCGTTATAGTCGCCCTGGGCAAGATCGATCCATTTGATCTTCGCGCCCGTGTAAGCCTCCCAAGGGGTGAGGAAGCCGCGGAACAGGAAGTTGTGGAGATTCTGGTTGTTGAGCCCCATGAAGGAGAACTCGACGCCGGCGAATTCGCCCTGCTTGACGTTGGCCTTGGTCGGCCCGAGGCAGAGGGCGCCGACCTTTTGCCAGTCTGCGTCGGTCGGCGAGCCGTTGCCGGCGCCGGGGATTTTCATGATCTGGGCGACGATGCTGTCTTCAGCAAAGGATGGCGTGGACGACAGAATGGACGAGCTTGCGGCCAGCGCGGTAGCGGCCGCCGCCCCTTTCAGGACATCGCGCCGGCTTCTCTGCATCGCCATAAGCGTTTCGTAAACGTGGACACGCATCGATTATTCCTCCCTTTTGCGCCGACGTAGCTATTCCAGACCGAAGGCCAGACGCAACGCCGCGCTGCGCTGGCACTCAGCCAAGCGCTCAGCTAACGCAGGTCTCAAGAGTAAGCGGGCGCTTTGCGGCAAGTCAATTACGCGAGCCTTGGGCATTTGCCCGCTCGACGCCCAGCGCTTCGCGCAAGTGCGTGAGAATGCGGTCCCGGCCTTTTATCCCAAGCTCGATGCTCGCCTCGCGGGCGGACCGCGAATACCATTCGTCCTCCGAGATCCGCGACTTGTCGACGCCCTCTGGCAGCAGCGCCATAAGCAGTGAGGTCTCGCCCTGACCGGCGTGATCGAACGGATAGCCATCCATAAACGACGGCGACATGAGAGGGTGCGCCTTGATCCAGTTGAAGGGGTCGTCGCCGGTCGATTGCTGCAGATAATAGTCGGCCATCGACTTCGCGCCCCACCATCCCTCGCCGCGCTCCGCCTCTAGGAAGGCGAAAATGGCTTGGCGGGCAGCCAACTTGAAGGCGAGGTCCGTCGGCATGCCAGCCGTGAAGTTCTCGGTTTGATGATGGATGACGAGATGAATGTTCCGGAAGCCGATGCGCAGGAGCCCGGTCAACATTGCCTTGGCGACGGGCATGAACGCCTCGGCGTCGACGTGAAGCGTGCCTTTGCGTTCCGGCGGCGCCACGGCGTAGCTTGCCGCGCCATAGGTAAAAGGCGGCAGGATGACGAGGTTTGCTTCACTTTCCAGGATCTCGAGGATTGCGGTTACGGCGAGCGTGTCCATCCCCACCGCCATGTGCTCGCCATGGTATTCGAGCACCCCTAAGGGCAGGACGACAGGCCAATTGTCGTCGATGGCCGTACGAATCTGGTGCGGTAGCATGAACTCGTAACGCACGAGGCCTCCGGCGTCGTCCCGCGCGCCTATTCCAGGCGCTTGCCGCTCTCGGCGTCGAACAGGTGGACTGCGTCCAAGTTGGGCGAAAGCAGCAGGCTCTGGCCCGGCTGTGCCGATACGCGGTCGCGGAAGACGGTGACGATTGGATGGCCTCCGACCTTGGCGAACACCTGGGTTTCCGAGCCAGTGGGCTCGACCACGGAAACCTCGGCCTTGAAGTCGCTGCCAATGGCCAGGTGCTCGGGCCGAATTCCATAGATGCAAGGGCGCCCGTCAGTGTTGGGCGGGGCCGATCTGAGAGGCAGCTCCACACCGCCTTCGGTCGTGAAGGCGGGCTTGCCTTTTACGGTTACAGTCCCTTTGAGCAAGTTCATTGACGGCGATCCGATAAAGCCGGCGACGAAGAGGGTCGCCGGCCGATCGTAGAGCTCAAGCGGAGCGCCGAGCTGCTCCACGACGCCATCGCGCATGACCACGATTCGATCCGCCATCGTCATGGCCTCGATCTGGTCGTGCGTGACATAGATGGTCGTGGTCTTCAGGCGCTGATGCAGTTCCTTGATTTCGGCGCGCATCTGTACGCGCAGCTGAGCATCCAGATTTGAGAGCGGCTCGTCGAACAGAAAGACTTGCGGATCGCGCACGATCGCCCGCCCCATCGCGACACGCTGCCGTTGCCCGCCCGACAATTGCCGAGGGTAGCGGGAAAGATAAGGAACGACGTGGAGGATATCCGCGGCCCGCTTAACCCGCGCCTGAATCTCGTCTTTTGGCGTATTGCGCAGCTTCAGGCCAAAACTCATGTTCTGTTCGACGGTTTTGTGCGGGTAGAGCGCGTAGTTCTGAAAGACCATCGCAATGTCGCGATCCCTTGGCGGTAGATTGTTGACCACCCGCGGGCCGATCTTGACCTTTCCCTCGGTGATTGACTCAAGACCGGCGATCATTCGCAGAAGTGTGGATTTCCCGCAGCCGGACGGCCCTACGAGCGTGACAAATTCCCCATCGGCGATCGAAAGCGAGACGCCATGGATGACCTCCACGCCACCATAGGCCTTGCGTGCGTTGACAACGTCGACCGACGCCATTCTTCTC
>DATDHT010000381.1:0-2007 GCA_036521435.1 Roseiarcus sp.
AACGGCGCCGATCGGAATGCGCGGGTCGCCGGGAACGCAAAAGAAAACAGCAATAACCGGCGATTCGATAACATGGACAGGCGCCGCGGCTCTGCTCCATAGGCTATGGGATGGTCGGCGCTTCTCTGGAATCCGTGACGAAGATGAGCGACGACCGCCAGTACGCGCTTGCGACGCTACACAATCGCGATTTCATTCTCGATGTCCTGCCAACGACGGTAGGTCGCAAGCGGCTCAGGCGAACATATCGTCCATTTTGCGAAGAATCTTCCGAGCCTCGTTTTCCAACCGTCCGATCGTGATGCGGACGCCCGGCTGAGTGTCGCCGCTTGGGCAAAGGACGCGGGCGGGCGTCACGAATGTGCGCGCGCCCATAGAGCTGGACGCGTCTAGTCCAGTTTGGCCGATTTCTTCGGCTGATGGGATCATCTGCGTCAACATGGTCCACATTTCGCCTTGGGAGGCGACGTTAGGATTGATGAGGGCCGCCGCCGCAACACTCTCTCCGAGATCGCCGCTCTATCTCTACGGCCCCTACAGACGAAAAGATCCTATGCGGGTGGACGGCGGCCTGACTTGGTAGGCTGAGCTTCCACACACCAGCATGGAGGCAACCGATGCAGACCGACACCTCCGCGGCCGTTGTCGCGACCACCGCCCGCGCGAATGATATCACGCTGTTCGCCTCTCTCGAATTGAGCAAGTTGAAATGGCTTGTGACGGTCAACAGTCCGGGTAGCGACAAGTTTTCCAAGCATGCCGTCGAGGGTGGAGACAGCGTGTGTCTGCTCGACCTTCTTTCGCGGTCGAGGGCGAAGGCCGAGCAGCGCTACGGCGTGCGGGTCAAAGCGATCGTCATTCAGGAAGCGGGATTGGACGGGTTTTGGATTCACCGCTTGCTGCTCGCCCATGGGATCGAGAGCCAGGTCGTCGATGCGGCTTCGATCGCGGTCGACCGGCGGCATCGGCGGGCGAAGACCGATTCGATCGACGGCGAGACGCTGTTGCGGACGCTGATGGCCTGGGCTCGCGGCGAGCGGCGGGTCTGTTCAATGGTTCGCGCGCCGAGCCCGGAAGAAGAAGACCGCCGGCGCCTGACGCGCGAGCGCGGCACGCTGCTCAAGGAACGCATTCAGCATACCAATCGGATCAGGGGCCTGCTCAGCGGCCAAGGCATCCGGGATTACAATCCGCTTCGGCGAGATCGTTTCGAACGGCTCGAGGCGCTGCGAACCGGCGACGGCCGTGAGCTGCCGCCGCTGTTGAAGGCGGAGATACGCCGAGAACTCGATCGGATCGCGGTGGCGGCGACGCAACTGGCTGCGGTCGAACGGGCCCGCGACGCGCTCGTCCGCACGGACGCCGAGGAGCGGAACAACCCTGCAGCCCAACTCCTCAAGCTCAAGGGCATTGGCCCTGAGTTCGCGTCGCTCCTCTGGCTTGAATCGTTGTTTCGCAGCTTCGGCAACCGGCGCCAAGTAGCGGCCTATGCTGGATTGGCGCCCAGCCCCTGGCAGAGCGGCGGCGTCGAACGGGATCAGGGGATCTCCAAGGCGGGCAATCGTCGCCTGCGGCACACCATGATTGAGCTTGCCTGGTTCTGGCTGCGCCACCAGCCGGACTCGGCGTTGAGCCGCTGGTTTCAGGCGCGGGTCGGCGCCGGCAAGGGACGAGTCCGCCGCATCGCCATCGTGGCGCTGGCCCGCAAACTCCTCGTCGCCATGTGGCGCTATGTCGCCCAAGGCGTCGTTCCCGAAGGCGCGGTGTTCAAGGCGACATGACCCGATGGCTCAATCCCACTCCAACACTCCAACAATGGCTTGATGACTTAACCCCATTCCAGCGAAGCTGAACGCGACGGCTTCGCCGGATCCGGGCGGGCGGTGACCGCGGATTAACCCCCCGGGCTGAAACACGCCGTGAAAAAGGATGGTCCCGCCAACCCGAGCCCGACGCCCTCGAGCATGAGGGATTATGGTCCGAGCCCACAAGCTCGACCGGATGTGA
>DATDHT010000382.1:0-11230 GCA_036521435.1 Roseiarcus sp.
CGAGCGACTTCTCGCCGTCGGGCGTCAGCAGGCTGATGCAGCTGAAGGTCGCAACGCCGTTGAGGCGCGCGACATAGCTTGTGTCTACGCCTGCCTTCTCGAGGCTTTCGACGGCGAATGCTCCGTCCGCGTCATCGCCGACACGACCGAGGACACGCACCCGCGAGCCCAGCCGGGCAAGCGCGGCCGCGACGTTTCCAGCCATGCCGCCCGGCGCTTTCTGCTTCACGACGCCATTCACCTTGCCATCCCGAGTCGGCAGCCGATCGACCTCGATCATGACATCGACGTCGAGGTCTCCGATACAGAGGAAGAGGGGAAGTTGTTCGGGGGATTGCGGGGCGGCGCTCAAGCCTCGCTCCTCTCGGCGCCGGTGATGTAGCCGACGATCATCGGCCCGGTCAGGCCCGCGATCGGACGGTCGGCGACCTTTCGGCCGAGACGCAGAACGACGATCCGATCGCAGACCTCCAGCACCTGCTCCATGTTGTGGCTGATGAGCACAATCGCGATGCCTTGAGCACGAAGGCGTCCGATGAGATCAAGCACGTGCCGCGTCTGCCGCACGCCGAGCGCAGCGGTCGGCTCGTCAAGGAACACCATGCGCCGGCTCCAGCCGACGGCGCGTCCGATCGCGATGCACTGGCGCTGGCCCCCGGAGAGATCCTGCACACGCTGTCGAACGGAGATCGTTCCGCCGATCCCGACCTGATCGAGGATTGCGCGAGCGCCCGCGCGCATCGCCTTCTTGTCGAGCCACCCGAGGCGCTGAAGCGGCGCCCACGAAGAACGGATCTCACGGTTGAGGTAGAGGTTCTGCACGACATCGCCATGCATGACCAGCGACAGGTCCTGGTGGACGATCTCGATGCCAAGTTCGGCGGCGCGCTTGGGGCCGCCGGAGCCCAAAGATTCGCCATCAACCGCAATCTCTCCTGCATCGGGGGTGTAGTAGCCTGAGATGCAGCGGACGAGCGTCGACTTTCCCGCGCCGTTGTCGCCGACGAGCCCGACCACTTCGCCCGGCCAGACCTCGAGATTAATGTCCTCGAGCGCATGCAGGCCGCCGAAGGTCTTACGAAGCTCGCTGACACGGAGGAGGGGCTCTGTCCCGCCCGACATTCGATTCACTCCGCGGGCTGGCGCTGGCTGACCGCCACCGCGACGACGATGATGATTCCCTGCACGACGATCTGTTGCTGCACCGTTGCGCCCATGAGCACGAGGCCGTTGACGATCATCGTCATGAGAAGCGAGCCCATGAGCGCGCCCAGCATGCTGCCGGATCCGCCGAACAGACTCGTGCCGCCGATCACCACGCCGGCAAGGACCGTGAGGAGGTCGCTCGATCCCAGGGTGTAAACCGCGCCATGCACCTCGCCAGCATAAATCATTCCGGCCGATGCCGCCGTGCACGACGAGATCACCATGACGCCGACGCGGACGCGATTGGTGTTAATGCCGAGCGCCCGGGCGCTGGCGCGGTTGCTTCCCGTCGCCATCACGCGCCAGCCGAAGGCGAGGTTCTTGAACGCGATCTGGGCGACCAAAAAACCAAGCAGAAGCCAAACCACCGCGTTGGACAGCGGTCCGATCGTGCCTGAACCGAAGAGACCGGTGTAGGTGTCGTTGACGATCGGGACGTCCTGAAGCTGGGTCGAAATCTGCGCGATGCCAGCGAAAAGCTGCATCGTCCCAAGCGTCACGAGGAACGAGGGCACCCTCAGTCCGACGATCAGGAGGCCATTGAGAAGACCGGCGACGACTCCGGTCAGGATTCCAAAGGCGATGCCGGAAACGAGCCCATAATGCCGCAGGCCGAGCGCGGTGAAGAGCGCGGCCATGGCGACGACCGACCCGATGGAGAGGTCGATTTCGCCGGCAGTGAGGACGAAGACCGCGCCGAAGGCCATGAGCGCGATCGGCGTGACCTGCGAGATGATTGAGGTCGCGTTCTGGGCGCTGAGGAAGCCCTTGTCGCCGATCGTGACCGCGAAAAAGGCGAAGACGAGGGCGAACCCGAGATAGACGGTGAGGTCTTTCCACCGAAAGCGCGGCCCGTCGGATACCCCTTCTT
Source organism: Roseiarcus sp. (assembly GCA_036521435.1). GTDB lineage: Bacteria > Pseudomonadota > Alphaproteobacteria > Rhizobiales > Beijerinckiaceae > Roseiarcus. Next base: position 2,078 of record DATDHT010000382.1, read on the forward strand.
TCCGAGGCGAAGACTGGGCGGCCGCCGGGTTCGATTTCTCAGCGGCCGCGTCAACACCCGTCTTCGTTGAAGGCGCGGCCCTATAATCCTCTTCGTGTTCGGCCAAGCCTATTTGCTCAAAGCGTTGGTGACCTCAGGCGGCGGCGACGCGTGATAGCTGTCCGCGTAAGCCTGAAGGATGTTGCCCTTGGTGATCGGAATCGCAGGCACTTCGACATAGGCCGGCGCATCCTTGCCGAGAAGACCATAGCCGATGACCGCCGCGAGCGATTTGCCGATGGAGTAGGGGTCGTCGACGGTCAACGCCTTGACCGCGCCGCCCGTTACGAGAGAAACGGCGACGGTGTTCGACAGATCCATCGTTCCGACCGCGATGTCGTCACGGTGGGCGGCGCGGACCGCTTGCAGGACGCCGGACGCCGGATCCGCCCATGGCGCGTAAATGGCCTTGATCTTGGGATGCTGCAGGATCATCGCGCTTGCGACCTGGAACACGCGGCTGGGGTCCGAGAAGCCCGCCGGGATGATCTTGATGTTGGGATAGTTTTTCTCGATCGTCGTCCGGAACGCGGCATCCCTCTGATTCACGACATAAGCGTTGGCGTCGAAATAGAGGAAGCCGAGCTCGCCCTCGCCGCCCATGGCCTTGGCGAGATTGTCGGCGGTCTTCTGGCCCATGGCATAGAGATCGTCGCCAACAAGACCCGTGTAGTCCTTGCCCTGCTGGAAGCCGGAGGGCATGTTGCTGATCAGCGCGAGCTTGACGCCCGCTTCCGCCGCCTTCTTGAGCGCGGAGCTCAATTCGTCCGGGTTGATCGGCCAGGTGACGATCCCGGACGGTTTCTTCGCCATGATCGTCTGAACCGCATGAGCTTGGTCCGACGCGCTGAAGTTCGAATTGCTGAGCCCGGCGATCTCGACGCCCAGCGTCTTGAACTCATCTTCAGCGCCTCGGGTGACAGCGTCCGCCCAATCCGAGCTGGTCTGGAAGAGCAGCGCCGCCGAATAGTGCCCGTCGTGCAGCTTCTTGATTTCATCGTTCGTAAAGATGAGGACGCTGGCGGGCTGGCCTTTTGCGTCGTTCGGACCGACGGTCGAGGTGACAATTCCTTTGGTCGCGAATTCCCCGCCGACCATCTTGTCCACGGCCCAGACGAGGCCTCCGCTCGCTAGTAGAATGGTCCCCGACAGGAGGACCCGAAGGCCAAAAGCGGCCGTTGGGCGGGCCGAAGCGCGTTTGAGGAGATACATGATCTGGACTCCGTCTTTGAGAACTCTTCGCCCCGGCGCGCCGAAGGCGTCGGACCGCATCTGATCGTCTGTCAGCGTCGATGTTTCTCCCCGAGCCAGCCAACCAGATTCGTCCAGAGCGCGCCGTAGCCCTTCCAGGCCAAGAAGGGCGGCGGGCCCCAGTGGGGTCCACAATCGGAAGAGAAGATCGCGCTGCGCCCTTGTCCGACGTTTCGCACAGCGATGAATGGATCATCGCCGAAGCGCGCCAGCACGTCCGCGTCCGCCCGAGCTCTAGAGCGGTTGTAACCTAGGAATTGGGGCCAGTTGGTGAGGCCCTTGAGGACGGGATGATCGGGCTTGACGAGGGTCGGCGTGACACCCTGAGGGCATTCAAGCCGGTCGTCATAGGGAAACAATTCGATCGGCAGCACGTCCTCGACCGGACTGCCCTTGTAATTGCCTTTGGCCTGGATCCCTTGAAAGGTCAGATAGCCGCCAACCATCAGCAGCCCGCCGCCGTCGTTCACGAAGTCGCGGATGAGTTGCAGCCGATTGGGCCAGCTCTCGGATCGGATCGCCACCCGGTCGGGGAGCAAAAGCGAGTTTGCGCCTATATCGCTCAGGATCACGACATCGAACGCATCGATCTCCTTCCGCGAAAATGGAAACGAGTCCATCGCAATGTGGCTCGGCTGGTATGTCAGTTCGGCGCCGCCGGCACGAAGGGCCGCGATCATCTCGGTCCCTCCCTCGTGGTAGGAGGACATGTCGAAGGAATCGAAGCCCTTGGTATGGACGCTGTGCGTCATCCAGGATTCGCCGGCGAAGAGGACCCGTACTGGATTTGGCATCGGCTTCGATCCCTGAAGAGGTTCCACGATTGCTCACTCAACGGCGTCCGCAACGTCGTCATTCCGGCGGACCCGGGCTAAACGTTTAACTCGCGCCTTTTCCTGCTTCAAGGCGGTCAGCGCCTTCCTGCTTTCGGGAGGAGTGCAGGAGTCGCGGACGATCAATCGCGCCTTGAGAATGACGCGCTCCGGCGCCCCGCCGTCGCCTCGAATCCGAGCGTGGAGGATGCGCACGCCGTGTTCGGCCAGCGCCTCGATCGGCTGTCGGGCCGTGGTCAGACGCGGCGCGAACGCGCTCGCCCAAGGAAAATCGTCGATGCCGGCTAAAGAGATATCGGACGGACATGCGAGGCCAAGCTCCGTTATAGCCTGCATGACTCCGATCACCATCTCGTTGTTTGAAACAAAAAGGGCGGTCGGACGTCGAGACGCGACCAAGAGATCACGTGAGAGCTCCCGCGCCCGATCCTGTCGGAAGTCCGCGTAGATGACGGGAGCATCCGCCGGGTCGAGCCCGGACTCCGCCAACGCGGCCCGGAAGCCCTCGAGACGTTCCGTCGTGTTGGAAAGGTGACGCCATCCGCCGACCGCCGCGACCTGGGCGTGACCGAGCGACAAGATGTGACGCGTCACGTCCAAAGCCGCCTGGCGATTGTCGATGGACACCCCGTCGAAGCGCGACTCGGGGATCACGCGGTCGATCATGACGATCGGGCGGGGAAAGTTTGAAATGGGCGGTTCGAAATACATAGACGGCGGCCCGGTCGGCGCCAGGAGGACGCCCTCCACCCGATGCGACGCCAGGAGCCGAAGCGCCGACAGTTCCTTTGCTGGGTCATGGTCGGCTTCGCAGAGCAAAACGTTGTAGCCGAGCGACTCGGCGATCGAGCCGACGCGTCGCACCAGTTCCGAGAAGAAGGGGTTGGTGATGTCGGCGACGACGATTCCGATCAATCGCGTCGATTGCATACGCAACCCTTGGGCGACTCTCGACGGCGCGAAGCCCAGCTGCGCCACAGCTTCCTGGACGCGGGCCTTGAGGGGCGCGCTGACGAAACTCGTCCCGTTGATGACGTTCGAGACCGTCGCCGTCGACACCCGGGCGAGACGCGCAACGTCCTTGATTGTCAGGTTGGGCAAGGTGCGCCTTGTTATTCGGAACCGGGAGAGAGCCCTTGACAATTATAGACCGGCAGACTCTCTCGCCGCCTTTTCAACGAAGATCAAGCTTGCGGCTTCGCCGCCGCAAAGCCGCTTGCGTCACACGCTCAATCGCAATCGCCTTTGTATTCGTACTTGTCGGCGGTCGCGGTGTCGCCGGCCTTTATCGTCACGATCTCGGTCAGAGTCGTCTTGTCCAACTTGTCGCCCTTGATGAGCTTGGCCGCGGATTCCATGGCGACTTCGCCCTCCTGCTTCGGGTCCTGCGCGATCAGGGCTTGGACGGCGCCATTCTTGAGCGCGGCGACCTCAGCGCTCGCCGCGTCGTAAGCGACGACCTTTACCTTTCCCAGAGCGCCAGCCTGGCGGAGGCCCGTCAACGCTCCGACCGCGCCCTGATCGTTGGTCGAGAAGAGGCCCCCGAGCTTCGGATGGGCGGAGAGAGTCGAAGTTACGATTTCGGCCGCCTTCTGGGGATCGTCGCTTTGATATTGCGCGCCAAGATAGACGAGGCCGGGATATTTCTTCAGTTCCTCCTCAAAACCTGTCGTGCGTGCGTCCTGCGCGGCGGAGCCGGGCGGCTGGGTGATGACGAGCACTTCTCCCTTGCCGTCGAGCAGCGCGTTGATCGCATCGGCGGCGAGCCGTCCCCCCTGTGCATTGTCCGTCAAGATCTGAGTCTGGACAAAGGAATTGTCCTCGATCGTCTGGTCGACGGTCACGATCTTGGTCCCGCGGTTGGCGAGCTGCTTCATCGGCGCGATCAGCGCCTTCGCGTCGGTCGGCACAATAACCGCGACGGCGGGCGTGGTTGCCGCGACCGCGTTGACCACCGGGATTTGGCTGTCGGCGGCAAACTGGTCTGGGGCTGATACCGTAAGCGCAAGGCCGAGCTCCTTTGCTTTCGCCTTCGCCCCACAGGCGAGCGCCTGGTAGAAAGGACTGCCCTTCACGCCGAGCACGACCGCGACGGCAGGGTCGGCTGCCTCGGCAGCCGATGAGGCCGCGAGGAGCGCGAAAGCAGCGGCGGCGCCAACTGTCATTTTCATGTGCTTCTCCTTTTGCAGCCTCAGCTGCGCTCTCGAGCCCTTCGCTTGAGCTGGTCGATCCATACGGCGAGGATGAGAACCGCGCCGGTGGCCACGGTTTGCCAGAACGGCGGAATGCCGAGGATCACGAAGCCGTTCAGAAGTACGATCGGGATGAACACGCCGACAACAGTTCCGGCGATGCTGCCGATTCCGCCAAACAGGCTTGTGCCGCCGAGCACGACGGCCGAAATCGTCGACAAATTGTCCATCGCATGGCCGCCGATCGTCGTCGTCGCGAAGCGCGCGGTCGACATCATTGCGGCGAGCCCGGCGAGCGCGCCCGACAGCACGTAGATTGCGACGAGCTTGCGCCCAACCTTGATTCCCGCCCGCCGCGCAGCCTCCTTGTCGGAGCCGACGGCGAAAACATGAACGCCAAAGCGGGTGAGGTGAAGGACGATTGCCCCGACAAGGGCGACCGCAGCCGCGATCACGACAAGGACTGGAACCCCGCCGATCGTTCCGGACCCGATCGCGTCGACGAGGATCTCCGGGACGGCGCGAATGTCGGTGCCGTTCGTGAGGATTTGCGCAAAGCCCAGCGCCATGCCGAAGGTGCCAAGCGTGACGATGAGCGGCGGGATGCGCGCGGCGGCGACAAGGGCGCCGTTGACGGCGCCCCAGAAGGCTCCGCTCGCCAGCGCAACAATAAGCCCGATGAAAACGACGCCCCATCCGCCCTGGGTCGTGCCATAGGTCCCGCCGGCCGCGCCAGAGATGCGCAGCATGACCTGAGCTGACGTGATCGAGGCGAAGACGAGAACCGTGCCGACGGAGAGGTCGATCCCGCCGGCGATGATCACGAACGTTTGCCCGACCGATAGAACGAGAAGAATCGCCGCGTTGATGGCGAGCATCGACAGATTGAAGCTTGACCCGAACTGTTCCGGGCGCAGGATCGTGAAGATCGCGATCAACGCGATCAAGAGAACGAAAATCCACCCTCCGCCAAGGAGCCGGGTCCAGCGCTCGATCGGTGAGAGCCGTTCGTCCTCCGGCTCGCTCAATGAGGTCGCGCTCACGTCACGCGCTCCTCGACCGATCCGCTGGTCATTGCCGCCACGAGCCGGTCTACATTCGCGTCCTTCGCCGCGAACTGCGCCACGCGCCGTCCGAGACGGAGAACCTCGATCCGGTCCGCGACGGCGAGAACCTGCGGCATGTTGTGGCTGATGAGAACGACGGCGAGGCCTTGGTCGCGAACCTGCCTGATGAGGTCGAGCACGCGTCCCGTCTGCACAACGCCCAAGGCCGCAGTGGGTTCGTCCATGAAGATGACGCGATCCGCCCACATCGCGGCGCGCGCGATCGCGATCGACTGACGCTGCCCGCCGGATAGCGACGACACCGGAGTGCGAGGCGAGCGAAGCCGTACGCCCAGGCGCTCGAATTGTTCCCCGGCCTGCCGGCGCATCGCCGTGCGGTTGACGAAGCCAAGTTGTCCCAGCAGGCCCGCCAGGGTGATCTCCCGGCCGAGAAACAAATTTGCAAACGGCGGCAGATCGGCGGCAAGCGCGAGATCCTGATAAACCGTCGAAATGCCGTGAGCCTGCGCGTCGTTGGGGGAATTGAAACTAACCGGCTTGCCGGCGACAAGGATCTGCCCCTCGTCCGGGCGGTCGGCGCCAGAAAGGATTTTCACGAGCGTCGACTTGCCGGCGCCGTTGTCGCCGATGAGGGCGCAGATCTCCCCCGCATGGACGGCGAAGTCAGCGCCATCGAGAGCGCGCACATGCCCGAACCGGCGAGAGATCGCACGGGCTTCGAGCAGCGGCGCCCTCATGGCGAACCTTCGATCGCAAGGCCGATGTTGTTCGCGAACGCGTTGAGTTCGCCATAGGCCGCCGCCGTAAGCGCAGCCCAATGCTCAAATGCAGCCTCCGCGGTCAGAAATCTCCAAATCTCGACAGTCTCGAAATCCTGTTGCCCCCGGATATGATAGCGGCCGAGACGCGAGCCGCCTGCGGCGAGCGAAGCTTCCGCCGCCGTCGCCCATGACTTCTCGTGGATGGCTTGGGTCGCGGTGTCGAGCCCGTACCAATGGGGTCTCGGCCTTGCATAATGGATCCAAATGCACTCGCTCATGATCAGTCCGCGTCGGGTTCAATGAAGTCGGCAAGCGGACGAAGCCGGCCGACATAGTGTCGCGAGGTCGTGAACTTGAAATCCGCCGCTGCCTCGTGACCTTGCATGGCGAGGTCTACGGAATCGAGCGAAGGCGCTTCCCACAGGCCCGCATGATGCCAGCGGCTCGCCCAATCCAGTCGATGCCGTCCAGCAATGTTGATGCTAAGCGTGACATCGCCTTTGAACGCGACGTCGCATTCCTCGTCATAGGCGCGACGCTCGGCTTTCGTCGCCGCGGACCAGGTGTCGTTCCACTCCCACAATGCGAGAAAGCCCCAGGAATGACCCGTCCGCTCACCGCGCCCCTGCACGGTGGAAAATTCCCTCGGACCGAGGAGCCATTCCGTCGCGAACCGGCGGCCCCAGCCTGCTTGTTCGAGACGGACCGTGCCGGCGAGCGCAGCCGATAAGGAAGGCGCCTCGAAAGCGCCCGCTATATCCGTGTCGTGCGCGAAACCGGTGTCGAAGACGTAGGGCTCGCCCGACGCATTCGGCTCGAACATCGCACGCACGGACATCAGCCATCCCTCGGCCCGCAGTGTCTGCAAGAGGGCCTTCAGCCGCCGCGCCTCGTTACCTCCAAAGACGCCGCTCGGCAGCGGCTGACGCTTCGCGGCGAAAGCGACAAGACAGCGCCCGCTCTTTTCCGCGGCGGCGAAAACATCGGTGGCTTCCGTGAGAAGCGTCATGGCGCATCCCGGAATTTCGCGACGGCCTCCATCAGTTGCTCAACACGTCGTGGATCGACCGGGTTCCACCAGCGGCCATCGCGCTTGAGCCACTGGCCGACGATCGCTCCGTCGGCCGTTGGAAAGAGCGAGGGAACGAGATCCGCCGTGAGCCCTGACCCGACGATCACCGGCAAGTTCGTGCCGGCTCGAACTTCGCCGACTTCCCGCGGTTCGGTTGGAGAGCCGGTGCGTGTTCCGCTGGCGATCAGCACATCGGCGTCAAACCATTCCGCGTCGGTTGCTTGCTCGGCGATGCTGCGGTCCGCCGTGATGGCGTGGGCTCCGAACTTTACGTGCACATCGGCGAAGATCGCGATTTCGCCGGCCCGGATGTTCGATCGATAACGCATAGCTTCGGGAGCCGGACCGTTGAGGAAGCCCTCGTTCGCCACATAGGCGTTGACCCATTGATTGGCCCGCACCCATCCCGCCCCGACCGCCTTGGCGACGCCAAGCGCAGGGATCACCCCGTTGGCTACGCAAGTGATGCCGATTGGATTCGGAACGATCGCCCGCACAGCAAGGCAGGCGGCGGTCAGCGCCGCGACCGTCGACGGCCCGATATGTTCGGGTCGAGAGAAGGGCATGTCGCTTGCGTTCTCAAGGATGATCCCATCGACCCCTCCTTCCGAAAGCGTCTTCGCATCCGCTTCGGCCGCCGCGTAGATTTCGCTCATCTTTTGACCGTCGTAGCGAGGGGCGCCGGGCAGGGCGGCCAGGTGAATGACGCCGATAATCGGCTTGCGCACGCGAAAGAGCTTTTCGAGCGCATTTGATTTCGGCGGCAGCACCTGAGGCTTGGCGTTTGGCAGGCTGGTTGGTTCGGCAAAAGCGTTCATTGTGTCCGTTGGGGGGCGCTGTTTCCAGCGAGTTCGATGATGAAGCGATACCGGTCCGCACGGTAATGCATGATCGCGTATTCGATCGGACGCCGGTCCTCCGCGTGCGAGCGACGCCGGGCGACCAGGAGAGCCGATCCCGGCGCAACTTCGAGTCGCCGCGCCATCGTCGCGTCGGCCAGAGCGGCTTCGATGCACTCTCTGGCGCCGAAGATCTTCTGTCCGCAGAATCCGGCCACCCATTCATACAAGGACCCGGCGTCGAGCTCCTCCGGCGTGGGCTGCCGGCCTGCCGCGAAGATCCACGGAGCGAGCCACGACTCGGACATGCCGATCGGCTCGTCGTCTGCGAGCAGAAGCCTGCGGATGTGAAAGGCGGGTACGCCTTCGGCGATCTCAAGCGCCTCAGCGGCTTCTTCTCCCGCCGGCGCGCTTTCCGCGCTGAATGTGGAGTAGGAGGGGCGAAGGCCGCGCCTGCGCATATCCTCCGAGAAGCTTGCGAGCTCGTTGACCGGCTGCTCGATCTTCGGGGCGAGCACAATCGAGCCGCGACCGGACTGCCGCTTGATCAGTCCCTCATGCCGCAGCCTCTCGAGAGAGGCGCGGGCCGTCGCGCGGCTGACCTGGAAGGTCGCGTTGATCTCCGTCTCGGAGGGTAACACGTCGCCGGGTCCAAACTCCCCCGCGCCGATAGAACGGCGAAGCCGTTCCGCGATCTGACGCCAAAGCGGCGCCGCCTCAGGCGATAGGTTCCCTTCGTTCCATAACATCGCCTGATTGTACGAACGTTATGGCGTTCCGTCCAGCGGAGGCGCGATCCAAGAGATGCCCAAACTTGGGGCTGATGCAAAAAATATCGTCATAACAATGATCTCGTAGGAGGCGCCGATCGCGCTTGCCAGTCTACCAATCCTGTGAAACGATTAAGTCACCGAGCCACATCCGGGCGTTTTCTGGTTATGCCGACCGCCACAGCGGACCTTGTCAATCTGTTTGCCGAGAGCGATGCGCTTCGTCTGGCGGAGCTCGTCCGGCAAAAGCAAGTGACGCCGGCGGAATTGACGGAAACCGCGATCCACCTCATCGAGAAACTGGACCCGAAGCTGAACGCGGTCGTCAT
>DATDHT010000383.1:0-33216 GCA_036521435.1 Roseiarcus sp.
GGAAAGCAAATGCCCGGTTGCGGGCGGAGCAGGCGACGCGCGCCCACGCACAAACCGAGACTGGTGGCCGGACCATCTGAATATCAGCGTCCTTCACCAGAACTCGAAGCTGTCCGACCCGCTCGATGGCGATTTCGACTACGCCAAGGCGTTCGAAAGCCTCGATCTCGACGCGGTGGTCAAGGACCTGCATGTCGTGATGACCGACTCGCAGGACTGGTGGCCGGCCGATTTCGGTCACTATGGCGGCCTCTTCATCCGCATGGCCTGGCACAGCGCCGGCACCTATCGCATCGCCGACGGGCGCGGCGGAGCGGGCGCGGGCCAACAGCGCTTCGCGCCTCTCAACAGCTGGCCGGACAACGCCAATCTCGACAAGGCTCGTCGCCTGCTGTGGCCGATCAAGCAGAAATACGGCCAGAAGATTTCCTGGGCCGATCTCATGATTCTCGCCGGCAACGTCGCGCTTGAGTCCATGGGCTTCAAGACCTTCGGCTTCGCCGGCGGACGCAAGGATGTTTGGGAGCCTGAGGAGTTGTACTGGGGTCCGGAGGGAACGTGGCTCGGCGACGAGCGCTACAGCGGCGAGCGCGAGCTCGAGCATCCGCTCGCGGCCGTGCAGATGGGCTTGATTTACGTCAATCCCGAAGGACCAAATGGCAAGCCTGACCCGGTCGGATCGGCGAAGGACATCCGCGAGACCTTCATGCGGAGGGCGATGAACGACGAGGAAACTGTCGCCCTCATCGCCGGCGGCCATACCTTCGGAAAGACGCATGGCGCCGGCGATCCCTCCTTTGTCGGCTCCGCGCCGGAAGGCGGCGCGATCGAGGATCAGGGGCTCGGCTGGAAGAGCGCGCACGAGACGGGCCACGGCGCCCACGCGATTACCGGCGGTCCGGAAGTCATCTGGTCGCAGACGCCGATCAAGTGGAGCAACCATTTCTTCGACAATCTCTTCAAGTTCGAGTGGGAGCTGACGAAGAGCCCGGCCGGGGCGCAGCAATGGGTCGCCAAGGGCGCCGAAGCCGCGGTGCCCGATCCCTTCGATCCGTCGAAGAAGCGGCGCCCCACCATGCTGACGACCGATCTGGCGCTCCGGATGGATCCCGCATACGAGAAGATCTCGCGGCGCTTCTACGAGCATCCGGATCAGTTTGCGGACGCGTTTGCGCGGGCCTGGTTCAAGCTCACCCATCGCGACATGGGTCCGAGGATTCGTTATCTTGGCCACCTCGTTCCGAAGGAAACACTGATCTGGCAGGACCCGATCCCGGCCGCCGACCATCCGCTGATCGATGATGCGGACGTCACCGCTCTGAAAACGAAGATCCTGGGCGCGGGCCTTTCGGTTCCTCAGCTCGTTTCGGCCGCCTGGGCGTCGGCCTCGACATTCCGGGGCTCCGACAAGCGTGGCGGAGGAAACGGCGCGCGCATTCGCCTCAGTCCGCAGAAGGACTGGGAGGTCAACAATCCGGCCGAGCTCAGAACGACGCTTGCGAAGCTCGAGGCGATCCAGAAAGACTTCAACGCTTCCGCCAAGGGCGGCAAGAAGCTCTCGCTCGCCGACCTGATCGTGCTCGGCGGCGGGGCGGCTGTCGAGAAAGCCGCCAAGGACGCGGGCCATGACGTGAAGGTCCCCTTCACACCAGGACGCGGAGACGCCTCGCAGGAGGAAACCGACGTCGAGTCCGTCGGCGTGCTCGAACCGCGATCCGACGGCTTCCGCAACTATCGGGGCGCCAAGGAGTTCATGGCCCCCGAAGAGGCGCTGGTCGACAAGGCGCAATTGCTCAGGCTGACCGCGCCGGAGATGACGGTCCTGATCGGCGGCTTGCGTGTTCTCGGCGCGACCGCCGGGGCGTCGAAGAACGGCGTTTTCACCAAGAAACCGGGAACGCTGACCAACGACTTCTTCGTCAACCTGCTCGACATGAGCACGGAATGGAAGCCGGCCCAGGGCGCGGAAGGCGTCTACGAGGGGCGCGACCGGAAGACGGGCGAGGTCAAATGGAGCGGCACCCGCGTCGATCTCATCTTCGGCTCGCACTCGCTCCTGCGCGCGCTTGCTGAGGTCTATGCGTCTTCCGACGGGAAGGAGAAGTTCGTGAAGGATTTCGCCAAGGCGTGGGTCAAGGTGATGAACGCCGACCGCTTCGACTTGATCTACAAGAGCGAGCCTGCGCTCAAGATCGCGGCGGAGTAAGCTCCCCCGCTCGCGGCTGCTTGGAACGCAGTTCCGGCAGCCGGTTGCGGGCGAAGCCCCTCGGATGAGGGACCCACACGACGGCAGGGACGCGCTTCGTCCGCGCGAACCCTCGACGCGCAGAGCGTATATATCATAACGCATATGTATTTAATGGCGCATGACAAGCCCGCGCGGGCGCAATTTCGAGGGGCGAAACTAAACAGGGTCGTAAGCTACTGAAAACATTAGGGGGCACCGGTAAAACGGCGGCTAGAGCCCGCGCGCCCTTGAGTCCGCTCTGCCGGCCAGTTCCCTTACCCGCCGCGCCCTGCTATCCGCTCCGCCCATGACCGCCCACGCAATCGCGAACATCCGAAACTTCGCGATCATCGCCCATATCGACCATGGCAAGTCGACGCTCGCCGACCGGCTGATCCAGCAGACCGGGACGATTGCGGAGCGCGACATGGTCGAGCAGGTGCTCGATTCCATGGACATCGAGCGCGAGCGCGGCATCACCATCAAGGCGCAGACGGTGCGCCTCGAATACAGAGCTGAGGACGGGAAGCCTTACATTCTCAACCTTATGGACACGCCCGGCCACGTCGACTTCGCCTACGAAGTGTCGCGGTCGCTCGCCGCATGCGAGGGCTCGCTCCTGGTGGTCGACGCGAGCCAGGGGGTCGAAGCGCAGACGCTGGCGAACGTCTATCACGCCCTCGACGCAGGCCATGAGATCGTCCCCGTCCTCAACAAGATCGACTTGCCGGCAGCTGAGCCCGAGCGGATCAAGGAGCAGATCGAGGACGTGATCGGCCTCGACGCCTCGGACGCCGTGCCGATCTCGGCCAAGACGGGGCTCAATATCGATCTCGTGCTGGAGGCGATCGTCAAGCGACTGCCCCCGCCCAAGGGCGACGAGTCTGCGCCTTTGAAAGCGCTGCTCGTCGACTCTTGGTACGACGCTTATCTCGGTGTCGTCGTCCTTATTCGCGTGATCGACGGGACGCTCAAGAAGGGCTCGCGCATCCGCATGATGGCCGCAGACGCCGTTTACGAAGTTGATCGCATCGGGATTTTCCGGCCGAAGATGCTGGAGATCGCCGCGCTCGGCCCGGGCGAGATCGGCTACATCACCGCCCAGATCAAGCAGGTCGCGGACACGCGTATCGGCGACACGATCACGGACGAGAGACGGCCCACGCACGATGCGCTGCCCGGCTTCAAACCGGCGCAGCCGGTCGTCTTCTGCGGCCTCTTTCCGACCGACGCGGCCGACTTCGAGGATTTGCGCGCGGCGATGGGCCGGCTCAGGCTCAACGACGCAAGCTTCTCCTATGAGATGGAGACGTCTGCGGCGCTCGGCTTCGGCTTTCGCTGTGGGTTCCTCGGGCTCCTGCATCTCGAGATCATCCAGGAGAGGCTCGAGCGCGAGTTCAATCTCGATCTCATCGCGACGGCGCCATCGGTCATCTACAAAATCGCGCTCACCGACAAGTCGGAGATCGAGCTGCACAATCCGGCCGACATGCCGGACGTGGTCAAGATTGCCGAGATCAAGGAACCGTGGATCAAGGCGACCATCCTCACTCCCGACGACTACCTCGGCGCGATCCTGAAAATCTGCCAGGACCGGCGCGGCGTGCAGATCGACCTCAACTACGTCGGCAAGCGCGCGATGGTGGTCTACGAGCTGCCGCTGAACGAGGTCGTGTTCGACTTCTACGATCGCCTGAAATCGATCTCCAAGGGCTACGCGTCGTTCGACTATCAGATCACCGACTATCGCGCCGGCGATCTGGTGAAGATGTCGATCCTGGTCAATGCCGAGCCGGTCGACGCGCTGTCCATGCTCGTCCACCGCGATCGAGCCGACCCGCGTGGCCGGGCGATGGTGGAGAAGCTGAAAGACCTCATCCCGCCGCACATGTTCCAGATTCCCGTGCAGGCGGCGATCGGCGGCAAGATCATCGCCCGCGAGACGATCCGGGCTTTGCGCAAGGATGTGACCGCCAAGTGCTACGGCGGCGACGCGACCCGCAAGCGCAAGCTGCTCGAGAAGCAGAAAGCCGGCAAGAAGAAGATGCGCCAGTTCGGTAAGGTCGACATCCCGCAGGAAGCGTTCATTGCGGCGCTGAAGATGGATTCTTAGGCGCCAGTCATGCGATGTTCGCCTCGAGCGCCTAAGCATGGTGTGTTTGGTTCGAACTATGGCGTCATCGCGAGCGCAAGCGAAGCGATCCAGAGGTGAAGAGAAGCGGCTCTGGATCGCCACGTCGCTTCGCTCCTCGCGATGACGATCGGAGGAGCGTTAAATGATCAATCGCAGAATCTTCGCCGCGCTGGGCGCCGTCGCGTTGATGGGCTCGGTTGCACAGGCTCAGACCTTGCCGACGCATCGCATACCCGCCGCGCTCGCGGTCGAGGCGGCGAACGAGACGGTCGCGGCCTGCGCGAAGCAGGGCTATCACGAGACGGCGCAGGTGGTGGACGCCGATGGCGTGGTCATCGCCACCATGCGCGGCGACGGCGTCGGCGCGCACTCGCTCGATAGCGCTTTCGCCAAGGCCTATACCGCTGCCTCGTTCAAGAACGACACGCTTGCCCTCGCCGAACGCGCCAAGGGGGAGGATTCCATTCTGCCTCTTTCCAAGCTGCCGCATGTGATGTTTTTCGGCGGCGGCGTGCCGATCAAACTCGGCGACGAACTCATCGGCGCGATCGGCGCCGCCGGCGCTCCCGGCGGCAAGCTCGATGACGCCTGCGCCCGCGCGGGGCTCGACAAGATCAAGGATCGCCTGCACTAGCGCCGCGGCGCACCATGCAGGTTTTCGCCGACGTTCAGGCGCTCGTTTTCGATGTCTTTGGCACGGTCGTCGACTGGCGCAGCGGCGTGGCCCGCGACTCGGCGCCTTTCCTTGCCCGGTATGCGCCGGGCGGCAATCCGGCCGCCTTCGCCGACGCATGGCGGCGTCGCTATTCGCCGGCGATGGAGGAGATCCGTTCCGGCCGCCGTCCCTTCGTCCGCCTCGATGTTCTGCATCGGGAAAACCTCGAAGCCGTGCTGCAGGAATTTGAGATTGATTCCGCCTCTGTTCCGCCTTCCGAACTGGAGGCGCTGAACCTCGCCTGGCGCCGGCTTGACCCCTGGCCCGATTCGGTTCCCGGCCTCACGCGCCTCAAGCGCCGGTTCATCATCGCGCCGCTGTCGAACGGCAACATCCGGCTGATGCTGGACATGGCGAAGCGCGCCGGCCTGCCGTGGGACGCCATCCTGGGCGCCGAGATCGCTCAGACTTACAAGCCGAGCCCGGAAGCCTATCTGCGCAACGCCGAAGCGCTGATGCTCGAGCCTGAACAGGTCTGCCTCGTCGCCGCCCACAATAGCGACTTGGCGGCTGCGCGCGGCTGCGGACTGCGCACCGCCTTCATCCCTCGCCCGACGGAGCATGGGCCGGATCAGACAACCGATCTCGGGCCGGAAGAGGATTGGGATGCAGGCGCAAGCGATATGGAACGCCTCGCAACTCAGCTCGGCCTCTGATCGTTGCGGCTGGCCAGCCGCGAGGACGGTGGCGAACGTTGCAGCGGAGCTCGAAACCCAATGACTCGATGCATGAGCAACCCCCAGCCGGAAAGGACACTGATGTCGTCTTCTCAGCTCAGCCAATCCACGAAGCCCAGCGATCGGCAGCGTCTTGACATCCGGGAAGTCGCGCGTGCAGGGACGTTCTATTCCCTGGCGGTGGATCGCTTTCCTGGCATGCCGCTCTTCCCGGGCCATCCGCCGTTTCAGGTTCTGACTTACCGGTCTCCGCAGGGCATCCGAGTCTCGGGCGCCCAGCCCTGGGGGCCCGGCAACGACGCCGGTCTCGGCTATATGTGCGAGTACGTGCTCGCGACTTCCCACTCGGGCGCCCATATCGACGCGCTCGCCCATATGACAATCGGCGATGACGACCACTGGTTTTGCGGCGCGGCGCGCACCCATTTAGGGGATTTTGGTCCGACGGCGGGAGACGCCACCGCCATCCCGCCGATTTGGACACGTGGCGTGCTGTTTGATGTGCCGCGCCATCGGGGCGTCGATTCTCTGGGACAGAGCGAGCCGGTCTCGGCGGACGAACTGAAGGCCATAGCCAAGGGCGCCAGCATCGAACTCGGGCAAGGCGATGTCGCGCTTGTGCGGACGGGTTACCTTTCGCACTGGCCAGACACGACCAATCTGGAAGCCAACCGGGGCGCCGGCCCCGATCTCTCAGCCGCCCGTTGGTTCGCTGAGTGCGGGGTTGTAGCGTGTGGATCAGACACCGAGACGTTCGAGGTCCAACCTGCCCCTGCTCGAGACAGGGGGACACCCAGCAACCCGCAACCCGTGCATACGCTGCTGCTGATCGAGAAGGGCATTTACATCATGGAAAGTCTATACTTGGAGGAACTGGCGCGAGACGGCGTCTGTGAGTTCCTGTTTGTGGCGCTCCCCATAAAGATCCGTGGCGCGACGGGCTCCATGATCGATCCGATCGCAGTCATTTGACGCGAGGCGCTTGGGACGCCAAATGTAGAGATTGGAGCGGGTAGAGGGAATCGAACCCTCGTATTCAGCTTGGAAGGCTGCTGCTCTACCATTGAGCTACACCCGCGCCGGGAGCCGCTCCACGGGTTAGCGAACACGGGCGCAGCTTCAGCGCGCCGTTTCTCGCAATCCGGAAGGGCGAAGTCAATTCGTTGGCCGCCTCGCCTCACTCTCGGGCCCCTTTCCGGGCGCCATAAGCGCGCCCTTGCTGAGAGCTAAGGAAAAATGCGAATATGACCGCTAATTGGCGCTAGGCGCCCCTTTCCCAATCCATAGGCGAAACATGCCTCCGTATCGCTCCCGCACTTCAACTCACGGCCGCAACATGGCCGGCGCCCGCGGCCTTTGGCGGGCGACCGGTATGAAGGACGGCGATTTCGGCAAACCGATCATCGCCATCGCCAATTCCTTCACCCAGTTCGTGCCCGGCCACGTGCATCTCAAGGACCTTGGGCAATTGGTGGCCCGCGAGGTCGAGGCCGCTGGCGGCGTCGCCAAGGAATTCGACACCATCGCCGTGGACGACGGCATCGCCATGGGCCACGACGGCATGCTCTATTCGCTGCCTTCGCGCGAGCTCATCGCCGACAGCGTCGAATATATGGCCAACGCCCATTGTGCCGATGCGCTGGTGTGCATCTCCAACTGCGACAAGATCACGCCCGGCATGCTCATGGCGGCGATGCGTCTCAACATCCCGGCGGTGTTCGTCTCGGGCGGGCCGATGGAGGCGGGCAAGGTCAAGCTCTCTACGGGCACGCGCAGCGTCGACCTTGTCGACGCGATGGTCGCCGCGGCGGACAGCAAAGTCTCCGACGCCGACGTCGCGGTGCTCGAGCGTTCCGCCTGTCCGACCTGCGGCTCGTGCTCGGGCATGTTCACCGCCAATTCCATGAATTGCCTCACCGAGGCGCTGGGACTGTCCCTGCCCGGCAACGGCACCGTGGTGGCCACTCACGCCGACCGGCGGCGTCTGTTCGTCGAGGCCGGCCACCTCGTCGTCGATCTCGCCCGCCGCTGGTACGAGGAGGGCGACGAAGGCGCGCTGCCGCGTGGGATCGCCACATTCAAGGCGTTCGAGAATGCAATGTCGCTCGACATCGCCATGGGCGGTTCGACCAACACCGTCCTGCACCTGCTTGCAGCCGCGCACGAGGGCGAGATCGACTTCACCATGGCCGATATCGACCGGTTGTCGCGCCGCGTGCCGTGCCTGTGCAAGGTCGCTCCATCCGTGGCGGATGTGCATGTCGAAGACGTTCACCGCGCCGGCGGGGTGATGGGAATTCTGGGTGAGCTCGACCGCGCGGGTCTCCTCAATCGCGACGTCCGCATGGTGCACGCCGAGTCGCTTGAGCATGCGCTGTCGCGCAACGACATCATGCGCGCGGCCGGAAATGCGACGCATGAGTTTTTCATGGCCGGGCCCGGCGGCGTGCCGACCCAGGTCGCGTTCAGCCAGTCTGCGCGTTACCCTTCGCTCGACAATGATCGCGCCAAGGGCGTCATCCGCGATTCCGAGCACGCGTTCTCGAAGGATGGCGGGCTCGCCGTACTGTACGGCAACATCGCGCTCGACGGCTCGATCGTGAAGACCGCGGGAGTGGACGCCGGCAGCCTCAAGTTCAAAGGCCCGGCGCGCATCTTCGAAAGCCAGGACGACGCGGTGCAGGGGATCCTGGGCGGCAAAGTGGCGGCAGGCGACGTCGTCGTCATCCGCTACGAGGGGCCGCGTGGAGGCCCCGGCATGCAGGAAATGCTCTATCCGACCAGCTATCTGAAATCGCGTGGCCTCGGCAAGGCTTGCGCTCTCGTCACCGACGGGCGCTTCTCGGGCGGCACCTCCGGGTTATCGATCGGCCACGTCTCGCCGGAAGCGGCCGAGGGTGGCGCGATCGCGCTCATCGAAGAAGGCGACATGATCGAGATCGACATTCCCGCGCGCACAATCGAAGTCCTCGTGGACGAGGCGGAGTTCGCCCACCGCCGCGCGGCGATGGAAGCGAAGGGCGCGAACGCCTGGAAGCCCGCCAATCCGCGCAAGCGGGCGGTGTCGACGGCTTTGCGCGCCTATGCCGCCTTCGCGACCAGCGCGGCGCGCGGAGCGGTCCGGGAAGTGCCGTAAAGCGTCTTCATGTTCAAGGCGCTGAGCGCACGTTCGATCGCTTCGCGCCTTTTTCTCTCCGCGGCGTTCTGGAGCATCCTCATCCTCGCCCTCGCGGGGCTGGGCTTGAGCGCGCTCAACAAACAGTGGAGCGAGGCCAATTTCGACGATCAACTCGGCGTCTATCTCAAAGCGCTGGTCGCCAATGCGCTCCCGAGTGAAGAGGGGAAGACCGCGGCGCCAGCGGCGATCGCGCCGCAGTTCGAGCTCGCGTTCTCGGGCTGGTACTGGCAGATCACCCGCACCGATGTGAACCCGCCGGAAATCCGGGCCTCGAAGTCCCTGTTCGCGACGCAATTGCCACAACTGGTCGCGGTTGGGAACGATCACGGCGCCATCCTTAGCGGCTATGCGGATGGCCCCGGCGGGCATCAGGTGCGAATGATCCAGCGCCGGATCGACGCCGGCGATGACGGGCGCTTTCTGGTGCAGGTCGCCGCTCCCGCCGACGCGATCCAGGGCCAGGAGCGCAGCTTCGAATGGGGGCTCGCGGCGACGTTCCTGACGCTTGCGCTGGCGCTGATCGGCTCGACAGCGCTTGCGGTTCGATTCGGCCTGAGGCCGCTGAGAGTCCTGCGCGAAGGCGTGGCCGCAATCCGCCGAGGGGAGGCCGAACATATCGCAGGCGAATTTCCGCAGGACGTCGCTCCGCTGGCGACCGAGGTAAATCAGCTGATCGACGCCAACCGCGAGATCGTCGAGCGTGCCCGCACCCAGGTCGGCAATCTCGCCCATGCGCTCAAGACCCCGCTCAGCGTTTTGATGAACGAAGCAGATTCCATGAGCCCGGCGTTGCCGGACAAGGTGCGCGAGCAGACCGAGATCATGCGCCGACAGGTGACATTCTATCTCGACCGCGCGCGCGCCGCCGCCCGCGCCCGGACCTTTGGCGTCGCGACGGAAGTGAAGCCGGTGGTCGAGGGGCTCGTCCGCACCTACGAGAAGCTGCATGGCGACCAGGTCCTGACCTTCGACGTCGCATTGCAACCGGGTCTGAAATTCCGGGGCGAAGCGCAGGATCTCACCGACCTAATCGGCAACCTGCTCGACAATGCGGGGAAGTGGGCGCGCGAACGGGTCTCCATTCACGCCGGCCGCGCCGTCGAAAGGGATTCTGATCCATTTCTTGTCGCGGAAATTGACGACGATGGGCCGGGCCTCGACAAGAACGCGCGCGCCGCGGCGGTCGAGCGGGGAAAGCGGCTTGACGAGTCGCGGCCCGGCTCCGGCCTTGGCCTGTCGATCGTCGTCGAACTCGCCTCGATCTACGGCGGCTCGCTCCGGCTCGACGAAAGCCCGCTCGGCGGCTTGAGAGCAATCTTGCGGTTGCCATGCGTGTGAGCCGCGCGCCCCGATTCCGCCTATGGCGAACCTTAAATGACCGAGCCCAGGAGAATGAAATCGATGCGGTTGCGCCTGTTCATGATTGCGATTGGATCGATGGCCCTTGCGGGTTGTCAAAGCGTTGGCTCGAGCGACGCCCCGCCGATCACCGGCTCGACGACGCCAGCCGGCGCCGCGACGTCAACGGTTGCGCCGGCGCCCGCCGGAGTTCCTGCCCCGGCGATTCCGACCGGCGCCGCGCTCGGCGGCGTCCTTGGCGGGCCGGTCGGCGCGTCGCTGACGGACGACGACCGCCAAGCGGCGTGGCAGGCGCAGGTGGGCGCGCTCGATTCGGGTCAGAAACGCTCCTGGCGTGGGGCTAAGGGGGTCTTCGGCTTTGTAGAGCCAGGCGCCGCGGCGGGCGACGGCTGCCGCGCTTATTCGCAGACCCTCTATGTCGCCGGCCGGCCGAACCGTGGCAAGGGCGTCGGCTGCCGGCAGCCGGACGGAAGCTGGAAGATGACGAGCTGAAGTTTACAGACGAGCATGGTGATCGTTGCGCCGCATCTTCGCCGCTGGTTCCATCGCCGCCGAGGGTGGGATCAATGCTCAAGGCCAATCCCGCGTCCTGGATCGGCTCGCAAGCTGCAAAGATCAGGAATAACGGCTTTCCTGAAATTGACGATTGACCGAAAAGCCACCCGATGCAAACGTTCCCATCGGTCCAAGGATGGCCGGGCTCGGAGTGAGACGTGTCAGGAGCGGTCTGCGCACTCGATGTGCGCTCCGTATCGAAGTCCTATGGCGCGACTGTTGCGCTTCAGGATGTTTCGATCGAACTTCAGGCCGGCGAAGTGCACGCCCTTCTGGGAGAGAATGGCGCGGGCAAGTCGACGCTCGTCAAGATCCTGAGCGGGGTCGTCAAGCCGAATGTCGGGACCATGCGCATCGGCGGCGAGCCCTATGAGCCGCGTTCCATCGTCGACGCGCGCCGCGGCGGCGTGGCGACCGCCTTCCAGGAACTCAGCCTCGTCCCCAACCTCACGGTGGCGCAGAATCTATCCTTGCCTCGACAGGCGAAGGGAAGTTTTGGCCTGGTGTCCAGCACTGCGACACAAAAGCAGGGCGCAGCCATTCTCGATCGCTTCGGCCTCCGCCTTTCGCCCACCGCCATCGTCGCGGGCCTGACGCTCGCCGAGCGCCAGCGGCTCGAAATCACGCGAGCCTTCGCCTGCAAGCCAAAGGTGCTCATCCTCGACGAGCCGACCGCCGCCTTGGCCGAGACCGACTGGCTTTTCGGTCTCGTTCGTCAGGCGACCGCCGCGGGCGTGGCCGTCCTTTACATCTCCCATCGGCTCGCCGAGGTGCGTGAGCTCTGCCAACGCGCAACGGTTCTGCGCAATGGCCGCAGCATCGGAACGGTCGGGCTTGAGGACGCGACCGATCACACCATTTTCGAAATGATGGTGGGCCGCGGTCAGGCGGAGGAAATGCAGCGCCGCGCGACCGCTGGACACTCGACGCGTCCCGCTGTCCTCGAAGCCGAGGGATTAGCGGGAGGAAGCCTCAAGAACATTTCGCTCACGCTGCGCGAGGGCGAAATTCTGGGTGTCGCAGGGCTTGAGGGACAGGGACAGCGCGCGCTTTTCCGCGCGCTCGTGGGGCTCGCCCCGCTCGGTTCCGGTTCGGTCAGGGTGGACGGCGCTTCGGTTCGACTGTCGGGTCCCGATGTCGCCCTGAAGACAGGCCGGGGAATTGCTTTTGTCCCGGAGGAGCGCAAGACGGAGGGCATCTTTCCGGCGCTTGCGACCGCGACCAACATCGTCCTTCCCGTCGTTGGGCGGATTGGACGCGCGGGTCTCGTCTCGGAGCGCCTGGAGCGCGAAGCCGCAGCCGGTTCATCCTCCGAGGTCGACCTCAGTCCCCGCTATCTCGATTTCCGGGTCGGCGACCTTTCCGGCGGCAATCAGCAGAAGGCCATGCTGGCGCGCGCGATGCAGACCGGCGCCAAAATTCTCTTGCTTTACGATCCGACCCGCGGCGTCGACGTCGGAACGAAGCAGTCGATCTATGCCGCCATCCGGCGTTTCGCCGAGTCCGGCGGCGCGGTCCTGCTCTATTCCTCGGAATTGCCTGAGCTCGTCCATCTCGCCGATCGCTGCCTGGTTGTCTATGGCGGACGCATTTTTGCGCAGCTATCCCGCATCGACATCAACGAGCGCACGCTGGTCGCCGCGCTCACCGGCCATTCGATCCAAGAAACCGCCGCATGAGCGCGAATGTTGACGCCGTGGCCGCGAGCGCGCCAGGCTCGAACTTAGGCATTGCGATCCGGCGCGGCCTGACCGATGGCGCAGGCGTCGTCGCAATTCTCTACGTGATCCTGTTCACGCTCTACGCCTTGTGGGATCGCAGCGCCCTTACGGTCTCGGGCGTGACCAATCTCTCCAACAATGCGGCGCCGCTCGCTATCGCCGCCGCTGGCGAAAGCCTCGTTGTGATTTCGAAGGGCTTCGACCTCTCCGTCTCCGGAATTGTATCCCTCTCGAACGTCCTGATGGCGACCTACCCGGTTGAAGGCCCAGGCGGGGCTCTTGTCAGCCTTCTGATCTGCCTTGGCGTTGGCGGCGCGATCGGCGTACTCAACGGAATCCTCGTCGCGATCCTGCGTTTGCAGTCGATCGCCGCGACCCTCGGCACCATGATCATCGGTCAGGGTCTCGCGCTCGTGATCATGGACGCGCCGGGCGGCACGATCGCGGATTGGGTCAGCTACACGCTCACCGACGTGCTCTTCGGCATCATACCGGTTTCCGGGCTCATCGTGCTGGCGGTCGTGGCCTCATGGCTTGTTTTCCGACGCACCGACAGCTGCATTGGCCTTTTTGCGGTCGGCGCGGACGAAACGGCGGCGTCGCTGTCGGGGATTTCGGTGGTGCGCGCGCGCTTCACGGCTTTCGTCGGCGCGGGCCTGCTCTATGGGCTCGCCGGCTTCATGCTGAGCGTGCAAACCGCGACCGGCAACCCTACCGCAGGAACCCCGTTCCTCATGCTGACGTTCGCCGCCGTGGCGCTCGGAGGCGTCTCGCTGACAGGGGGCAGAGGCAGTCTCGTGGGCGCGGTGATCGGCGCGGCGACGCTGATGCTGTTGCAGAAGGTGCTGTTCTCAGGCGGCGTGTCTTCGTTCTACACCGGGATTTTCCAGGGCGCCGTCATGGTGCTCGCCATCGTGCTCGGTTCCTTCATTTCGCGCCTCGCCTCGACGGGCGCACGCGCATGAGCAGCGCGCGACCCTCCGCCGCCTTGCAGCCGCCCGCGGACACGCGGCGGATCGGACGCATTCGCTCCGAGACCATCAGCACGGCTGCGATTTTCGCCCTCACGATCATCCTCATCCTCGCGTCCCGGTTCGTGAGTCCGGCGCTCGGGTCGTGGGATCAGGTCGATACGATCATCACTCTGGCCTCGTTCCTGATCGTTGTGGCTTTCGGTCAGGGCCTCGTCATCCTGGCCGGCGGCCTCGACCTTTCGATCGCCTCGATGATCACGCTGGGTGGCGTCCTCGCAACCACCTGGAACGGTTCCCTCGGATCGGAATGGGTCGTGATACCCGCGGTTCTCATCCTCTGCGCCTGCATCGGCGCGCTCAATGCGGTCGGGGTGATCTGGCTGAATATTCCCCCCTTCATCATGACGATGGCGAGCGGCATCATCGTCGCGTCCGCGGCGCTGGGTTACACGAGCGGAACGCCTCGCGGGGCGGCCCCTGACGCCTTCCTCGCGCTCATGAAGGGATCGGTCGGCCGCCTGTCGGCGGTTCTCATATTCGTTGTCATCTTTGTTCTCCTCGCCTGGGCGCTGCAGAGCGCGACCGCCTTCGGGCGGCGGCTCTATGCGGTCGGCGCCAACCGTGAGGCCGCGCGCATCGCAGGCGTCGCGACGTGGCGCCCGATCATGGCCGCCTACGCGATCAGCGCTCTTTGTGCGGGCTTCGCCGGAATGATGCTCGTCGGTTATGCTAACGGCGCGACTTTGCGCATGGGCGATTCCTACCTTTTGCCGAGCATCGCTTCCGTCGTCATCGGCGGATCGTCGATCCTTGGCGGCCGCGGCAGCTTCGCGGGAACAGTCGGCGGCGCCATCCTCCTCACCACGCTGGGCACGGTCATCTCTGCGCTCGGCATGGATCAGGGGTGGCGCACGGTAATCGAGGGCGCAATCATTGTCGGCGCGCTGCTTCTTCTTCGAGAGGATCTTATCGCGAGACTCAGAAACAGGTCGGCTGGCTAAGCCACGAGCCAGTCGGCTGAAGGCGGACCCGCAATTGGATGTGGGAACGTTCTCACGGGCGAAGCCGTGGCGTGACTAGGGAGGTTACCGAATGACGACGTTTAGAAAGCTGCTCATGACGACCTACGTCGCCGCCGGCGCGCTCGCATCCGCGTTCGGGATCGCGACGAATTCGGCGTCGGCCGACGAGCCGAAGAAGTTCAAGATATTCCTGAGCCTCAGCTACAGCGGCAACGCCTGGCAATCGGAGGCCGCCAATATCGTGAAGGCGCTCGCCCAGACGCCTCCCTACGATAAGGAGGTCGAGCTCAAGGAGGTGATCTCCGGCACCGATCCGCAGGCTCAGATCGCGGCTTATGAGAGCATGATCGACGCGAAGGCCGACGGGGTCATCAGCTTCCCCATCTCGTCGAGCGCCCTCAATCGGACGGTCAAGAAGGGCTGCGAGAAGGGCGTGCTGTTCTTCATGTACGACGCGACCGTGACCGAACCCTGCGCGTATAACGTCAGCTACATCACCGCCGGCTTCGGCGAAAACACGGCTCAGGCGCTGGTGAACGCGCTCAACGGCAAGGGCAAGATCTTTCTTAGCCGCGGCGTCCCCGGCAATTCCGTCGACAAGCGCCATACCGACGGCGCCATGCACATCTTCAAGGAATATCCCGGGATCCAGGTCGTCGCCGAATACTACTCCTTCTGGGACGACCGCACGACGCAGCAGGAGACGGCGAAGGCGCTTGCCGCGCATCCCGATGTCGACGGCATCTGGGCGCAGGCCGGCGAATTCGGCGCCATCCAGGCTCTTCGCGACAAGGGAACCCGCCTCGTGCCGATGACTGGCGAAAACTCGAACGGCTTCCGTCTGGCGCTCGCCAATCCCGCGGCCCAGAAGGACGGCCTGAAGGGCGTCTCCGCCGGCTCTCCTCCGGCCACGGCCGGCTATGCGTTCAAGCTGATGATGGAGATCCTGACGAAGAAGCGGGACCTGAAAGCGATGAACATCCAATATCCGCTGCCCTGGGTTCCGGCCGACAAGGTCAAGCTCTGCAAGGGCGACACCTTCGAAGACGGATGCAACACCTTCCCTGACGGCAAGGTCCCGAGCTCCTTCGTGACCGAGGTCTTCAGCCCCGAGTTCCTGCCGGAACTCAGCCTCAAGTCCGCTCTCGATGGCGCTCCGACCCCAGGCAAAACGATCCAGCCCTTGCCGGCGGAAGTCGTGAAAGCCCCCAACGAACCGGGCATCAACTGCCAAAAGTGCGAGCCGCCGGCCGACTTGTACAAGCTGACCAAAGTTGAGCCGACGGTGAAGCCGTAACGCCTATCGTCCCGGGCGCGCTTGAGCCGCTCGGGACGCCTTCTCAAACCCATGGACCGAGACAATGGCCAGACACCTGAAGCGCGGCCGCGATGCCAAAGAAGTGGCCGCCAGCGACGCCAAAGTGCGCGCCACGGTCGAAGGCATCTTGATCGACGTCGAGACGCGCGGCGACGCGGCGCTTCGCGAGCTGTCAGAAAAATTCGACAAATGGTCGCCCGAATCTTTTCGCCTGTCTCCGGCCGAGATTGAAGCGGCAATGGCGAAAGTCTCACCCCGGGACATCGAGGACATCAAATTTGCGCAAGCGCAGGTCCGCAACTTCGCCCAGAAGCAGCGCGAGTGCATCAAGGACCTCGAAGTCGAGACCTTGCCCGGCGTCATTCTGGGTCACAAGAACATTCCCGTGAACGCCATCGGCTGCTACGTCCCAGGCGGCAAATATCCGATGGTCGGGTCGGCCCATATGAGCGTGGTGACCGCGAAGGTTGCAGGCGTTCAGCGTGTGATGGCTTGCGCGCCGCCTTTCCAGGGTGGACCGCATCCCGCCATCGTCGCGGCCATGCATATGGGCGGCGCGGACGAGATCTATGTGCTCGGCGGCGTGCAGGCGGTCGCCGCCATGGCGCTCGGAACCGAAACGATCGCGCCGGTCGATATGCTGGTCGGGCCCGGCAACGCCTTCGTGGCCGAGGCCAAGCGTCAGCTTTACGGCCGCGTCGGCATCGATCTTTTCGCGGGTCCAACCGAAACGCTCATCATTGCCGACGACACGGTCGACGGCGAGATCTGCGCCACCGATCTTCTGGGGCAGGCTGAGCATGGTCCCACCTCGCCGGCGATTCTCCTCACCACTTCGGAGAAGCTCGCGCGGGACACGATGACCGAGGTCAAGCGGCAGCTGGCGATCCTGCCGACCGGCGAGACCGCGGGCCAGGCGTGGGAATCTTACGGCGAAGTGATCGTCTGCGACGACGAGGCTGAGATGATCCGCGAGGCGGACCGGATCGCTTCCGAGCACGTCCAGGTGATGACGCGCGATCCCGATGTGTTCCTGAACGGCATGACCAACTATGGCGCGCTGTTCCTCGGGCCGCGCACCAACGTCGCGTACGGGGACAAGGTCATCGGCACCAACCATACGCTGCCCACTAAGAAGGCCGCGCGTTACACTGGCGGACTCTGGGTCGGCAAGTTCCTGAAGACCTGCACCTATCAGAAAGTGCTCACCGACGAAGCGAGCGCGATGGTCGGCGAAGTTTGTTCCCGTCTTTGCATGCTCGAGGGCTTCTACGCTCACGCCGAACAGGCCAACATCCGTGTCCGCCGATACGGCGGACGCAATGCCTGAGCGGGCGCCTTAGAGGCCGAAGCGAATGAGCGGGGACGACAGGATTCGTGTTCGCAAGGCGCGCGTGACGGTGAAGGACCTCGCGCGCGACCTGAGCCTGTCGACCTCGACGGTTTCGCGTGCGTTCTACGACGACGCGGTGATCGCGCCGAGCACTCGGACAGCTGTGCTCACGCGCGCCGCCGAAATTGGATACGCTCCCAATCCGCTGGCGCGAAGCCTGATCACCAAGCGCACCCGGATCGCGGGCGTGGTGACGTCCGACATCAACAACCCTTTCTACCCCGAGGTCCTGACCCGGCTCACGGAAAGGTTGCGCGAGATCGACCTCAACGTGATGCTGACGGCGGCCGGCTCGAGCGATTCGCTCGATGACGCGGTAAAACTTCTCCTGTCCTATCAGCCCGACGTGGTCATCGTTCTCGCAGCGACGCTGTCGTCCGAAGCGGCGGAAGCATGCGGGCATGCTGGCACGCCGGTCCTCTTTTTCAACCGCCGCCCGCTCAACGTCGACGCCTTCGGCGTGACCTGCGACAATATCGGCGGCGGCCGCCTTGTCGCCGATCATTTCATCAAGCTCGGTCATCGACGGCTCGCCTACGTAGCGGGTCGGCCGGACGCCTCCACCACTGTCGACCGGTGGGAGGGCTATCGGCGCGGATGCCTCGACCACGGAATCAAGGAACCGATCTGCATCGAGGCTGGCGCCTTTGCCTATGAGCGGGGATACGAGGCTGCCTCTCGCCTGCTTGCCAGCGGCAGCCGCCCCGATGGGGTGTTCTGCGCCAACGATATTCTCGCCATCGGCTTCATGGATGCGGCGCGCCGGGAATTCGGGCTCGACATTCCAGGCGACCTGTCAGTCGTGGGCTTCGACGACATCGGCATGGCGCGCTGGCCGTCGCATGCGCTGACCACCGTGCGCCAGCCGGTGGCAAAGATGATCGACGTGACAATGGAATTGATCGGAATGCTGTTCGGCTCCGCGCAACTGGAGCCGCGAATCGAACGCATTCCGGGCGAACTCATCGAACGCGCCTCCACCCGAGAGATCAGCCATGCCAAGTAGCGGCAGGGGCATGCTCGACCGGGCGGCCTTGGTCCATCGCTTTGACTGTCCAGCCGTCGCCGAGCCAGCGCTTCCTCAGCCGGACGTCGCGGACATCGACGCCGCCGCGGCGGCCGCGCTGCGACGACCTTACGACGCGCTGCGCCGGCTGATCGGGCAGGCGGCCGGGCTGCTCGTTCTGGCGCAAGCGACCCAACGTCGCGAGATCGTCGATCTGCCCGCTGTCGCCGTTGCGCGCGAACAGTGGCGGGAAGTGACCGCCACGCTCGCGGACCTGAGCGCGCCACGTGGCTGCGAGCGCCAGGTGGAGCATCTCATTCGCGCCGCGCGCCTTGTCGGCGCCTGCCTCGACGCGCTGGAAGCGTCGCCGACGAGGGAAAGGGTAGACACATCGCTCGCTCTCGATCGCATCGCCGCGGCCTATCGACTTCTTCAGCTCTGCTCGATCGACAAGCTCGGCTTGTCGATGGTCGACTTCCGCCAGTCCTGTTGCAATTGCGCGCCCATGACGATGCGCGCCTCATGAATAACGAAGGAGGGAACGCATGGCCGACTATTCGATTTGGGTTCTGGAATATTCGTACGTCACCAAGTACCACAAGAGCGGCGTTCTCTACGGCGCGCACAATCAGGGATACGTCAAGCTCCCCTATTGCTACGCGCTGATTAAGGGGAAGAACCACGTCGCGATGGTCGATGTGGGCTACAACAACAAGGAATACGGCAAGGCGCTGGGCGACAAGTTCGGGGTCGAGAACTGGCGCTCCCCGAAGGAAGTCCTGGCGGGTGTCGGACTCTCGCCGACGGACGTCGACACCGTATTCATCAGCCACGCGCATTTCGACCATTTCGGCAACGTCGAGGACTTCCCGAAGGCGACCTTCTACATCCAGGAACGCGAGATCACGAAATGGGTGTGGGCCATGTCGCTGCCCGACCGATTGCGCTGGATGATGGTCGCCATCGATCCCGGCGACATCATTCGCGGCGTCGACCTCGCCCGCCAGAAGCGTCTCGTCTGCATCGACGGTTCGCTCGAGAATGTCCTTCCCAACATCGACCTGCATGTCGCCTATGACAGCCACACTTATGGCTCGATGTGGGTGCACGTCCGCAACGATGGCAAGGCGCAATCGAGCGACGCTTGGGCGCTCGCCGGCGATCTTGTCTACGTGTTCGAAAATGTCGAGGGGCCCGGAGCGGTCGTGGACGCCGACCAGATGTATGTGCCTGTCGGCCTTGCCGTCGGAAGTCAGGAGAATCTCGTCATGGCGACCGAAGCGATGATGAAGTCCGTGGGCTACGAGGCGCGCCGGGTCATTCCGGTGCACGAAGAGCGCCTCAAGGACCGGTTCCCGTCCCGGATCACGTCGGACGGCTTGCGCATCAGCGAGATCTGCCTGGCCGATGGCGAAAAGTCCCGGGTGCGTTGATGGCGGGCTCTTCGGTACAGACGGCCGGCGTCGTCGGCGCCGGCCTTGTCGGCTCGGCCTGGGCCATCGTCTTCGCTCGCGCAGGCGTCAATGTGCGCGCGTTCGACGCCAGCGAGGACATCCGGCGGACAACGCTCGCGCGGATTCGCGCAAGCCTCGAGGATATGGCGAAAGCCGGTCTGGTGGACGGCGTCGACGCCATTTGCTCGCGCGTGACGGTCGTTGACGACCTGCGCGCGGCGGTCGCCGACGTCGACTACGTGCAGGAATCCGTGTTCGAGCGCGTGGAGGAGAAGCGCGAGGTCTCGGAGGCCATCGGCGCCCTGATCCGGGATGACGCGGTCGTCGGAAGTTCGAGCTCGGGCATTCCGGCTTCCGCCTTCACCGAGCATGCGCCGCGCAGGCAGCGGTTTCTCATCGCCCATCCCGTCAACCCGCCCCATCTCGTGCCGCTGGTCGAACTCGTTCCGGCGCCCTGGACCGATCCGGCGATCCTGCCCTGGCTTCGGGCCATAATGCAGGCGGTCGGCCAGGCGCCGATCGTGGTCAATCGGGAGATCGAGGGGTTCATCCTCAATCGCCTGCAGGGCGTGCTTCTTAAGGAAGCCTGGGCCTTGTTCGAGGAAGGATACGCGAGCGCCGCCGACATCGATCTCTGTGTTTCGCAGGGGCTCGGCTTGCGCTGGTCCTTCATGGGGCCGTTCGAGACAATCGATCTGAACGCGCCAGGCGGCGTGGACGACTACGCCCGCCGGCTTGGGCCGCTTTACCATTCGATCGCGCAATCACGTTCCAATCCGCGCCCGTGGTCGCCGGAACTGATCGAGCGGGCGAGATCGGAACGCCGCGCGGCGCTGGCGCAGGACAAGCTTCCGGAGCGGTCGGCGTGGCGCGACAGGCGGCTCATGGCCCTCGTCGCGCATCGCCGCTCGCAGCCTTCGGAATAGCGGGCCGGTCCATGTCGTCTCAGCCTCTTGCCGGCCATGTGGCGGTCATAACTGGCGGGACGGGGGGAATTGGCGCGGCGATCTGCAAGGCGCTCTCACAAGCGGGCGCAGCCGTGGCCATCGGGTACAATTCGTCGGCTGAAAAGGCGGAGGCGTTGCTTGCCGAATTGCCCGGCGACGGGCACATGGCGTTGCGCATGCCGGTGACGGACAGCGCCGCGCTGTCGGAAGCGATCGCGGCGGTCGACAAGCGTCATTCCCGGCTCGACCTTCTCGTCAACTCGGCCGGAATTACGCGCTTCGTGCCGCATGGCGACCTCGATGCGCTCGACGATGCGCTTATCAGCCGCATCCTCGACGTCAATGTGCGTGGCGTGGTCGCGAGCGTCAGGGCGGCTCTGCCGCTCATGCGGCGAAGGGGAGGCGGCGCCATCGTCAATATTTCCTCGATCGCCGGCGTCACGGCCATGGGCAGCAACATTGTCTATTGCGCCTCGAAGGCTGCGGTGGACAATCTGACAAAGTCGCTCGCGCGTGCGCTTGCGCCCGACATCCGGGTCGTCTCGGTCTCGCCGGGCCTTGTCGACACCGAGTTCGTGCGCGGACTCGATCGGGGCTGGCGGGACGAACAAGCCGGCCGCACGCCGTTACGCAGGCTCGCCGCTCCCGAGGAGGTCGCCCGCGCCGTGCTCGCGGTGGCAACGAGCTTGACGTTCATGACCGGGGCCATTCTGCCGGTGGACGGCGGCAGGCCTCTGGCCTGACGCAATCGAAGCGCCCGCCGATCGCTCCCCGCGCGCGGAATCCCGGATTTCGCCATGCAAGGCGGCAATCCGGAAGCCTAAGTCACTGATTTGTCTCGCTTGGCCCATTTTGACGAGACCTAAACTTCGCTTTGCGATAACAGAGCCCGGACATTTTCCACGCGGCCGCTCCGAGCCGCGCTGAGGCTCCGTTGATGGTGTGGTTCGTCCTGGCGGGAATGGCGGCTTGCGCGGTCCTGGCCGCGCTTTGGCCGTTGCTTGGCCCGTCACCAAACGCGAAAGCGGACGCTGCCGCGAACGAAGCCGCGTTCTATAAGGCGCAACTCGAGGAGATTCAGCGCGACGTCGAGCGCGGGCTCCTGCCGCAAGGGGAGGCGGAGAGCGCCCGCGCCGAGGCTGCGCGCCGCCTGATCGCCGCAGCGTCCGAACCTGCCGAGCCGCTCCCGCCAGCGCGGCGCACTCGTCTCGCGGCGGCCGTGCTGATCGCCGTGGGAGTACCGGCGGTCGCCTTTCCCCTCTATGCGCGGCTCGGCCAACCCATGCTGCCGGACGAGCCCTTGGCGAGCCGCAAAGTTGCGCCGCGATCGAATGGCGAGATCGAGGCGGCGGTGGCGGCGGTCGAGGCGCGGCTGATCGCCAAGCCTGACGACGGCAAGGGCTGGGCGGTGATCGCGCCGGTTTACATGCGCTTCGAGCGCTATGGGGATGCGGCGCACGCCTATTCGGAAGCGCTACGCCTTCTTGGCGAAGACCCGTTACGCCGGGCCGCTTACGGCGAGGCTCTGGTCGCCGCGGCCGGAGGTGTGGTCACCGACGAGGCGCGGCAAGCGTTCGATCGGGCGGTTACCGATCAGCCTGGCCAGCCGCAGGCGCGCTATTATCTTGCGCTCGCCACCGAACAGGATGGCAAGAAGGCCGACGCGATCCGGGACTACCAATCGTTGCTCGCCGACTCGCCGGCTGACGCCCCATGGCGAAGCTTGGTGAACGCACGGCTCGCGGCGCTCAAAGGCGAGCCGGCGCCCGCGGCGAACGCCGCCATTCCCGAGGCGCAGCGGCCGATGATCGAGGGCATGGTATCGAAACTCGCCACGCGACTCGCCAGCAGCGGCGGAGGTGTCGATGAATGGTCGCGCCTTATTCGCGCCTATACGGTGTTGCATGAGGGCGACAAGGCCAAGGCGGCGCTGGTCGACGCGCACAAGGCGCTCGCGGCCAACGCCAGCGCGGTCGCGAGCCTCGACGCGCTGGCGCGCGATCTTGGCCTCGGAGACGCCAATTGACCCGCCGCGGCCGCCGCCTTGCTCTGATCGGCGCAGCCCTCGCCGTCGTCGGCGCAGCGGCTGGTCTTTCACTTTACGCGCTGAGCGACAGCATTGTGTTCTTCTACAGTCCGTCCGAGGTCGCCCAGAAAGCCATACTGCCCGGCGCGCGGCTGCGGATCGGGGGCCTCGTGAAGGCGGGTTCGGTCGTCAAGTCCGCCGACCAGAACGTCGCCTTCGTCCTGACCGACGGCGCGCATGATCTCAAAGTGGCGTATCAAGGTTTGCTGCCGGATCTGTTTCGCGAGGGCCAGGGCGTGGTCGCCGAAGGCGTGCTTGCAGGACCCGGTGAGATGCGCGCGGAGACGATTCTCGCCAAGCACGATGAGCGCTATATGCCGCGCGAGGTGGTCGACGCCCTGAAGAAACAGGGGCGCTGGCAGGAAGGAACAACGGCCTCACAATGATCGTCGAGATCGGCCATTTCGCCCTTGTGCTCGCCTTCGCCGCCGCGCTCGCCCAGACCATCATGCCGTTCTGGGGCGCGCGGCTTGGCGACATCGGGCTCATGAATGTCGGGCGCAACGCCGCGCTGATGCAACTCGCGCTGATCGCGGTCGCTTTCGCCGCTCTCGTCAATGCGCACCTGACCTCGGACTTCTCAGTTCTAAACGTCGCCGAGAATTCGAACGTGGCGATGCCGGCGATCTACAAGATCTCGGGCGTCTGGGGGAACCACGAAGGCTCGATGCTGCTGTGGGTTCTCATTCTGGCGATCTTCGGCGCGCTCGTCGCCCTGTTTGGGCGCGAGCTGCCGGTGAAACTTCGCGCCGACGCACTCGCCGTTCAGGGCCTGATCAGCCTGGCCTTCCTCGCCTTCATTCTCCTGACCTCGAACCCATTCGAGCGACTCGCGCCCGCGCCGTTCGAAGGCCGCGACCTCAATCCGATCCTGCAAGACCCGGGCCTCGCGATCCATCCCCCGCTCCTCTATCTCGGCTATGTCGGCTTCTCGATTGTCTATTCGTTCGCCGCCGCGGCGCTGATCGAGGGCCGCATCGACGCGGCTTGGGCGCGCTTCGTGCGACCGTTCACGCTCGTCGCCTGGAGCTTCCTCACCCTCGGCATCGCCGCCGGCTCGTTCTGGGCCTATTACACGCTCGGCTGGGGCGGCTTCTGGTTCTGGGACCCGGTCGAGAACGCCTCGCTCATGCCGTGGCTCGCAGGCACAGCCTTCGTCCATTCGGTCGCGGTGATGGAGAAGCGCGACGCGCTGAAAGTCTGGACGATCTTTCTCGCCATCCTCGCCTTTTCCTTTTCGCTGCTCGGCACCTTTCTCGTGCGTTCGGGCGTGCTCACCTCCGTGCACGCCTTCGCCAACGATCCGCGCCGCGGCGTTTTCATCCTGGCGATTCTGGTGATGTTCATTTGCGGTTCGTTCGCGCTCTTTGCGTGGCGTGCGCCGATGCTCAAGCAGGGCGGATTGTTCGCGCCCGTGTCGCGCGAGGGGGCGCTGGTCGTCAACAATCTGCTTCTGACGACGGCATGCGTGACCGTGCTGTTCGGCACCCTTTACCCGCTCGCGCTCGAGCAGCTGACGGGCGAAAAGATCACCGTTGGCGCGCCCTTTTTCAATCTCACTTGCGGCGTGTTGTTGCTCACAGCCTGCTTTGCCGCCCCCTTTGGCTTCTCGCTCGCGTGGAAGCGCGGCGACCTGTTGGGAGTCGTGCAGCGGCTGGCGTTCGCCATCATCATCGGCGCCGTGACGGCAATCGTTGGCGCGGCCTGGCTCAGCGGCGCGCCGTTGTTCGCGCCGCTCGCCATGGGGCTTGCGATCTTCGTCATCATCGGCACGCTGATCGAAGTTTTCACGCGCGCATGGCGGCCTGGGCTGAGCGCAGGCGTCGCGCTGAAGCGCACATTAGGCCTGCCTCTTTCGTTCTTCGGCGGGGCGCTCGCGCATCTCGGCTTGGGCGTCACGCTCTTGGGCCTCTCCGGCCTCGGCTTCGGCGCCGAGACGGTCGCCACGCTGCACAAGGGCGTCCCCGCACTCGTCGGTCCTTATTCGGTCACCCTCGATTCGGTCGGCGAACAGCTCGGGCCGAATTACAAGGAATCGGTCGCATCGGTGACCGTGCGCTCCGGCGATTCCGTCGTCGCTCAGCTCGAGCCGGCGCGGCGCCAATTCGCCTCCCGCCAGATGACCACGACCCAGGCGGGTCTCGCGACGCTTGATTTCGGCCAGGTCTATGTCGCGATCGCGGACCCGGCGCCCGACGGCTCCGTGCCTGCGCGCCTTTACTGGAAGCCGCTGGTGACGCTGATCTGGCTGGGCGCCGCCGCCATGGCGTTCGGCGGCGTGCTGTCGCTTACAGACCGGCGGCTGCGCTTCGGGGTGGCCGTGAGAGCGAAGGCGAACGCGCGCCCGCTGGCGCAGCCGGCAGAGTGACGATGACTTGGCTCCGCAACCCCTTCTCCCTCGGGGAGAAGGTGGCGGGCGAAACCCGTCGGATGAGGGAACCGCGGCAAAGCCACGGGCGCGCTTCGCGCGCGAACCCTCACCCCAACCCCTCTCCCGTAGGAGAGGGGAAGAAAGGAAAGCTCCTCCTCGTTCTCGCCCTGCTCGCCACCCTCGCCGGTCCTGCGCTCGCCGTGCAGCCGGACGAAGTGATGAAAGACCCGGCGCTGGAAACGCGCGCGCGCACGCTCTCGAGCGAATTGCGCTGTCTCGTGTGTCAGAACGAGTCGATCGACGATTCCGAGGCGCCGCTGGCGCGCGACATCCGCGTTCTGATCCGCGAGCGCATTGGCAAGGGCGAAAGCAACGATTCCGTGCGCGCCTATCTGGTTTCGCGCTACGGCGATTTCATTCTCTTGAAACCCCCGTTCAAGCCGGAGACGCTGCTCCTGTGGCTGAGCCCCGTGCTCGTTCTCAGCCTTGGCTTGGGCGCTGCTCTCTTCGCCTACCGCCGCGCGCCGAGCATAACGCCTCGTTTGAGCGCCGATGAGGAAGCGCGGCTCGCCGCACTGACCGGACACGACGTATCCGGGCCTCATTGACCGGCGTTCGGGTTGACGGTCATGGCCATGACGGCGAACCCAGGCGGCCCTCGGAAGAGATAGAAGTCGCAGAGGTTGATGCGGGGGTCCTCCCGCGCGGTCGGCGTGTCGAAGTGGTGGGATATTTTTAGCCTCGCGTGAAAGTACGAAGGGCAACGGCGGCGCGGCAAATGTCTATTCGCCCCAAACCCGCGTTTGTTGCACGGGATAGCAGGGCAAGCCCAAATCTAGTGCACGTTCGCAGTCGGAAGATGCCAATGCCGCCAGACTGCAACGAGGCGCAAAACGAAGCAGGCGCCGCCGCCCATCAATGCGGAGGCGCTCGCGCCGAGCCCCATTCGGCGAGCGACGACGAGAACGGCGGAGCCGATGATCGCTGCGGTCGCGAGAAAGTCGACGCGTAACACGGCAGGCACTTCCCCGAGCAGGATGTCCCGAAACGTGTATCCGCCGGCGCCGCTGATTGCGCCCATCATCACCGCGGCAATCGGGGTCAGCTTATATTCCAGCGCCTTCTCGGTTCCGGACACGGCGAGCAAGGCGAGGCCCAGGGCGTCGACGACGGTCAGGAGAGTCTCCGGGAGTTCCGCCACGGTGTTGAAGGCGAAGAACGTCAGCAATGCACCGATGAGAGCGGTGGTGACGAGCGACCAGCCGCGTAGCGCCTCGGGAGGCGTCTCGCCGAGCAAGATGTCGCGCGCGATGCCGCCGCCCATCGCGGTCACAAGAGACACGACGACGACGCCGAGAGCGTCGAGACCTCTCAACGCGCCGATCGATGCGCCTTGCACCGCAAGCACGAAGGTTCCGGCAATGTCGATAATTTTCAGGAGCCGAGCGTCTCGCGTTATTTTGTGGCTCGCGCCGCTTTCTGGTCCCCGAGGCGTCATGCGCAAAGCCTTCTTGGTCGCAAACCGCAGTGGACGGCCGATAAGAGCCTGCCACCCCCGCTGATTAGACGAGTTCAACGTCGCTCGTGGATGCCTCATTCGTCGCGCGTTGCAGAAAAATGAAAGTAAGCGTCTGAGACGCTTGAGCCGCACGCCCGCACGTATCTTTCTTTGTCTAAGCCGCCGCGACTGGCGCCGGCTGACGCGCCGCCTCCGCCCATCGCGCCAGATCATGCGCCGCCCGCGCGGAGAGCGCGCGCTTGCGGGCGGCGCCGCGCTCGGGCCCCGGCAGGCGTTTTCCCGCTTCGTCCAATCGCGGCATGGCGATCGGGGGAAACAGGCCGAAATTGACGTTCATCGGCTGGAACGAGCGCGGGCCGGCCTCGATCGATTCGATGTGGCCGCCGGTGATGTGATTGAGGAGCGCGCCGATCGCGGTCGTCGGGGGCGGCGATTCAAGCGTGAGCCCCAGCCTTTCGGCGGCGGCGAGACGGCCAGCGATGAGGCCGACCGCGGCGCTCTC
The DNA here is from genome assembly GCA_036521435.1 of Roseiarcus sp. Classification (GTDB taxonomy): domain Bacteria; phylum Pseudomonadota; class Alphaproteobacteria; order Rhizobiales; family Beijerinckiaceae; genus Roseiarcus. The sequence goes on from DATDHT010000383.1 coordinate 27,159, forward strand.
GACATAGCCCTCGCAGCCGGTGATCTGGCCGGCGAAGCGCAGGCGCGGGGCGGCCTTCAGGCGCAGGCGTGCGTCGAGCAGCCGAGGGGAATTGAGATAGGTGTTGCGGTGCATGCCGCCGAGCCGTGCGAACTCCGCGCCTTCGAGTCCTGGAATCATGCGGAAGATGCGGCTCTGCTCGCCATATTTGAGCTTGGTCTGGAAGCCGACAATGTTGAACAGCGTGCCGAGCGCGTTGTCCTGCCTGAGCTGAACCACGGCATAGGGTTTTACCTTTGGATCATGCGCATTGGTGAGCCCGACCGGCTTCATCGGGCCGTAGCGCAGGGTCTCCCGGCCGCGCTCGGCCATCACTTCGATCGGCAGGCAGCCGTCGAAATAGGGCGTGCCCTCGAATTCGCGGAACTCGGTCTTTTCCGCCGCGAGAAGCGCGTCGATGAACGCCTCGTACTGGTCGCGGCTCATCGGGCAATTGACGTAAGCCTCGGAATCCCCTCCCGGCCCGACCTTGTCGTAGCGCGACTGCATCCACGCCACGTCCATAGCGATCGAATGGCGATGCACGATCGGCGCGATCGCGTCGAAAAAGGCGAGCGCGCCCTCGCCCGTCAATCCCCCGATCGCCTCGGCCAGCGCCGGGGAGGTGAGCGGTCCGGTCGCGACAATGACATTGTCCCAGTCGTTCGGCGGCAGGCCGGCGATCTCTCCGCGGTCGAGGATTATACGGGGATGACTGAGAAGGGCGGCTTCGACAGCTTGCGAAAATCCGTCGCGATCGACGGCGAGCGCGCCTCCGGCCGGCACCTGATGCGCATCGGCGCTTTGAAGGATGATCGAGCCGAGCGCGCGCATCTCGCGATGCAGGATCCCGACCGCATTGGTCGAAGCGTCGTCGGATCGGAAGGAGTTCGAGCAAACGAGCTCGGCGAGGCGGGGAGTTTGGTGCGCAGCCGTGGCCTGGATTGGCCGCATTTCATGCAGAACCACCGGAACCCCGGAATTCGCCACTTGCCATGTGGCTTCCGAGCCGGCCAGGCCTCCGCCAATGATGTGGATCGGATGCATGGGCGCGCTTGTCACAAAGCCGCCAGGAATCGTCAACGATTTTTGTCGGAAATGTCAGGAAAGGGTCGCGGCTTCGAGGCCGGCCCTGGGCCGACGCGCCGGTTTCCCGGCGCGTCTCGGCTTTTCAGGATCTCGCGATCAGGCCGAAACCTGGCCCGCAACCGAACGGCGCACGATGAATTCGATATCGCCACGGCGAATGCCGATATCATCCAGCTCGCGATTGGAGAGCTGAGACAATTCACGCACCGCTTCGCGATATCGGCGCCAAGTTGCGAGCTTCTCCGAAATCGTCTTGAGAGGGGACATATTGACTCCATTTCCCGCAGGCACTGGCCTGCCGCGCTGCAACATAATCGCCCTCGGCGGCTCGCGGTAGACACAAGATGGGAAGCTCAGCCATGCAGTTTTTGCATTGTGTTAGTCATCCCATCGTCGAGATAAGCTGAAATATGCTTAATCTAAATCGTTATAGCCGAAAATACGGCCATTCCTGGCGACAAATTGGCCGCCTTTTGATTATTAAGAGGCGTTTACATATGTGAAGAAATCATGACTTTAATGATGGTGCGGCGCCGCAAAAAGATACCCATCTGCCCACAGGCCACGGGTGGCCGCATCAGCAATCTCTCCATTTCGCACCGAACAGCGAGGAAGTGCTATGCTTGGAACGGCGCTTGATTCCGGCGGCGCAAGCGCGAGACAACCGACGCCGCGGGTCTTTCCGGGCGGCCAAGGAGCGTGAAATGGAGAACCTAATAGCCCGCGTCGCGACCGCCGCGGACTTGAGCCCGGACGTCGCCCGCCAGGCCGTCGCTCTGATCGGGGATTTCATCCAGCGCGAGGCGCCCGAGGAAGCCGTCAAGGACCTGTTCGAAAAGGCGCCGGCGTTTCCCTCCATTATCGCATCGAGCACACAGACCGGGGGAGAGGGCATGGGCGCAGGTCTGAAGGGCTTGATGGGCGTCTCGAGCGGCGCGATGGGCGGGGGCGGGCTGATGGCGCTGGGCTCGGAATTGTTGGCTCTCGGCCTCGGCATGGAGCAGATCCAGACGGTCGGAAAGGAAGTCTTCGCCTATGCACGCGAGACTGCGGGCGATCAGGTGGTGGGCGAAATTTCCGCTTCGATTCCCGGGCTTTCCCAATTCATCTAGCGAGAGGCGGCGTTGGGCGCGGTCGCGAACCTCTTTCCTGGCCATACCGAAGCCGACTGGCGCGAGGCTGCTGAAGCCGCGCTCAAGGGCGCGAGCCTTGAAACGCTGGTGTCCGAGACCGCGGATGGCGTCCGCGTCGAACCTGTCTATCCACCAGCGGGAGGCCCCAGGGCGATCCGACCCGGCGGTCCTTGGCGGATCATCGCGCGACTCGATCAGGCCCATGCCGATGAGGCCAACGCCCAGGCCCTCGACGACCTCGCCAATGGAGCGGACGGACTGCAGATCGTGTCCTCCGGCGCGCTCGGCGCCTATGGATTTGGTCTCCGGCACTTCGACTCCGCGTCACTCCACAAGGCTTTCGATGGCGTGCGTTTCGACGCGGGCGCCAATTTCGAACTCGATCTTGGGCCCGACGGCCCCGATCAGGCCCTTCGTTTTGGCGCCCTGATCGAACGCTCAGGCGCGAAGCCCGAGGACTGCCTGGTCGCGTTTGGGCTCGACCCTTTCACGGCCTCGGCTCGCGGACCGTTTCCAGCCGACTGGAGCGCTCAGGCAACGCGCTATGTGGAGACTGCGCTGGCGCTGCGCAGCAAAGGCTTCCGAGGTCCGTTCCTGGTCGCGGACGCGCGCCCCGTCCACGCGGCCGGCGGGAGCCCGGCGCAAGAGCTTGCCTTCGCGCTCGCGGACGCGGTGGCCCTGTTGCGTCTGCTTGAACAGAGGGGGACGCCGCTTGGCGACGCCCGCTCCCTCATCGCGTTCCGGCTGGCGGCCGACGCGGACGAATTGGCGACATTGTCGAAATTCCGCGCATTGCGGATCGCCTGGTCGCGCGTCGAGGAAGCCTGCGGCCTCGAGCCTCGCGCGGCTCATGTGCAAGCGGAGAGCGCCTGGCGAATGATGACGGCGCGCGATCCTTACGTGAATGTGATGCGGGGCGCAGCGGCGGCGTTTTCGGCTGGCCTCGGCGGCGCCGACAGCGTCAGCGTCCTGCCGCACACTCTGGCCGCCGGCCTTCCCGACAGCCTCGCGCGGCGTCTCGCCCGCAACGCCCAGCTCATTCTCTTGCGCGAATCCAACCTTGGATTTGTCGCCGACCCGGCCGCCGGTGCAGGGGCGTTCGAGGCCCTGACCAAGGGGGTTTGCGAAAAAGCCTGGGGCCTCTTTCAGGAGATCGAAGGACAGGGCGGGCTGCCCTCGGCGCTTGCGAACGGCGTATTTCAGCGGCAGGTCGCCGCGAGCGCGGCCGCGCTGGTTCGAAACGCCGCTTGCCTGAGGGCGCCGATCACAGGCGTGAGCGCCCACGTCGATCTCGACGAGCCGCCGGTCGAAGTTGCGATTGGCGCGCCGGAGCGCGAGACGTTTGCGCCGGCTGAAGGCGCGCTCATGCCGATGCGGCTCGCAGAGCCGTTCGAACGTTTGCGCGATCGTTCCGACGACTTCCTTCGGAGCACTGGCGCGCGGCCGAAAGTTTATCTCGCTGCGCTGGGGCCTGAGGCCAACCATCGCCGTCGAGTCCAGTTCATGCGCGAGTGGCTGGAAGTTGGCGGCTTCGACGCCGTCTACGACGGCGAAGCCAGAACGGCCCACGACGCCGTAACGCGGTTTAAAGCAAGCAGCGCGCGGCTCGCATGCCTATGCGGCCCGGACGACGCCTACGCCGAACAGGCGGAAGCCCTCGCAAAGGCGTTCAAGGCTTCGGGCGCGAAAGGTGTTGCGCTGGCTGGCCGGCCCGGCGAATTCGAGCATGCATGGCGCGCCGCAGGCGTCGACGAGTTTATCTTCGCCGGTGGAGACGCCGTTGCCGCGCTGAAGAGCCTCTATCGCCGCATCGGTGTCCAATTGTAGCCGCCCTCGATGACCGCGGCGACGCGGTCGACGACCGCGTCTACAACGCCCGGCTCGCGCGGTCCAAAAAACGTTCAGGAAGACGCTCTCCGTCAGAGGAGCTATGGACCGCGTCAACAGGTCTCATTCGACGGAATTGCAATCTGCTCGAAAAGGCGCAGGAATTGTGACCTCATGAGTCCCATCCCCGACTTCCCGACCATTCCATTCGCGGTCTCCTTGAAGCCGATCGACTCGGGAGACGAGCGAATCTGGGCGACGCCCGAAGGCATTGAAGTCAAGTCGTTCTATGGACTGGACGACCGCAACGGCATTGGTCTTTCGAGTGATTGGCCCGGTCTCCCGCCCTTCCTACGGGGCCCATATCCGACCATGTACCTCACCCAGCCATGGACGGTGCGGCAATATGCCGGCTTCTCGACCGCCGAGGAATCGAACGCCTTCTACCGCGCCAATCTCGCCGCCGGCCAGAAAGGCCTGTCCATTGCGTTCGACCTGGCGACGCATCGTGGCTACGATTCCGACCATCCGCGGGTAACCGGCGACGTCGGCATGGCGGGCGTCGCCATCGATTCCATCTATGACATGCGCACGTTGTTTTCCGGCATCCCGCTCGATTCGATGAGCGTGTCGATGACGATGAACGGCGCCGTCCTGCCGGTGATGGCGTTGTTCATTGTCGCCGCCGAGGAACAGGGCGTGCCGATGGCGGCGCTCGCGGGGACCATTCAGAACGATATTCTGAAGGAGTTCATGGTCCGCAACACTTACATCTATCCGCCCGCGGCCTCGATGCGGATCGTCGCCGACATTTTTGCTTTCACTGCGGCGAACATGCCGAAGTTCAACTCGATTTCGATCTCCGGCTATCACATGCAGGAGGCGGGCGCGACGCAGGATCTCGAACTCGCCTATACGCTCGCTGACGGCCTCGAATATGTGCGCGCTGGCGTCTCGGCCGGAATGAGCATCGACGCATTTGCTCCGCGACTGTCGTTCTTCTGGGCGGTGGGCATGAATTTTTTCATGGAAGTGGCCAAGCTCCGAGCCGCGCGCAAGCTGTGGGCGGGCATAGTCAAGGGCTTCGGCCCTAAGTCGGACAAATCGCTGGCTTTGCGCGCCCATTGCCAGACGTCGGGCTGGTCGTTGACCGCCCAAGACCCTTTCAACAATATTGTGCGCACGCAAATCGAAGCGATGGCGGCCACGCAGGGGCACACGCAGTCGCTTCACACCAACGCGCTCGATGAAGCGCTGGCGCTGCCAACGCCCTTCTCGGCCCGGATTGCGCGCAACACCCAGCTTTTCCTGATCGAAGAGACTGGCATAACGAAGGTCGTCGACGCGTGGGGCGGCTCTTATTACGTCGAGCGCCTCACAGCCGAACTGGCCGCGCGAGCCCAGAGCCACATCGATGAAGTCGAGCGCCTTGGTGGAATGGCGAAGGCGATCGAGAATGGCGTACCGAAGCGGCGCATTGAAGAGGCCGCGGCGCGAACGCAGGCGCGGATCGACACCGCTCGCCAGACCGTTGTGGGCGTCAATATGTTCACGCCGACCATCGAGCGGGACCTTAACGTGCTGAAAGTCGACGCCGCGGCGGTTCGTGTGCGGCAAGTCGAGAAGCTTAAGCGGCTTCGCGCCGAGCGCGACGAGGGAACGACGCAGGCGGCGCTCGCGGCGCTTACCGAAGGCGCGCGAGGCCACGCCAATCTCTTGCAACTGTCGGTCGAGGCGGCGCGGGCAAAAGCCACTGTGGGCGAGATCTCGCTCGCCCTGGAGAGGGCGTTTGGCCGTCACGTTGCGGAAGCGCGCGCCATCTCCGGCGTCTATCTATCGGAAGCTGGGCCGGACGCGGAGGGTAACGAACGTGTGATCGCGATGACCCGCGCGTTCGCCGAGAACGAAGGCCGGGCTCCGCGGATCCTCGTCGCCAAGATGGGACAGGATGGGCATGATCGTGGACAGAAGATCATCGCTTCGGCGTTCGC
>DATDHT010000384.1:0-8394 GCA_036521435.1 Roseiarcus sp.
AGAGGTCGCTCGACAAGCTCGGCTTCAACATCGTGGGCTTCGGCTGTACCACCTGCATCGGCAATTCCGGCCCGCTCGCGCACGAAATTTCTGCAACTATTGCCAAGCACGATCTAGTCGCCGCGGCGGTCCTCTCCGGCAACCGCAACTTCGAAGGCCGGGTCAACCCGGACGTGCGCGCGAACTACCTTGCCTCGCCGCCGCTCGTCGTTGCCTACGCTCTGGCAGGCTCGATGCAGATCGACCTCACGCGCGATCCGCTCGGCTCCGACAAGCAGGGCAAGCCGGTCTATCTGGCCGATATTTGGCCAAAGACGGAGGAGGTCCAGAGCTACGTCGAGGCGACTGTCTCCGCCAAGATGTTCAAGACCAAATATGCGAGCGTGTTCGATGGCGACGCGAACTGGCGCAAGGTGAAGGCGCCTGTTGGCCAAACTTACGCCTGGGATATCGGCTCGACCTATGTGCAGGAGCCACCCTATTTCAAAGGGCTGACCAAGACGCCGATCCCGGTTGCCGATATCGAGAACGCGCGCATTCTCGCGTTATTCCTCGATTCCATCACGACGGATCACATTTCGCCTGCGGGTTCGATCAAGGCCGCGAGCCCGGCTGGGCAATATCTTGTCGAACATCAGGTGCGCCCTGTCGACTTCAATCAGTACGGCACCCGGCGCGGCAACCACGAAGTGATGATGCGTGGCACATTCGCGAACATCCGCATCAAGAACCAGATGGTGAAAGACGAGACAGGCAATGTGGTTGAGGGCGGCTTCACACTCATGCAGCCGTCGGGGGAGCGGCTTGCGATCTATGACGCCGCTATGCGCTATGAGGCCGAGAAAGTTCCCCTCGTCGTGTTCGCCGGCCGGGAATATGGCACTGGCTCATCGCGCGACTGGGCGGCGAAAGGCACGAAACTCTTGGGGGTGCGCGCGGTGGTCGCGCAGAGCTTCGAGCGCATCCACCGCTCGAACCTCGTCGGCATGGGCGTCCTGCCACTGGTGTTCGAGGAAGGAACGAGCTGGCAAACGCTCGGCCTCAAGGGGGACGAGGTCGTAACCATTTTCGGTCTCGGCGAATCCTTGAAGCCGCGCCAAAAGCTGGAACTGGAGATCCGGCGCGCGGACGACAGCGTGACGCTCGTTCCGCTCACCTGCCGCATCGATACGCTGGACGAACTGGAATATTTCCGCAACGGCGGGATTCTGTCCTACGTGCTGAGGCAGCTCGCGGCTTAAAGAGCGGGATTGCAAAGCGCCGGTTGCAGCCGAGCCGTAAGGCGCCAGCTGGAAGTCGGGCTACGCTATCTGGAGCGCTTCGGGCGTCGCCCGCCTCATGCTCGCAGTCGGGCTCCGGGGCTTGTCCTGGATCGCCTTTGCGGTTGCATCCGTGATTGCGCCTTCTGGGAGGGGATAGCGCAAGGTGCGCATCGGATCAGCCTGGGCAGGTTTTGCGCCATATGGCACGATCATGAAGCGGACCGGCTGCGGCATCGCTCCCCTCCCTCTTGGGCCAGCGTCGGTTCGAGCCCGCGGTCAACCCCAAAGCGCCCTTGTGTCGAGCCAGACCGTACGGCCGCCCTTGTGGCGAACCTCTTCCATCATGTGCTCTGCGCCGCCCGGTCCGTCGCCGCCCTCGCCGTTCCAGAGGCAGACGAGATCCACCTTGTCCGCGCCGAAGCGCAGCGCCGCGTCGAGCATCCAGCGATTGTTGCGCTCGTAAGGGTCCTCGCCCTCTGGCGTCGGACCAAGCTCAACCGGCGCAATATGCAGCGCCGACCGCGCTTTGACGGCGAGAAACCGCGCGCGCCAGTCGCTGTTGGCGAAATCGACCGACTTCTCGAGGAAGGCCGGTTCTGCGAAAGGAATGTAGATCTCGACCAGGGCCGATCGCGCGAGCGCGGCTTCCGCGAACAGGAGGTCGCCGCCGCAGGCGCCGCCGCAAATGCAAAGGTCATCCGGGCCGATGTGGAGGTCCGCCAAAGCGCCGGCGATTGCTTGCGCAGCGATGGTCTCCTTGTCGGGTGGAAAGCGCGGCTTCTCGCGGCCGGGAGCGTCGATCATGTGGCCGCTGAACAGCACAACCTTGCGCGGCGGTTGGGGTCCCGACTCGGGCATGTCGATACTCCGCTTGAGATCTCAGACCGAGGCCTTGGCGAGATCGAAGATCGCCGGCAGATGTTCGGGTTTGACCTGCTTCGCCGCGGCCTTCCGTCCAAGCTCCGCTAGATCATTCATATTCGACGGATCGTCCATCTTGCGAATCTGCTCGAGCTTGTCCGCCTTGAGATCGACGCCAAGCTCGGTCTTAAGCCACGCCTGCTCAAGGATCGCGTTGTAGCGGACATAGCTTGCGAGCTGCGGCCCGCTTTGGCTGTCGAGCTTCATGTCGCCGACGGCCCGGTCGATGATCCAGGGCGTCAAACAGTTTGTCAGCCACTGTAGCTGCGCGCGGTTCATTCGTTCGCAATCATCCATGAGCGATTGGAGCGCGGCGATTCCCTGCAAGGCCGCGGGGTCGCTAATGACGGCCTTTGCTGAGCGCGGCTGCTTGTACTGCCCCGTGCCGATCGAGACGATCAGCAGCCGATCTGTGCCCGTCGGCCAAGTGAAGCCATGACCTTGCAGCGCGGCCAGCATCAGGAGCTGCAGCGCTGGGTCATTGAACGGGGTGACGCCGCCATCAACGAACGCACCGTCGATCACCGAGCCGTCTCGGGCGTGGATCGCGATTGCTTCTGGCGCGAAATAAGTCGGGGCGGCCGTGCTCGCGCGAACCACTTGCGTGAGCCGCAGCGCTCCGTCCTGGGTCGCAAAATTTCCACGTCCACCGTTGTTCAGAGGCCAAGGGCTTCCGGTGTCGAGCCGTTTCGTCATGATCATGAGGCCCGTGTGGATGTTGTCGCTGTCGAGCGTCGTGTCCGCACCAAGCTGTCTGTCGAGTTCGGCCTGAAGCGGCGCGGATGGAAACTTGGGCGCGAGCTTTCCCCGGGCCCACTCTGGAAGGAGTTTGTCGAAACCTACCTGTTGGAACACCTTATCACCAATGTTCTTATAGAGATCTTGCAGCGCACCCACTGTCATCCCGCAGGCGAGCCCCGCTGCGATGATCGACCCCGTCGAGGTCCCGCCGATGAGATCGAAATAGTCGCAGAGCAGAGTGTTGTCGCCGAACCGCTTCTTGATCAGGGATTCGAGGGTTTGAAGAAACTGGAGGGTGAGAATTCCCCGGATGCCCCCACCATCGAGCGCGAGAATGCGCTTTGGCCCGGTTTTGGGATCGAGATGCTGAGCCTTCGTGAGCGGCAATTGCGCGTCTCCCTATGCTATCTTTTCACCCGCTTTTCGCGGCGCAGAAATTTGGTTTTAAAAAAACGCACAAAGTGTCTGGCGCGGATTGTGCGCCGTCAAGTCCAAACCTATCGCAAGGCGACGCCTTACCGGGGGATCGCGTCCAGCTCGGGCAGCAAGACGACACTTTCCTGCTCGTTGGGGTCGGTGCGCGAAATGACCGCAGTCGCCGGCTCGGTCTGGCTCATGTTGTAAGGCAGGTGGGGCGTGTTCGCGGGAATGTAGACAAAGTCGCCCGCGCCCGTGACCATATGGTTCTCGAGCTTTTCCCCGTGATACATGCCCACCTTGCCGCTGAGCACGTAGAGGGCCGTTTCATGCGCCTCATGCTTGGCTTTGGCGCGGCCGCCTGGCGGGACTGTGAGCAGCTGCATGTGGATTGCCGACGCGCCCGCGGTTTCGACAGAAATCGCAGCGGCGTACGTGAAGCCCTGCTTGCCGACGAACGAGTCGCCTGCGCGGAGGCAAACACAAGTGGCAGGTCGCTCGATCGCGCTCTCCGACATCATCACTTCTCTATCGGATAGCCAAGAGCGTTCTCTTGTCGAGCTGCGCGCTCTGGGGTGTCGTTCCGGGGACGAGCGAGCCACCTGAGGCTCGCTCGACTAAAGAATCGCCCTATTTCACCAGCCGGGGGCCTGCCGCCGCGCGCGTATACTCGTTCTCCTGAACGACGCCGAGCCTTCGGGCGACCTCGGTATAAGCCTCGATCATCCCGCCCAGGTCCTTGCGGAAGCGGTCCTTGTCCATCTTGTCGTTGGTCTTGACGTCCCACAGACGGCACGAGTCGGGGCTGATCTCGTCGGCGAGCACGATCCGCATGGTCTCGCCCTCCCATAGCCGCCCGGTTTCGATCTTGAAATCGACCAGTCGGATGCCGACGCCGAGGAATAGCCCGGACAGGAAATCGTTGACGCGAATCGCCAGCGCCATGATGTCGTCGATTTCCTGCGGGGCGGCCCAGCCGAAGGCGGTGATGTGCTCTTCCGAGACCATCGGGTCGTTCAGCTGGTCATTCTTGTAATAAAATTCGATGATCGACCGCGGCAGTTGCGTGCCCTCCTCAAGGCCAAGGCGAGTCGACAGCGACCCCGCCGCCACATTGCGCACGACGACCTCGAGGGGAATGATCTCGACCTCGCGAATCAATTGCTCGCGCATGTTGATTCGGCGGATGAAATGCGTCGGCACGCCGATGTCATTGAGCCGCTGGAAGACGTATTCCGAGATTCGGTTGTTGAGAACGCCTTTGCCTTCGATGACCTCATGCTTCTTGGCGTTGAACGCGGTCGCGTCATCCTTGAAATATTGGATGAGGGTGCCGGGCTCCGGGCCCTCATAGAGGACCTTGGCTTTACCTTCATAAATGCGTCTGCGGCGATTCATGCGGTGCGACCGTGGCTTGAGGAAATCCATTCGCGTGGCCTTTTCTGACGGCTATCCCGGAGAAGCCGCGACGACTGGCTTGGGATATGGGGATTCGGACCGCGAAACCCAAGCATTGGACTCGTCCGGAGCCTGCCCCGTTTCGACAATCTACCTGATTGCCGGCGTTGGCACAAACTTTCCGCGACCGGAGGGAGGGGTAGACAAAGGTCGTAGGCGGCAGGTCGACGCGCCGCTCGAACCGAAGCAAAATGGCGGCGCGATCTGGCGTCGGCCAGCCCATCTGGCGACGTAAGTCTGGCCTGGTCCAAATTCCTTGAATAGCCGGCCTCTGGGCGGAGGTCGGCTCCGAAGGAACTAACAAAACGCACAGTTGTAATGAGATCGTGGAGAGCATTGAAGGATCAGGTGACCGCGAGGCGGATTGAGAACGACCAAAATTACCAGAAACTTGTATTCTGATCGGCGATCTCTAGCCTGAACCCTCGCCGTCGTTACGCCGATCAGGAATTACGGATACACAGCAATCGTGGCGTTCATTCGCTCTTTCTTACCTATCGCCGGCTATCTTCACGATCGCGTTTCTCTGCTGTTGGCTATTCTCAGCGACCGACAGGTCGAAAGCCATAAGCGAACAGTCGGCGTTCGATGCCCAATATGTGCGCTCGCGGCCCGGGATCGGCGCCGCCGTCGCCGCCGTCCATCGGCGGGTCGTCGCGAAGCTTCTTATGAGGCGCTGGACGGTCGGAAAACGTCGCCAGCCGGCCTCGAGAAACGACCGCCGATTTCCGGCCACGCCGCCGCCACAAAAGAGAAGGGCCGCTCCTTTCGGAACGACCCTTCCATTGTCGCGCCACGCAAAGCTCGTCGGCGCCCTAGAGTTCTTGCCTAGCGAGCGCTCGCTATGCGCGAAATTCCTTCGCGGGGGCAATAACCCAGGCCTCGTCGATCACGCGGGGCGTAAGACAATGAGACACTGGATCACCTCCTTTCGGCTGGTTAACGACACTGGCATGTTACGGTGATTCGAAAAATTTGAAAGCAGGATTTTTTTCGCGCGGTTAAGAATTCTGCAAGGTTGCGCGAGAACCGCCCGTCTCTAGGCGGCGCCGGCGACGGCTTCGCAGACATCGCTGACCAGAGCGTCGACCAGCGCCTGATCGTCCGCTTCGCCCATAACCCTGATCACTGGCTCGGTGCCCGACGGGCGGACCAGAAGCCGGCCATGTGCGCCCAGGCGGGCGGTCGCGTCCGCGATCGCTTTCGCCACTGCCGGATTCTCGAGCGGGCGGCCGCCCTTGAAGCGAACGTTGCGCAACACCTGCGGCACCGGCTCGAACCGCCGGCAGACTTCGCTCGCCGGCTTGCCCAGTTTCTGCACCATCGCCAGCACCTGCATCGCCGCCACGAGACCGTCGCCGGTTGTCGAATAGTCGGAGAGGATGATATGGCCGGATTGCTCGCCGCCCAGGTTGAAGCCTTTCTCGCGCATGCGCTCGATCACGTAGCGGTCGCCGACCGCGGTGCGCTCGAGCGTCAACCCCAGGCTCGCGAGATGGCGCTCAAGCCCGAGGTTCGACATGACGGTGGCGACCACGCCTGGCTTGGACAATCGGCCCTCGTCGCGCCAGCTTTCGGCGATGACCGCCATCACCTGATCGCCGTCGATCAGGTGGCCTTTCTCGTCGACCAGGATCATCCGGTCGGCGTCTCCGTCGAGTGCGATGCCGACATCTGCCCGCATCTCCCGGACCTTACGCGCCAAAGCCTCGGGCGCGGTCGAACCGACCTCGAAATTGATGTTGAGCCCGTTCGGCTCGACGCCGATCTTGATCACCTCGGCGCCGAGTTCCCACAACGCTTCGGGCGCGACCTTGTAACCGGCGCCATTGGCGCAATCGACCACAATGCGAAGTCCCTCGAGCGACACATCGCGCGAAAGCGTCCGCTTGGCGTATTCGATGTAGCGGGCGTCGACATCGTCAATGCGTTTGGCGCGCCCGAGGTCGGGAGAGTTGGCGAGCTTCGGCGCAACGTCGCCGTCCATCAAAGCTTCGATGCGCGCCTCGACCTCGTCGGACAATTTATAGCCGTCCGGCCCGAACAGCTTGATGCCGTTGTCCTCATAAGGGTTGTGGGAAGCGGAGATCATCACCCCGAGGTCGCAACGCATCGAGCGCGTCAGCATCGCCACCGCGGGCGTTGGAACCGGCCCCAGCAGCAGGACGTCCGCGCCGACCGAGGTGAAGCCGGCGACCAGCGCATATTCAATCATGTAGCTCGAAAGCCGCGTATCCTTGCCGATCACCACCCGATGGCGGTGGTCGCCGCGGCGAAACGCAAGGCCGGCCGCCTGGCCGACCTTCAGCGCCATATCCGCCGTGATCTGGCTGTTGGCTCGACCCCGAATGCCGTCGGTGCCAAAATATCTACGGGCCATAAACAGCTCCCCGGGCGCGCCCCGCCGCGATTCGAACGCTGCGTCAGGTTCATACCGCATATAAGCGGACAAAAGTTTCACAATTCGTTGCTAGACGTTAACTCTACGAGCGGCGTTGCCCGCCCCGCGCCCGGCGCCTAGAGTGCTTAAGGCCCCCGCCCGCAAATTCCAGCCGCCTATTGGGAGAACGCCGATGATCCGGACCGTCGCCACTAAGCCGTTCGCCGACCAAAGGCCAGGCACCTCGGGTTTGCGCAAGCAGGTCACGGTCTTCCAGGAGCCGCACTACCTCGAAAACTTCATTCAGTCGACTTTCAATTCGCTCGAGGGCTTTCAGGGCAAAACGCTCGTCCTCGGCGGCGATGGGCGCTTTTTCAACCGCGAGGCGATCCAGGTCGTGATCAAGATCGCCGCGGCAAACGGCTTCGGCCGCATCCTCGTGGGCAAAGGCGGCATTCTCTCGACGCCCGCCGTTTCCGCATTGATTCGCGCGCTCTCCGCCTATGGCGGGATCATCCTGTCGGCGAGCCACAACCCCGGTGGCCCGCACGGCGATTTCGGCGTCAAGTACAACATCAGCGCCGGCGGACCGGCCCCGGAGAATGTCACCGAGGCGATCTTCGCCCATTCCAAGACGATCTCCGCCTACAAGATCTCCGACGCCGCCGATGTCGACATCGACAGCCTCGGGACCGTCAAGGTCGAGGGGACCGAGATCGAGATCATCGACCCGGTCACGCAATATCTGTCATTGATGAAGACGCTGTTCGACTTCGAGGCCATCCGCGCTTTGTTCGCCTCGGGCTTCCGCATGCGTTTCGACGCCCTGCATGCGGTGACCGGTCCTTACGCGCATGTGATCTTCGAGGGCGAACTGAAGTCGGGCGCCGGTACTGTGGTCAACGGGACGCCGTTGCCCGACTTCGGCGGCCATCACCCCGACCCCAATCCGACCTATGCCAAGGACCTGTTCGACTTCATGATGTCGGCGAACGCGCCGGATTTCGGGGCCGCGTCGGACGGCGACGGCGACCGCAACATGATCCTGGGCCGCAACGCCTATGTCACGCCGTCGGATTCGCTGGCGATCCTCACCGCCAACGCCCATTGCGCTCCGGGCTACGCCAAGGACCTCGCCGGCGTCGCGCGCTCAATGCCGACCAGCGCCGCCGCCGACCGCGTCGCCGCCAAGCTCGGCATCAAGTCGTACGAGAC
>DATDHT010000385.1:0-2523 GCA_036521435.1 Roseiarcus sp.
ACCGGGGAACGGGAGAGTTCTGCCTCCGACCTGGAGCGGGTCCTGGCGACGGTCATGTTTACCGACATCGTCGATTCCACACGTAGCGCCGCTGAAATGGGCGATCAGCAATGGCGCCGATTGCTCGACAGCCACGACAGAATTGCCAAACAGGCAGTTGAGAAGCATCGCGGCAATCTGATCAAAACCACAGGGGACGGCATTCTCGCGACCTTTGACGGGCCCGGCCGAGCGGTGCGGTGTGCGCTGGCGTTTGAAACCATGGGCAAACAGATCGGCCTGCCGTTGCGCGCCGGTCTGCATACCGGCGAGATCGAACTGCGAGGTCGGGATGTCGGCGGCGTTGCCGTTCACGCCGCAGCTCGCGTCATGGCGCATTGCGCGCCGGGCGAGGTTCTTGTTTCCAGAGTGGTCACTGATCTCGTCGCTGGCGCCGGCCTAAAATTCGCCGAACGGGGTTCGCATGCGCTGAAGGGCCTGCCGGGACGATGGGATTTGTTCGCGGCGAGCCTATAAGGTTTAGCTCCGGTGAGCGTCGTTGCGTCACCCAAATCGGCCGTCTGTCGATGGGCGCCAAGCGTAAGATTCAGACCGCTAAAGCCGCCGACTGGCGGCGAAAGGGCCCAGGGACGGAAATATTGGGCCAGTCCGCCGCTCCTCCTCACTCGAGCACCCCGAGAACAATTTAGAACGATTCTAAACTTGCCCGCCCGTCGCCTTTAGAACGCTTCTAAAGTTGAACGGGCCGAGCGTGGTTTCGTTGACTTCACTAAACGCGCGGGGTTACCGATAAGCCTGATGTAGACGCCTGTGGCGGACGGGCCTTGAACCCGCCTTCCCGACGAATAAGCGTTCCCAATGTTTGCCGCCTATTTGATCATGCTGCGCGAGGGTATCGAAGCCGCGCTGATCGTCGGCATTGTGGCGAGCTATCTCAGGCAATCCGGGCGCACGCAGTGGCTGCCCATGGTGTGGGTCGGCGTCGGCGCCGCAGTCGCCGTTTGCATCGCCGTTGGTCTGGTTCTGGTTCGCGCCAACCAGGAGTTCCCGCAACGCCAGCAGGAGCTTTTCGAGGGCCTGGTCGCGCTTCTGGCGACCGCGATCCTGACCTCCATGGTCTTCTGGATGAAGAAAGCAGCCCGGTCGATCAAGGCGCAATTGCACGACTCGATCGACAACGCCTTGCGTCCGGGCGACCGCCAGGGCCTCGCGCTGATCGGCATGGTCTTCTTCGCTGTCGGGCGCGAGGGGCTCGAATCCCTGTTCTTCCTCCTCGCGATCATCCAGCAAAGCAGCGGCTGGGCCGTGCCGATCGGGGCGGCGCTCGGCCTTGCCTCGGCGATCGGCGTAGGGTTCGCGATCTACTATTTCGGCGTGAAGCTCAATCTGCGCCATTTTTTCCGCTGGACCGGTGTCTTCATTATTTTCGTGGCCGCGGGCCTGCTCGCCGGGGCGCTGCGCGCATTTCATGAAGCCGGGCTCTGGAATGGCTTGCAGGGCACTGCCTTCGACATCAGCGCGTTCGTGCCGCAAGACGGCCTGGTCGGCACCCTGCTCTCCGGCGTCTTTGGCTATCAGGACGCGCCGACCGTCGGCGAAGTGATCGTCTATTTCGCCTTCCTCATTCCCGCTCTGATCCTCTTCTTCTCGCCGCCGCGCGCAGCGCCGGTGGGGAGCGCGGCTCACCAGCTCTCAAAGACCTAATTCGCAACCCGCCAGACCAACAAGGGAAGAATGACATGCCGGACTCTCGCGCAACCCGATTGAGGCTCGCCCTTTTCGGGGGAGCCGCTTTGCTTTCGCTTCCCGCGACTATCGGCGGTCAGGCGTTCGGGCAGGCGGACGCCGCGCCCATCGCGCCGGGCCCCATCATGATCACCTTGACCAATGCGGGATGCGACCCCGCAAAGGTCGACGTCACAGCCGGCAAGACCACTTTCAACATCAAGAATGAAAGCTCGCACGCCGTCGAATGGGAGATCCTGAAAGACGTCATGGTCGTCGACGAGCGCGAGAACATCCTGCCGGGCTTCGCTCAGACCCTGACCACGACCCTCGACGCCGGCGACTACGCAATGACTTGCGGGCTCAGAAGCAATCCGCAGGGAATTCTGAAGGTCGCGGCGACCACCGCCGCGCCGGCGAAGCCATCGCCGATGGAGCTCGTCGGCCCGATTGCGGAGTACAAAGTCTACGTCAAGGGAGAGGTCGACACGCTGGTCAACGAGACAAGGAAGCTGACCGACGCCGTCAAGGCTGGCAAGCTGGCCGAAGCCCAGAAGGTCTACGCGCCGGCCCATCAGCACTATGAGCGGATCGAGCCGATCGCCGAATTGTTCAACGACCTCGACGGCTCGATGGATTCGCGCGAGGACGATTTCGAGAAGAAGGCGGAGGATCCGAAATTCCTCGGCTTCCATCGGCTCGAGAAAGGCCTGTTCACCGACAAATCGACCACCGGGTTGGCGCCGGTCGCCGACAAGCTGATGGCCGACGCGCTCGACCTGCAGAAGCGCATCGACG
>DATDHT010000386.1:0-13146 GCA_036521435.1 Roseiarcus sp.
AAGTCGCCACTGTCGACAGCGGCTGGCTCACTTCGTGAGCGAGCGCCATCCCCATCGCGCCGGCCCGTGCGTTGGACACCATCCGAGCCAGCTCCCTCTGTTGCTCGCGCAGACGGAGAGCGGCGTCCTGGCGCTCCGTCGTAACGGCGCCAAGCAGCAGCCCGGTAATGGAAAGCACCAGCATCAGCGATTGGAGAATGGCGAAATCCGTTGTGTCGTAACCGACGAATGCGGTGAGTACGGCAAGCGTCACCTGGATGGTCACCAGCGCAAGCGCGACGCCGGCATAGCCTTCCCGCATCGCCACCCAGATGACCGGGAGAAAAAGAAGGTTGAATAGATAGTATAACTTGTCGCCGACCCCAACGAGCGCGGCAAATCCAAGGCATATTCCTAGAACGAAGACGAGTATAGTGAATAACGTATAGACTGACCAGCGCCATGGCAGCGACAAACGTGAGAAGAGCGCCGTCATCGCAGGGATCACGGTGATCATCCCGAGCGCAATACCTATCCAACAATGACCGAAAGCGCGTAAAGCCCTATCTGGTGGAAACTCACCATTCAGATACAATACTCCGCAATATACAAACGATGCTACAGTGGCGGCTGCTGGAATGAACAGCAAGAAGGTTACAACGTCAGGGAGACTAAATTGTCTAACGTTGAATCTTAACCTATTCTTCAAAAAGAGAGCGAGGCCGACATAGACGATGGTCAAGGACAGTTCCGCCGCAACGGTCACGCCAACGCTGCGGTGAACCACGCCGATTGATGAATCGACCAGAACCGCAGCCAGGAAAACGAACGGCGCAAAGGTGACGCTCTCAAGAAGCAGAGCAAGACTCAAGCCGTCGTCCGGGCTCCACAATGTAATCCCGAGACGATCGAATTCATGCCACTCTGTCAGTAGGTTCAGTGAAAAATAGATGGCGATGAACCCAGCGCCGGTCCCCAAAAACCTGGGACCAGCCGCAGCCAAACCGGTCCAAGCCCTGTAAGGCTGGAGCGGCACGTCATGCGAATTCGAGAGGGCCATTTTCATTCCGAACTACGGGGGATGATATGGCGCCTTGTTCCTAATTCAAACCCACTTGATGTAGGTAGTTTTACCAATCGTCGGTCGTTTTAGCCTTGTGTATCGTAATCCATCGAACGGGTCCCAGCCGTTGGCGGCCGGTCCGCAGTCGAAGACGCCGAGCGCAATCACGGCCCGCACAGCGCTCGGCGTCGCTCCTACTCGCCCTCGCTTGCGCGCGCTCTTTGCTTGACGCTGAGGCGCTCATCGACGCCGGTTGACCAATCCCGCCACTTTCGGCGAAGTCCCCTGCCAACGGGCCGATTCGGGAGACCACGACATGGCCGAAAGACTGCGCGTCGCGTTGCTGTTCGGCGGCCGCTCGGCCGAGCACGACGTATCCGTCATATCCGCGGGCAACGTCTTCCGCGCCCTCGATCCGTCGCGCTACGACACGATTCCGATCGGCATCACGCGGTCCGGCGTCTGGCTGCTCAGCTCGCTGAATGACGGCGCGTTTCCGGCTGCCATCCCCAAGAGCGGACCGCGCGTCGCCCTTGTTCCGGGCGGCGCCGGCCAGCTCGCGATCCTTGCGGATACGGATGGGACGGCCCCCGACTTGTCACGCTCGGTCGACGTCGTGTTTCCGGTTCTGCACGGCCCCTTCGGTGAGGATGGGACGGTGCAGGGCGCCGCGGAAATCGCGGGTGTGCCTTATGTCGGCTCCGGCGTCCTCGGCTCGGCCGCTGCGATGGACAAGGACGTCGCGAAACGTCTGATGCGCGACAGTGGCCTCCCGATTGCGCGCTTTCTTACCTTCGCCCAAGGGGACGCGCCATCGTTCGATGCGGTCGCGGCCAAACTTGGCCGCCCTTTGTTCGTCAAGCCGGCCCGCCTGGGCTCGTCGGTCGGCATCAGCAAGGCGGGGACGCGAGAGGAGTTCGCCAAAGCAATCGCCGAGGCGTTCCGGCACGACCGCAAAATCCTGGTCGAGGAATATATTCGCGGCCGCGAGATCGAGTGTGGCGTTCTCGAAGGCGAGGACGGTTCGCTCACCGCCTCGCCGCCAGGCGAGATCGTGCCCGGCAGCCGCCACGGCTTCTACACATACGAAGCCAAATATCTCGATGAGGATGGCGCTGCAATCAAGGTCCCGGCTGACCTCGCCTCGGGCGTCAGCGACAAGGTTCGCAATCTGTCGATCGAGGCCTTCCGCGCCCTCGGCTGCGAGGGCTTGGCCCGCATCGACTTTTTTCTGCGCGAGGACGGGAGTCTTGTGATCAATGAGGTGAACACCCTGCCGGGCTTCACCAACATCAGCATGTACCCGAAAGTGATGGGGGCGCTCGGGATCAGTTACGCTGAGCTGGTCGACCGTCTCATTCGTCACGCACTGGCGCGGGCCGGCTTAAGCACGGAAAAAGCGGAAACGCGAATGCGGGCCTGATTACGCTCTTAGCGAGTAACAAAGGGTGCGTTTCCGTCGAAGCTGTTTGATGACGCTTGCTTCCACACTTCGCCGACTCGCCTTCGCCCCGCTTCCCGCGCCGCCTGGTTTTTTCGCGTTGCCACTTCGACTGGTCGTCGGATACGGGTTCCTCGAGCACGGCTACGCCAAACTCGCGCGCGGTCCCGACGTCTTCATCGGCATCTTGCACGCGATCGGCATGCCGTTCGCATTCTTTCTGGGTTGGGCTACGATTCTCATCGAGGTGATCGGCGGACTGCTCATCCTTCTTGGGGCTCTCGTGCCTCTCGCCTCCCTGCCCATGATCGTCGTGCTGCTCGTCGCGATCTTCACCGTGCATCTTCCGAATGGCTTCAGCTCGATCAAGCTCCTCGCCTACGACGCGTCGGGCGCGCATTTTGGACAACCCGGCTATGAGACTGACTTGCTCTATCTCGCGGCTTTGCTCGCGCTTTGCTTCGGCGGCGCCGGGCCGTTGTCGCTGGATAGTTATGTCAGCGCACGCCGGACGGCTGATCAGCGCGACGACAGATCAAGCTCGAGCACCCGATCGTGAAGCGCGGATCTGTCTAAGGCGGAAACTAACGCGAGGAAACCGATGACCAAGACCCTGGCCCAATTGTCTGAGGGCGCGTTGAGCGATCTCGCTGGTGTGTTCGCAGCCATGCCGGAGAACGCGCTCGACGGCATGATCGAGACCATCGTGGCGGCGAAGCGCATCGTCGTGTTCGGACTTGGGCGCGAAGGCTTGCAGATGCGCGGCTTCGCCATGCGCCTGTTTCACATGGGCCGCGATGTCTCGGTCTGGGGCGACATGACCACGCCGGCGCTTGGCGCGGGCGATCTGTTCATTGCCTCCGCGGGACCAGGCGATCTCCCGACCGCGCAAACGCTGGTCGAGATCGCGCGCAAAGCTGGCGCCCGCACGGCGCTCGTCACCGCCCAACCCGGAGGCGAACTCGCCAAGCACGCGGATATCGTCACGGTCATTCCCGCCCAGACGATGGCGAATGATGAGGGCGGCAAGCTCTCCGTCCTGCCGATGGGCTCGCTATTCGAGACCGCGCAGATGATCGTCTTCGAGCTGATAATCCTCAAACTGCGCCCACGCTTCAACGAAACGTCGGAAACGATGCGCGCGCGTCACACCAATCTCGAGTGATCGCATCACCGTCCGGACATGACCGGACGCTCGCCCTCCCGGCTCAAATGAGTTCGAGCTGCGTCGACAGGGCGTTGGTTGGGTGAAAATGCAGACGTGGCTCAGGCCCGCACGGGTGGCGTTCCTTCCTCGCCGACCTGATTGGCCCTCGATGGGCCGGCTCGTCTGGACGCTTAACTTCTTCCGGCAGAACTGATCCTCAGGGCCGCTAGTCTAGCCAACCTCTTTCCAAGCCCTAACGAACATCTGCGCGGCGCGCGCAACGTCCTCGATGCTTGCGCCCGGCTTATAGAGCGCCGAACCGATGCCGAAGCCGCTTGCGCCGGCTCGCCGGTACGGACCTATACGCTCGGGCGTCACGCCGCCGACCGGATAGAGTTGGATCTCCTTCGGCAAGACAGCGCGCCACGCCTTCACGATATCCGGGCCAAGCGCCTCGCCCGGAAACAGCTTGAGCCCCGACGCGCCCGCCCTGAGCGCCGCAAACGCCTCAGTCATTGTGGCGACGCCCGGCACGGCGATGAGCCCGAGTTTAGTCGCGCGCTCGATGACCACGGGATCGGCGTTGGGCGCGACCACGAGTTTCGCGCCCGCTTCCGCGACTTCGTCGACCTGGCCTGGTTCGAGCACCGTGCCGGCGCCGACCAGAACCCTGTCGCCAAACAGCCGTGCAATGAGTTCGATGCTCGCCAAGGGATCGGGCGAATTGAGCGGCACTTCGAGGGCGCCGAAACCCGCTTCGACAATCACCGCAGCGATCGAATCCGCTTCGTCCGGCGTGACGCCGCGCAGGATGGCGACGAGGGGAGTCGGAGCGAGCGTCAAATTCACAGGAGACCCCCATCGCGGGCAATGCGAAACAGCCCGCGCGCCGCCGCGCGCCGGGGCGCCGCGCGAGCGGGAACGTCGAGCGCCTGGAACGCGGCGAGATAGCGCTCGACCAGCGCCTCCGCGCCTGCGACATGCGGCGCTTCGCCGGAAAACAGCCGCCGCGCCTCGCCAATTTCCGTGCCGATCAAGAGGCCGGAGAGATATTCGCCGGCGTCGTCGTCCGGGAGGGCGCCCATGAGCGGCAGCGAACGAGCGCCGAACATGAGGCCGAGCAGGCCGGCCTTTCCTTCGCAAGCGGCCGCCGCAGCGCCGCGGCGAACGCCGAGCACGAACGCTTCGCCCGGGCTCTTGGCAGGCGCGGCCCTGGCGAAAGCGCCAGCGACCGTGTGGTCCCGAAGCGCCGCGAACAATTCGCCCGTGACGAAGGTCCTGAACGCGACGACGCGATCGCCGTCGACCTTCGCCCATTTCGAATGCGAGCCCGGCAGCACGATCAAGCGGGCGCCCGCCGCGGCAACGCCAAAGATTTCCGTTTCCTCACCCCGCATCACATCCGGCTGCGCGGCTTCATCGACATAGGAGAGGCCCGCCGCCAGATGAACGCGCCGGCAGTCGGCCTCGACCGGCGTGAGTTGCGCCGCGACCTCGCTGGGGCCGGCCGGGCATTTGACGTAAGGAACCTCACGCCAGCCGTGCCGGCTGCCGACCATGCCCGAGGCGACGACCGGCAGCGACGGATGGGCCTCGAGCCATCGCCCTATCAGCCGCTTGAGGGTCGCTGGATAGGCGCCCGCCGCGACGCTGCCGATTCCGTCGCCGGTGGCGACCTCGTCGAGGATCTCGCCGTTGGGCGCCATGAGATAGGCGCGAAAGCTCGACGAACCCCAGTCGATGGCGATGAGCGCAGGCGACATAAGGGCCGATTGACCATGCGCGAGAGGCGCGGTCAATTGGTCAGCGGCTTCGCTTAATCAGACTCTCTGACTATTCTGCTGCGCCGCGCCGCGGCTGGGAGGCCAAGGATGGATAAAAGCCTGAAGAACAAAACGATGATCGTCACCGGCGCAAGCTCCGGCATTGGCGCCGCGGCCGCAAGACGATTTGCAGCGGAAGGCGTCAAGCTCGCGCTTGTTGCGCGCTCCGCTGAGAGATTGAAAACGTTGGCGGACGAACTCGGCTCGAAATGCATCGCCCTCCCCTTGGATCTGACCAAGCCGGCCGATGTCGCAAGCATGGTCAAGGCGACCGCCGATCGGTTTGGTCCCATCGACGTTCTGTTCGCCAATGCGGGAAGCTATGTCGCCGGTGACGTCGCCAAGGGCGATCCCGACGAATGGGATCGAATCGTCGATATCAACGTGAAGAGTGTGTTTCGCACGGTTCGCGCGGTATTGCCGGAAATGATCGCCCGCCGTTCGGGAGACATCGTCGTCACCTCGTCGATTGCAGGCCATCAAGCGATCCCTTGGGAGCCGATCTATTCAGCCACGAAGCATGCGGTGCAGTCGTTTGTTCATGGCGTGCGCCGGCAAGTCGCGCAACACAATGTCCGTATCGGATCGTTGGCGCCCGGGATGGTCCTGAATGAGCTTTGGGGCCTGACTGACCCGGAAGAGATCGAGCGTCGGGTCGAGGCGCATAGCGGCCTGCGCAACGACGACGTCGTTGACGCGCTTCTTTTCATGCTGACGCGCCCGCCGAATGTCACGATTCGTGATCTTGTGATTCTGCCACAGAACCAGGACCTCTAAAGTGTCGGCCATCCGCCGAGAAACGCCACCGGAACCGTTGACAATCCGAGCCGTCCGCTTCTATTCGCGAATCCTTTGCTGGTTGGGGAGGCGACACAGAATGAACCGCCGTCAGTTCGGGCGCATCGCGACCATGGCCGCCACATTGCCGTTCACCCCCGCGCTCGCCCAGCGCGTCGATAAATCCGCCGAACAGCTCACCAACGGCGAATTCAACTGGTTCCCCGACCGTTCGGAAACCGGCCCAATCATCGCCATTGTTTCGATCCCGGATCAGCGGCTTTATGTCTATCGCAATGGGGTCCGCATCGCCACCTCGTCCTGCTCGACCGGCAAACTCGGCCACCGAACGCCGACGGGCGTGTTCAAGATCCTGCAGAAGGACAAGAACCACCATTCCTCGACCTACAACAATGCGCCGATGCCCTACATGAACCGGCTCACATGGTCTGGAATCGCACTTCACGCCGGGCAATTGCCCGGCTACCCCGCGTCGCATGGATGTGTGCGCTTGCCGAAGGATTTCGCGGAACTCCTGTTCGGCGTCACCCAGCTCGGCATGACGGTTGTCATCGCCGACGAAGAGTCGCAGCCCGAAGAGGTGACGCATCCCGGCATGGTGCTCGGCGAATATGCCGCGCGCGAATTCAACGCGGTCGACACAGCGATCAAGGCGACCGAATATTCGGAAGGGCACGATCCCGCGCCGAAATCGCCGAGTGTCGTCGTCAGCAGCGCCGACAAGTCGATCAGGGTGTTCGACAATGGCGCCTTGGCGGCTTCCGGCAAGGTCGAGATTCAGAATCCGGAGAAGCCGCTCGGCGAGCGTGTGTTCACCCTGAACGGCGCGGACGATCAGTCCGGGCTTCTGTCATGGCAAGCCGCGGAGGTTGGAGCGACCGCGAAGACAACCGAGGACAATGGCGCAGCTCTGCGCCGCATCAAGGCGGATCTGCCGGCGCGCGAGGCCGTTCGCAAGCGACTCAAATTCGGCATGACCATAGTCACCACCGACCAACCGGCCGACGCCAAGACCCGATCCGGCGACGGGTTTGTCGTGCTCGACTCACAGAGCTGAGGCAGGATGGTTTCGACCCCTTAACTCTCCGTGGGCACGACTGTCGTCAGACCAGTCGAATGGATC
Source organism: Roseiarcus sp. (assembly GCA_036521435.1). Classification (GTDB taxonomy): domain Bacteria; phylum Pseudomonadota; class Alphaproteobacteria; order Rhizobiales; family Beijerinckiaceae; genus Roseiarcus. The sequence goes on from DATDHT010000386.1 coordinate 7,375, forward strand.
CCGGATACTTGGCGACCGTCGGATCGGACGTGAGAAGCGTGAATCCTTCGACGATGGCTTGGGCGACGAGCATGCGGTCGAACGGATCCTCGTGAATCGGCGGCAGACCCGCGAGCGCCGCTGCATGGGCGCCGGTCACAGCGAGTTCGGCATAACCGTTATCGAAAAGACTCCGGCGCAGCATACCGGTATCAATGCGAAAATCGGCGCGGCCGCGACCTGTCTTATCGCGATTTCCCAGAGGCTGAGGCCGCTGAACACCACCTCGTTGTCCGGGCTCTCGATGAGAGAGCGGGCCACATGGGAGAGCCTCTCCGGCTCGACCGCACCCCAGAGCAAAATGTGGGTGTCGAGCAGGAGCCTCATTCGTCGCCGTAGAACAGCTTCTCGATTTCCACCGGGTCCATCGTGTCGAAATCTTCGGGCACGGTGAAAGCGCCCCGCATGAAGCCCAATCGCCGCGGCGCCGCCGGCGCGTCAATCGGAACGACCTTGATCAGCGGTTTTCCCGCCGTCGCGACAATGAATGGCTCACCCTTGGCCGCGGCCTCAACCAGCCGAGGGGGTGCGTCTTGGCCCCGTGAATATTGACGGTTCTCATGAAAGCGCATGGACTAAGTCTACACGACCTAGTTCATTGAACCCCGGGCGTTCAAGGGGAACCGCCGCCCCATTGCGACCGGGCGCCGATTGGATTTCACCCATCGCCTCGCGCCTCCTGCTCGCGTAATCGAAAGCGCTGGATCTTGCCGGTCGCGGTCTTCGGCAGTTCGGCGATGAAGGCGATCGAGCGCGGGTACTTGTACGGCGCGAGCCGGTCCTTGACGAAGCTCTTCAGCTCCGCCTCGTCCGCAGAAGCGCCCTCCTTCAAGACCACGAACGCCTTGGACTTGATGAGCCCATCGGCGTCAGTCGCGCCGATCACCGCAGCTTCGAGGACGGAGGGGTGCTGCACCAGCGTCGCCTCGACCTCGAAGGGGCTGACCCACACGCCGCCCACCTTCAGCATGTCGTCCGAGCGGCCGGCATAAGTGTACGTTCCGTCGGCATCGCGGATGTATTTGTCGCCGCTTTTGGTCCAGTGGCCCTCGAAGGTCTCGCGCGTCTTGGCGCGGTTGCCCCAGTACATAAGCGCGGCCGAGGGCCCGTGGATATAGAGGTCACCCGGCTCGCCGTCCGCAACGGCCCGACCGTCCTCGGAGCGCAGCTCAATGTCGTAACCCGGCACTGGCCAACCGGTCGAACCGTATCGCACCTTGTCCGGACGGTTGGAGATGAAGATGTGCAACATCTCGGTCGAGCCGATGCCGTCGACGATGTCGACGCCGAAATGGCGCTTGAAGCGCTCTCCGATTTCGGCCGGCAACGCTTCGCCGGCCGAGGATACGAGCCTCAACGCCACCTCGTCGCGTTTCGGCAGCATGTTCGATGCAAGCATGCCGGCGAAGCCGGTCGGCGCGCCGTAGAAGACGGTGGGCTTGACGCCGCCGACCCCGCCGCTCAAACGCCTGAACACTGCCTCGGGCGTCGGCCGCTCGGCCATAAGCAACGCGGTCGCGCCGACCGCGAGCGGAAAGGTCAGCGCGTTGCCGAGGCCGTAGGCAAAGAAGAGCTTGGCGGCGGAGAAGCAGACGTCTTTCTCGGTGAGGCCGAGGATCGCCTTGCCGTAAAGCTCCGTCGTCCAATACGGATTGGCGTGCGAATGCACCGTCCCCTTTGGCCTACCCGTCGAGCCCGACGAGTAAAGCCAGAAAGCCGGATCGTCGGCCCGCGTATGCGCAGCCTTCGTGAGCGGCGTCGCGCGGCTGAGGAACTCTCCGAACTCGATCTCGCCGGATTCGAGCGGTTGCGCCGGGCGCGACACGGCGACGGTGTGGACTTCGTGATCGGCTTTGGTGAGGGCCGCCGTCAGCGCCGGCTTGACCGCGCCGCTGACCAGCACGGCCTGGGCGCGCGAATGTTCGAGCATGTAGGCGAGGTCGTCGGCGGTGAGCAGCGTGTTGACGGCAACCGGAATAACCCCTGCCAACATAGCGCCAAGGAAGGCGACCGGCCAGTCGGCGCTGTCCTGCATGAGGATCAGCGCACGCTCCTCGCGCTTGACGCCTCTCTCCCTAAGCGCCGCAGCGAACCGACGAGCGCGCTCTTCGAGTTCGCCATAGGTCACGACGCCGACGTCGTCGATGAACGCCGCTTTGGCCAAGCGCCCCGCATTGGCCTGAAGCAGATGCGCCGCGAAATTGAACGCCTCCGGCGGCGATTCAACCGGGCTCGCGGTCATCGACGTTTCCCTCTCCCAGGCGAAGCCGCGTGCCGGCTCCTAGACGGAGCGGCGTTTGAGAGCTTGCCCGCCTTGGTTTGATGCAATATTATGCTTGTTTTGGTCTTAGAGGCGGGTTCGGACCGTGTCAAACACCGTATCGTCTTCGCCGACTGCCGCCGAAGATCGCGCGGCTCGGAGCTTGCCCGAAAATGCGTCGGCTGGTCCGATCGCCGGAGTGGATGAGACGGCCTTGGCCACCGTCGAGACGGCCAACGAGGCCAGGGAGTCGTTTTTGGCCGCGCTCGGCGAGCGCGCGAAAGCTCTGCGCGTGCGTCGGGGACTGACCCGCAAGGCCCTCGCCCGCGCAACCGGCGTTTCCGAACGGCACCTGGCCAATCTTGAATACGGCATCGGCAACGCCTCTATCCTGGTTCTCTCGCAGGTGGCTCGGGCGCTTCAATGCTCTCTTGCCGAGCTCGTCGGCGACGTCACCACCCAATCGCCGGAATGGCTCATGCTGCGCGAAATACTGGCCGACCGCGACGAGCCGACGCTGCGCCGCGTGCGCCTCGCGGCCCTGGAGCTCACTGGCAGCGGGCCAGCGCGCAGCGAGGAAGCGCCCATCCGCTCGTCGCGAATCGCCTTGATCGGCCTGCGCGGCGCAGGGAAATCAACGCTTGGCCGGATGCTCGCCGAGGATCTCAACTTTCCCTTCGTCGAGCTCAGCCGCGAGATCGAGATGCTCGCCGGCTGCAGCATCAGCGAGATTCTCGGGCTCTATGGTCAGAACGCCTATCGCCGCTACGAACGTCGCGCGCTCGAGGAGGCGATCGAGGCCTATCCCGAGGCGGTCATCGCCACCGCAGGCGGCCTGGTCAGCGACCTCGGCAGCTTCAACCTCCTTTTGCGCCGCTGTACCACCGTCTGGCTTATGGCCGATCCCGAAGACCACATGAGCCGGGTCCTGGCGCAGGGCGACTTGAGGCCCATGGCCGCGAGCCGGGAGGCGATGGACGACCTGAAGTCGATCGTCGCCAGCCGGGCGGCGTTCTATTCCAAGGCCGATATACGGGTCGACACCAGCGCTCAGTCGTTGGCGGAAACCTTCCAGATCCTACGGGCCGAGACGCGCGAGGCGGTTGGCCTGCCCTTCCAATGACGCAGCGCCCGGTTGGCCTTGTGTAGGAACCGATAGTGCACTATGATGCATGAACTGCAATAAACTGCCTATGAACGGAGCCGCATGGACCGGGTCGATTATCAAACCGAGCCCTCCCACTACAAGCATTGGAAGCTCAAGTTCGACGGGCCGGTGGCGACGCTGCTTGCCGACTTCGATGAGAATGCCGGCTTGCGACCCGGCTACAAACTCAAGCTCAACTCTTATGACCTCGGCGTCGACATCGAGCTCAACGACGCCGTCAATCGCATCCGCTTCGAACACCCCGAAGTGCGCGCCGTGGTCATCATGAGCGCCCGCGAGCGCGTGTTCTGCTCCGGCGCAAACATCTTCATGCTGGGCGTTTCGAGCCACGCGTGGAAGGTCAACTTCTGCAAATTCACCAACGAGACCCGCAATGGCCTGGAGGACTCGTCCAAGTATGAAGGCCTGAAGTTCCTGGCCGCCGTTAACGGCTCGTGCGCGGGGGGCGGCTACGAACTCGCGCTTGCCTGCGACGAGATCATCCTCATCGACGACCGATCGAGCGCCGTGAGCCTGCCTGAGGTGCCATTGCTCGGCGTGCTGCCGGGGACCGGCGGTCTCACGCGCTTGACCGACAAGCGCCACGTCCGCCACGACCTTGCGGACGTCTTTTGCACCACCAGCGAAGGCGTGCGCGGCGAGAAGGCTCTTGCGTGGCGTCTTGTCGACACGATCGCCAAGCCGGCGCAGTTTCAGGCGAAAGTGCAAGAGCGCGCTGAGGCGCTCGCCGCAACCAGCGACCGCTCTTCGTCAGCGAAGGGCGTCGTGCTGGCGCCGATCGAGCGGGACATTGAGATCGACGCGCTGCGCTATACGCACGTCAAAGTGACGATCGACCGCGGCGCGCGCGCCGCGACTCTCGTGATCAAGGGCCCGGCCGGCCCGCATCCAAAAGACATCGCGGCGATCGAGGCGGAAGACGCGAAATGGTATCCACTGGCGCTCGCCCGCGAGCTCGAAGACGCGATCCTGTCGATGCGCACCAACGAACCCGACATCGGCGTGTGGTTGATGAAGACCGAAGGCGAGCCCGAAGCGGTTCTCGCGATGGACGCGACGCTCCGCGCGTTCAAAGAGCATTGGCTGGTGCGCGGAACCATCGGTTATCTGCGCCGTACATTCAGCCGACTCGACGTCACTTCGCGCAGCCTGTTCGCGCTCGTGGACGAGGGCTCCTGCTTCGCGGGCACACTTCTAGAGGTCGCGCTCGCCTGCGACCGGATCTACCATCTCGCAGGCAGCGAAGGCCACGCCCCCGAGATCGCGCTCAGCGCCGCGAATTTCGGCGATTACCCGATGGCGACGGGACAGAGTCGCCTCGGACGGCGCTTTTACGACGAGAGGCCGGCGCTTGAGCCGCTGAAAGCAAACATCGGCAAGCTACTCGACGCCGAGGCCGCATTCGCCCTCGGTCTCGCGACCAGCATTCCCGATGACATCGACTGGGCGGACGAGATCCGCATCGCTGTCGAAGAGCGCGCATCGATAAGCCCTGACGCCTTGACCGCGATGGAGGCGAACCTGCGCTTCGACGGCCCTGAAACTCTCGCCACGCGCGTGTTCGGTCGCCTCACCGCCTGGCAAAACTGGATTTTTCAGCGCCCGAACGCAGTCGGCGACAAGGGCGCGCTCAAAGTTTACGGCAAGGGCGAAAAGGCCGCCTTCGACTGGAACCGGGTGTAGGCGATGGGCCGCACTCGTCCCTTGACGGAACCTGCCGCCATTCACGGACCTCGTCCTGAGGAGCGATGCGGTGCATCGCGTCTCGAAGGACGCTCCAGACAGCACGAACGCCAGAGCCAGTTGGACCATCCTTCGAGACGCCCGCTTCGCGGGCTCCTCGGGATGAGGTCGCTATTCTGCTTCGCCGCAAGGATGAGCGCGTGACAGAGGCGGCCGAAGCTCCGGTCATCAGGCAACACCTGATCGACCCTGAAATCTGCATCCGTTGCAACACCTGCGAGTCGACCTGCCCGGTTGGCGCGATCACCCATGACGCACGCAACTATGTGGTCGACGCGAACATCTGCAATCTCTGTATGGCCTGCGTTCCCCCCTGCCCGACCGGCAGCATCGACAATTGGCGAGCGATGCCGCACGCGCAGGCCTACAGCACGGAAGCGCAGTTCGGTTGGGACGCCTTGCCGGCGGAACTGAGCGCGGAAGATCTCGGCGTCGCGGACGTGCTCCCTGTCGCCGCGGCCCCTCAAGCCGCGCCTAACGGAGCAAGCGAGGAAGCGGCGTTCCAGGTCGGCGCCTATGCCGCTGTGATCCCGCCGTGGTCGGCCGCCAGTCCTTACGCCAA
>DATDHT010000387.1:0-5933 GCA_036521435.1 Roseiarcus sp.
TTCCGCAAGGCGCTGACGCCCAAGTGTAAGGCGATCTTCATCGAGAACCTCGCCAATCCAGGCGGTGTCGTCGTCGATATCAAGCGCGTCGCCGATGTCGCGCATGAGGCGGGTCTGCCGCTGATCGTCGACAACACGCTGGCGACGCCCTACCTCTGCCGGCCGATCGAGCATGGCGCCGACATTGTCGTGCATTCGACCACCAAGTTCTTGGCGGGCCATGGCAATGCGCTTGGCGGCGTCGTGGTCGAGTCGGGCAGGTTCGACTGGTCGCAAGGCGGCCGCTTCCCCTCGCTGACCGAGCCGGAGCCGGCCTATCACGGCCTAAAATTCTTCGAGAATTTTGGCGATTTCGCCTTCACCATGAAGGCGCGCGCGGTGGCGTTGCGCGATTTTGGTCCGGCGCTTGCGCCGATGAACGCATTCCTCACCATCACCGGCGTCGAGACATTGCATGTGCGGATGGAACGGCATGTCGAGAACGCGCGGAAGGTCGCCGAGTTTCTCAACAAGCACCCGAAGGTCGCCTGGGTTTCCTACGCCAGCCTCAAGAACAGTCCGTACGCCAAGCTCGCGCAAAAGTATCTGGCGAAAGGCGCGGGCGCCGTCTTCACCTTCGGCGTCAAGGGCGGGTTCGAGGCCGGCGTCAGGCTGGTCGAGGGCGTGCGTCTCTTCTCGCATCTGGCGAATATCGGCGACACGCGAAGCCTGATCCTGCATCCGGCGTCGACCACCCATCGGCAGCTGACCGACGAGCAGCGCAAAGCAGCGGGCGCCGGCGATGACGTCGTCCGCCTATCGATCGGCCTCGAGACGGCCGAGGATCTGATCCGCGATTTGGATCAGGCGCTGAAGGGGTAACGCTGTAAACGTTCGTTGTGCTCGAGGATCGGCTCGCAAGCGCCAAGCGGCCTCAAGCGAGTGCTCCCGCACATAGAAACACTGTGTGATCCCAATCACGGCACGGAATTTGCGATCATCGTATGTTGCAACTTGTCACAATTTAATGGTTGCAAAGAGAGCCGACTGCGCACGCAGATGCCGATCGGCCCAAACCAAGCAAGAATCGGGGGCGATTATGTACTCTATTCTGGTTCTTATCTGTTCGACCGCGCTATCACACGCGGATTGTCAGGCCAAAACGGCAGTTGACGTGGTCCGAGGTCCGACAGTCGATAATCCAATGATGTGCGGATTCAATGCGCAAACGATGATTGCCCGCACAGATCTTGTGCAGGCAGACGGCTCCGAATACATGAAGGTCGTCTGCACCCGGGCGAAGAACGCTGAAGAATGGGTGGCGGAAATCGGGGCGCGTAAAGCCGCGATTCAGTAAGCGGGCTCGACGGAGCCAGCCCCGGACGCCGCCCTTCGGCGGGATCACGGACTTCCTATCGCAAGCGGGGATCGCGGGGGAAGACGTCATTGATGACGCCGGCCTGGGCAGGATCGAGCGCGATCTTGCCGGTGAAGCCGTCACGCCGCGCGGCAAGCGCATCGGCGCGCAGGCCGTCCAGGTCGCGGATATTGGGGAAGGCCCCGTCGATCGCGGCCACCCGCGCCGACGTCGCGGCGAGCAGCGTCAGCTCCCGCGCCAGGCGATAGACGCCGAGGTAACCCCCGAGGGGATCGCGGTCCGTCTCGGCCCCGATATCGGCGCGCAAAGACGCAGCATTCCAGGCGATGCCGATGAGCCGCGCGCTCGCGCCGCGATGACTTCCCATGTGGAACAAAGACTGCGCCGTATCGACGTCGGCGATGACCCGCGTCGCACCGTCGGGGAGGGCGAACTCAGCCTCGCGGACCGCAAGCTTGGCGGAAAGCTGCTGGACGCTTGCCTTCCCAAGGCTCCCCGGCAGCAGAATCGCGTCAGGCGCGCCCGCCATCGCCGCGTCGAGATCCGAATCGGTCTCGCCTGAATCGAGCGGATTGATCCTGACGATGAGCGCGGGCTCGCCGCCCCGGCCACGCGCCTCTTTCAGGAATCGCGCCGCCGCCGCCCGCGCTGCGGCCCTTTCGGCCGGCGCGGCCTGAGCGAGATCGACAATGACCGCATCCGCGCCGCTCTTGAGCGCCTCGGCGAGCCGTTGCTCGTCCGCCGGCGCAATGAGAAGCGAGCGCATGGGCCCCTCAGGCTGTCAGCATCTCAGGCTCGCGGCGGCGCATGAAGGCGGTGCGGCGGCACTCGGCGACCAGCGTGCCGTCCTGCTTGAACGCGCGGTGGCGAAACTCGACCAGCCCTGCCTCGGGACGCGACTTGGAGGCGCGCATGGCCATCACCTCGGACTCGACCCGAATCGTATCGCCTTCGAACAACGGCGCCGGAAAGACGACATCCGTCATGCCGAGATTGGCGATGGTCGTGCCGACTGTGGTGTCGTTGACGGAAATGCCGATCATCAGTCCGAGGGTGAACAGGGAATTCATCAGCGGCCGGCCCCATTCGGTTTCGGTCGCACAAAAATGCGCGTCGATATGCAGCGGCTGCGGGTTCAGCGTCATGTTGGAGAACAGCATGTTGTCCATTTGGGTGACGGTGCGGGTCAGCCCGTGGCGAAACGTCTGGCCGACGGAAAAGGCCTCGAAGTAAAGGCCGCCGCGCGGATGGCGAAGAGTTCCGGTCTCCATGGATTCTCCCATCACAACTTTAAGTTGATTTTAACCATGCTCGTGCAATCTGGGCGATTAGCACCTACCGCCATGACCGGCGAGGAGGCCGACGTGCACGCCAACCTTCCAATGACCGAGCTCTTGCCCGCGCCGTCGTGCGCCAAGCCAGACATAGTGCGTCGATTCTTGGCCTGGGTGCAAACCGCCGACGCAGACGCGCGGGCGCAAGGGGCGAGCGCGCTCGCACGCGCCTATCTCTATTCCGATCTCCCCGTATCCCTGCGCGCCGAGGCCGCGCTGGCGATGACCGCGCTGCTCGACGATTCTTCGGTCGGGGTGCGCCAGGCGCTGGCGGAGGCTTTGTGCAGGGCCCACGACGCGCCGCGCGCCGTGGTCCTGGCGTTGGCGGCGGACGAGCCGGAAGCCGCCACGCCGGTGCTTCAGTACTCGCCCGTGCTGACCGATGCGGATCTCGTCGAGTGCGTCGCGAGCGGAGACGTCGTGGCCCAGACGGCGGTGGCGCGCCGGCCAAACCTGCCGCCTCGCGCAAAAGCCGCGCTGGCCGAGACCGGACAATTCGACGCCGTTCTTGCGCTCATTGGCAATGTCGAGATCGATCTTACGGCGGAACTGCTGCAGCGCATTTTTGCCCGCTTCGGCGACGACACGAGCCTGCGCGAGGCGCTGCTCGAGCGCCCGGGACTGCCCGCAGCTTTAAGGGCGCGCATCGTCGTGGCGGCGGCAAAGGATCTGGCCATCGAGGCGTCGCAATGGATGTCGCCCTTGCGGGCCGAGCGCGTCGCCCGCGAGGCGCGCGATCAGGCGATCTGCACGATCGCTTCATCATGCCGCCCCGACGAGCGGACGGAGCTCACGCGCGCGCTGCGGGCGGCCGGCGCGCTGACGCCGGCCTTGCTGCTGCGTTCGCTGCTCGGCGGAGAACGGACCCTCCTCTTGCACACTCTGGCGGAACTGTCGGGCCTGCCGCTGTCGCGCGTCGCCGCCTTTATGCTCGAGCCGCAGGGAGAAGGCTTTGCCGCGCTCGCCCGCCGGGCTGGCCTGAAGGCCGGCGTCCTGCTCGCCTTTCGCGCCGCGCTCGCCGCGATCAAAGCTCAGGCCGTCGAAAGCGGCGACAGCCTCAAACTTCCGCTGGTGCAAAAGGTCATCGACGCTTGCGAGCTGATCGACGATCCGGCGCTCGCCAAGGTTCGGGCGCTCATGTGGCGCTTCGCCGCCGAAGCGGCAAAGGCGGAAGCCGCACACTTCGCCCGCGAGGCGGCGGCTTCGGCCTTGGGCGGACGGCTCCCGCCGCTCCTGGAATTTTCGCCTGTCAACGACGATCCCGGTCACGCGCCGAAATTGATCGCCGACTTCTCGAAAACTCCGGTCGGCGCGCCGCCGCTCGAACGTGACTTGGCCTCGACGAACCTGAGCGACGACTACGCGCCGCGCGTCGAACTGCCGCCCGAGCTTGTCGCCCGGCTCGACGACGCGGCCTAAAGCTCAGGCGCTTCGCGCCGTCGCGTTGGCGCCCTCCGCCATCTCCTGGCGCGCCTGCGCGATCGCCTGCCTCAGCACGGATGGCTCCTGGGCGCCGGGAACGCCGACGCGGCCGCCGAAAATGAAGAACGGCACGCCGCTCACCCCCATCGCCTGGGCCTGCTCGATCTCCTGGCGCACAAGATCGATGTCCGCGTCGCCCGAGAGCCGCTTTTCGACCTCGCCGGCGTCGAGGCCGCCTTCACCCGCGACCTCGATCAAAACACTGCGGTCGCCGATGTCGCGTCCCTCGATGAAATAGGCCTTGAACAATCGATCGGCGACTTCGGCCTGAACGCCGGCCGACGCCGCCCAGCGGATGAGCCGGTGGGCGTCAAGCGTGTTGGGCGAGCGCTTGATCTTGTCGAAGGCGAAGGGGACGCCAACCTCGGCGCCGAGGCGCGTGAGATTATCGTGCGCCGACTGGAGCCTGCCGCTCTTGCCGAACTTTTTCTCCATATATTCGGTGCGGTCGAGCCCGCCTTCGGGAATCGTCGGGTCGAGCTGATAGGGGCGCCAGCGCACCACAACCGGCCCTACGTCTTCCGAGAGCGCTTCTTCGAGGCGCTTCTCGCCCAGATAGCACCAGGGGCAGACGACGTCGCTGACCACGTCGATGGTGAGAACTTGATCCCCTTCGCTCATGGGCGGGCTCCTTTTTTGTGCGAAAGCTTTATCTGGCCTCGCCTCAGCGCAAGCGCAAGCGAAGGAATATTACTCCCGCCACTCAAGTTTCCTTCAGCCCTTCGGCCAACTCCACGGCCTTGTCAGCCCCAAGGCTCATCTGCGCCGTCAAGTCCGCCGCCAGGACCTTGATCATCGCCTCTTTTGCCGCACGCAGGAAAAAGCCGGAACGTGTGTAGCCGTGCTCGGCGGCGAACTTATCGATCTGTTCCAACTCATCCTCGGGAATGGTCATGTTGACCCGGAGCGCTTTGGTCGTCGCAGCGGGCGCCTTGACGAGAATGGCGACTGCGTCGCGGTTCTCCCGATCCGCCATCACGGCTTCCAGCGAGGAGGGCTCTGGAATTGGCTCATCGTCCGCCGCCATGCCAGCCAAATGCAGGGCCAACGCCTCCTCGGCCATCCGCCTCGCGTCATCGAGATCGACACCGGCGGTGACACAGCCCGGAAGGTCGGGAAAGGACACGCCGTAATCGCTTCCGGCGTCCTTGTGGATCAGGGCAATATACTGGCGCATGGCTATCTCAACTTGATCTGGGCCTGCCGCTCGCTGCTTTTCAGCGTCCCGATTGGCAGATCGCGGTTTGGATGCGGGACAGTCACTCGGCCGGCTTTCACGGGGTGCTTCAGGTGGATGTGGCTCCTTTTGGGCGACCTCGGCCCATCCGTCTGCGCGCAGAGCAGCAAGAACATCCCGACTGTGCATGACCGTCCGTCGGTAAAATCATGATGCGCACGAATACACACGAAATCAGGCGGGGCGCGCAGGGCCCCAAGGCCATTTTGGCGACGCATAAGCGCCCGACCGACCGATAATGCGTATAAATACATCTGAATTGGAAGGTTGCGAGCCGTTAGCTAGCGCCTACCCTGATTGCAACTCAGTCGAGATTTAATCGTTGCAGCAACTTATGATTGCATCTAATCCAATTTGTGATAAATTTGAATCAAGGTGACCGAGAATCCTGACCATCTCGGCCGCGCGGGTGTCGGCGACCCCCGATCGGGCATCCTATCCACACTGGCGCTTGCCCTTGCGGCCATCGCGGCTCTTGCCGCGTTCGTGACGGAGGCGGACGCACGAGCGCGCGAGATCAGCG
>DATDHT010000388.1:0-13836 GCA_036521435.1 Roseiarcus sp.
CTGACGAAGCTCGCCGGGGCAGGGGACTTGCGTTCGATCGGCTCCGGGAACATTGGCGCGACCAACGTGTTGCGCACCGGCCGCAAGGGGCTCGCGGCCGCGACGCTCGCACTGGACGCGCTGAAGGCGACGCTGGCGATCGTTTTGGCTTGGGTAGCGTTTGGACCGCCGACGGCGCTGGCGGCGGCCGCTGGCGCGATCCTAGGCCACATGTATCCGGTCTGGCTCAAGTTCCGCGGCGGCAAGGGTGTCGCGACCTATCTTGGCGCACTCATCGCTCTCGCATGGCCGGCGGCGATCGTGTTCGCCGTCGTCTGGCTCGCTGTTGCGGCGCTCACGCGCTACTCCTCCGCGGCGGCGCTCACGGCCACGGTTGCTTCTCCGATCGCGATGGCCGCGATTGGCGAGAGCGGCGCGGCTTTGGTCTTCGCCGCGCTGTCAGCGCTGGTTTGGTTCAAGCACAGCGCCAATATCGCCCGGCTTTTCCAGGGCTTGGAGACGAAAATCGGGCAGAAGAACTAGAGCGGATGGCGAACAAGCCTGAGTTGCGCCTTACCGACCAGCAGCGCTTCGATTGGCTGCGGCTCACACGCTCGGAGAATGTGGGCCCGCGAACCTTTCGGGCGCTCACCACCAACTGCGGCAGCGTCCGAGCGGCGCTAAACGCTCTCCCGGAACTCGCGCGGCGTGGGGGCGCGAAGCGCCCGATCCGCATCGCTTCGGTCGAAGAGGTCGAAAAAGAGCTGATTGCCGCCCGCAAACTCGGGGTCCGCTTCGTCGCCCTCGGCGAGCCGGACTATCCGCTGGCGCTGCAGGAGATCGATTCCGCGCCGCCGATTCTCGCTCTTCGAGGCCGCGCGGAAGTTTTGCGCAAGGCGGCGGTCGCGATCGTTGGCTCCCGCAACGCTTCCGCTGCGGGACTTACGTTCGCCGAGAGGCTGGCGCGCGGCCTGGGACAAGCCGGCTACGTTATCGTCTCTGGGCTGGCGCGGGGGATCGACCAGCGCGCCCATATGGCGAGCCTGGAGACAGGAGCCGTCGGGGTGCTCGCTGGGGGACATGGAAAGCCCTATCCGAGCGAGGCTGTGCCGCTGATGGAGCGGATGGTCGAAGCGGGCGCGGTCCTGTCCGAAATGCCGATCGAATGGGAGCCGCGCGGGCGAGACTTTCCTCGCCGCAATCGCATCGTTTCAGGACTCGCCCTAGGGGTCGTGGTGGTTGAGGCGGCGCGGGGTTCGGGCTCGCTCATCACGGCGCGATTCGGGCTCGAGCAAAACCGCCAGATCTTCGCTGTGCCCGGCTCTCCCCTCGATCCGCGCGCCGAAGGAACCAACGATCTCCTGAAGCAGGGAGCGTCGATCTGCACTGGTGCGGACGACGTGCTGACGGCGATGGAGTTGGTGCGCTCGGACAACAACCTTGCCGTCATGCGCGAGGCGGGCGGCGAGGCTGGCGAACCGCTGTGGGGGGAACAAGCTTTGTATGGGGTCGATCCGCAATCGACGCCGCGAACCCAGGCGGGCGACGAATTCGACGATGCAGGCGCGGCGCCCTACAGCACCGGCGACGAAGCCGAGGTCGCGCGCGAGCGGATCGTCGCCTTGCTCGGTCCTTCGCCGATCACGCTCGACGAACTGGCTCGGGCCGCGGAGGCTTCAGCGCGGACGGTGCGGGTGGCGCTGCTCGAGCTCGAAGTGGCGGGGCGCGTCGAATATTCGGGCGACCGGGTCGCGCTGCGCGCGAACGCTAACGAAATTTGAGCCGCGCTGGATATCTCAATCGAACGAATTGCCCACGCGGGGCAGTCCAACCGCAATCTCGAAGGGCTGCTGCTCGTCCTCGCGCTCGGCTTCGGCGACGGCGTTGGTGCGAACATAAATTTCGCTTTCCGCTCTCGCCATGCCGAGGAAATAGGCGAGCAGGTCGAGGCGGCCAGCGATCGCCATGGCTTCGAGCTGGGCGGTCATGTCTGTGATGTAACGAGCGACATCGAGCGCTTCGTGCGTGACAGCCCGATGAGACGGATCATTGGCCCTTCTGAACGGCCTCCCGGAACCGTTCCTCCCGGCTCGCATTTGTTCTCCACGCATCCGTCTCGGGAAACCGATTTCTTCAACCATACGACAACGCTGTCCCGCTCAGGCGCCCCGATCTGGGGTCGGTCGATCGCCCTACTCAACGCGCGGGTGGCTTTGATTCGGGCTCGAGGTCTAGTTTACACCTTAACAACGCTGATTTTGGACCGAAAAACAAGACGTTCCCGACAATAATGGCGAGCTTGCGCTTCCACAATTATGTAGAGACAGTTGAGAAAAAGTGTTGAGAAGAGCTACGGGTCGCTCGTTTGTAGGCGCGTGAGCCCACCAAGGCGATCCAGGGCGCCCTGAAGAATATAAGCGGCAGCCATCTTGTCGACGACCTGCGCGCGCCGGGCGCGCGACACGTCATTTTCGATAAGCGACCGGGTGACGACGGCAGTCGAGAATCGCTCATCCCAGAGGACGATGGGCAAGCCCGTCCGCGTCGAAAGATTGCGCGCGAACGCCCGCGTCGATTGCGCGCGCGGATTGTCGCGCCCGTCAAGGTCGAGCGGCAGCCCGAGGACAATTCCGGCGATGTCGTGTTCGGAGAAAATCGCGGTCAGCGCCTCGGCGTCTTTAGCGAAGGCGCCGCGCGGCAGGGTCCGAAGGGGCGAGGCTATGCGGCGCTCGACGTCGGAAATCGCAAGGCCGATGGTTTTTGAGCCGAGGTCGATGCCGATCAGGCGCGCCTTGGGAGGAAGGCTTAAGGGCAGATCTTCGATTGCGACCGGACGACGCATTGGCGTGACCGGCCTATCACCGGGCGAAGCGCAAGTCGATTGCCGGCGTCGCAAGCGAGCGACCGCCCATCGCAGGCAAGTCTTGCCTTGCTGTTTGCCAGGCAAAACTTGGCGATGTATAGGGGCGCGCCCACGTTCCAAGGTGTTTCAGGAGCTTTGGATGTCCGTCGATCTCAACACTGTCCGACGCATCGCGCATCTCGCGCGCATCGCCGTGAGCGAAGCCGAGACGCCGCATTTGCAACGCGAGATCAACGCCATTCTCAAGTTTGTCGAGGCGCTCGATACGGTCGACGTCGACGGCGTCGAGCCGATGACGTCGGTCATTCCGATGCGGCTGCCAATGCGCGAGGACGTTGTCGCCGACGGGGATATCGCACCATTGGTGCTCGAAAACGCGCCGCTCACCGAGGACGGCTTCTTTGTCGTTCCCAAAGTGATTGAGTGACCTGCCGAGGCTGGGCGCTCGCCTTCAAGGATCCAATTTGACCGATCTGACCTCCTTAACGCTCGCCGAGGCGCGCGATCGTCTCAAACATCGGGCGATTTCCAGCGTCGAGATCACCAGGGCTCATCTGGAAGCGATCGAGCGCGCAGAAGGGCTCAACACGTTCGTCGCGATCACGGCGGACAAGGCGATGCAGATGGCTGAGGCGAGCGACGCGCGCCTCGCCAGCAAAGAAGCGGGTCCACTCGAGGGATTGCCGATTGGCGTCAAGGACCTTTACGCCACGGAAGGGGTCCATACCCAAGCCTGCAGCCATATTCTGGACGGCTTCAAGCCACACTACGAATCGACCGTGACCGCAAATTTGTGGCGCGACGGGGCGGTGATGCTGGGCAAGCTCAACATGGATGAGTTCGCCATGGGCTCGTCGAACGAGAGTTCATATTATGGACCCGTCGCTTCACCCTGGCGGCCGCCCAACTGGAGCCGTGACCGCGCGCGCGCGGCGATGCGTTCCGATAAGCGCGGTCTGCTGACGCCCGGCGGCTCGTCCGGCGGCTCTGCTTCCGCGGTGGCCGCGCGCCTCTGTCTTGCCGCAACGGCGAGCGACACCGGCGGCTCCATTCGCCAGCCCGCGGCCTTCACCGGCATCGTCGGCGTCAAGCCGACCTACGGCCGGTGCTCCCGATACGGCATGGTCGCCTTCGCCTCGTCGCTCGATCAGGCGGGACCGCTTGCGCGCACCGTGCGCGACGCCGCGATCATGCTGCGGTCGATGGCCGGGCCCGATCCGAAGGATTCGACCTGCTCGCCAACCTCCGTTCCAGACTACGAAGCCGCGGTCGGACGCTCGGTCAAAGGCATGAAGATCGGCGTGCCGAAGGAGTATCGCCTCGCGGGAATGAGCAGCGAGATCGAGCGCTTGTGGGCGCGCGGCGCGGAATGGCTTCGCGCCGCGGGCGCAAGCGTCGTTGACGTCAGCCTGCCGCACACGCCCTACGCACTGCCTGCTTATTATATAGTGGCGCCCGCGGAAGCCTCGAGCAATCTCGCGCGCTACGACGGTGTGCGTTACGGCCTGCGAGAACCGGGGGCCGACATCACCGAGCTCTACGAGAAGACCCGCGCCAGGGGCTTCGGGACGGAAGTGCGACGGCGCCTGATGATCGGCACTTATGTCCTCTCCGCCGGCTATTACGACGCCTATTATGTAAGGGCGCAGAAAATCCGCACCCTTATAAAGCGTGATTTCGAGCGCGTGTTCGCCGATGGCGTCGACGCGATTTTGACCCCGGCCACGCCGTCCGCCGCCTTCGGGATCGGCGAGAAGGGCTCGGACAACCCCGTCGAGATGTACCTCAACGACGTCTTCACCGTGACCGTCAACATGGCGGGTTTGCCGGGGCTCGTCGCGCCCGCGGGCTTGTCGAGCGATGGCCTGCCGCTTGGCTTGCAACTCATCGGGCGCCCGTTCGACGAGGAGACGCTATTCGCGCTTGGCGAGGCGATTGAGCAGTCGGCAGGCCGGACGACGCTTCCGGAGCCGTGGTGGGCTTGAGGCACAGGCCTAAGATTCCGACCGACTTTGGACGAGAGGTGAACGATCCGCATGGCGACAGACAGGGCGAGCGCGAAGCTTATCAAAGGCGCGACGGGAGACTGGGAGGTGATCGTCGGTCTCGAGGTCCACGCCCAGGTGACTTCGCGCTCCAAGCTGTTCTCCGCCGCTTCGACTGCATTCGGCGGCGAGCCCAACTCGCACGTTTCGCTCGTCGATGCGGCGATGCCCGGCATGCTGCCCGTAATCAACCGCGAATGCGTGGCTCAGGCGGTGCGCACCGGCCTTGGCCTCAAGGCCCAGATCAACCGCCGCTCGACTTTCGACCGCAAGAATTATTTCTATCCCGACCTGCCCCAGGGCTATCAGATCTCCCAGTACAAGAGCCCGATCGTGGGGGAGGGGGAGATCCAGGTCGAGCTCACGCCGGACCATTCCATCAAGGTCGGAATTGAGCGCCTGCATCTCGAGCAGGATGCGGGCAAGTCGTTGCACGACCAGTCGCCGACGATGAGCTTCGTTGACCTCAACCGCTCCGGGGTCGCTTTGATGGAGATCGTCTCCAGGCCCGACATGCGCTCGGCCGATGAGGCCAAGGCCTACGTCGCCAAATTGCGCACCCTCCTGCGCTACATCGGCTCCAGCGACGGCGACATGGAGAAGGGCAATCTGCGCGCCGACGTCAATGTCTCGGTGCGCCGCCCCGGAGAAGCCCTCGGCACGCGCTGCGAGATCAAGAACGTCAACTCCATTCGCTTCATCGGCCAGGCGATCGAGACCGAGGCGCGCCGGCAGGTCGCCCTCATCGAGGACGGCGGCGCCGTCGAGCAGGAGACCCGACTGTTCGACCCCGCGCGCGGGGAAACGCGTTCGTTGCGCTCCAAGGAAGAGGCGCACGACTATCGCTATTTCCCCGACCCCGACCTCTTGCCGCTTGAACTCGAGGCGGCTTTCATCGACGCTCTGGCCGCCGACATGCCGGAACTGCCTGACGCCAAGCGGTCGCGCTTCATGGCCGCATACGGTCTCTCGGCCTACGACGCCTCGATCCTCGTCGCCGAACGCGAGACGGCGGATTTCTTCGAGGACAGCGTCAACCATGGCGGCGCCAAGCGCGACCCGAAGGCGGTCGCCAACTGGCTGATGGGCGATATATCCGCGCAGGCCAACGCGCAGGGCGTCGCGGTGGCGGACGCGGGCTTGAGTGCGGCGTCTTTGGCGAGCCTCGTCGATATGATCGGCGAGGGCGTCATCTCCGGCAAGATCGCCAAGGATCTGCTCGTCAGGCTGTTCGCTGATGATCGCGGCGCTGACCCTCGCGCGCTTGTCGAAGCCCACGGTCTGCGACAGGTGAGCGATACGGGCGCAATCGAGCGCGCCGTCGACGCGGTCATTGCAGCCAATCCCGACAAGGCCCAGCAGGCCAAAACGAAGCCCGGCATGTTGGGCTGGTTCGTGGGTCAAGTGATGAAGTCGACTGGCGGCAAAGCCAACCCGCAAGCGGTGAGCGACGCACTCAAAAAGCGACTCGGCGTGTAGCGCTTCAGCCGAATCACGCGCAGCGAATCATATGATTCTCGGTGTGAGTCGCGTGGAGAAGTCCGATATCGCAATGCTCAGCGACAAAAATCTTGTGCTATCCACCAAGAAAAATTCGATTGCGATGCGCATGCGCGCCGTTTCGATTTGATACGCTCGTTGCGATGAATGCTCTTCGCTCTCGCGCCGTCGCATGGGCGTAAGGCCTGCTCAGAGAGCGCGATGAAGTGCTTCTGCATGAGCAGCCAAGAGTCTCGGAGAGGGGTGCAATATATGGGAAAATCAGGAATCGACCAAAGCTGCGTCGGCTGCTGCGCAGGAGCTTCGCGCGCGAACCCGTGCGCCGTTGCAACGAAGCGAACCGCGTGCGCGAGCGCTCTCGTCGACAAATGATCAGAGGCCCGAGTGCGCGCGATAATTCGATAGTCACGACGCTCAACGCCTGTCGCACGCGTGTGCAACGCTTGCGTGAAATCAAAACGAATGTACTTTCGCTCGCGCATCTGCATGGCGCAAAATTTGTGCTGAGAGCAGATGGTTGAGAGGGACGTCATAAATGCCGAAAGCTGCTACCAAGAAAACGGCGAAGAAGTCCGCCGCCAAGAAGCCCGCGAAGAAGTCCGCCCGCAAGGTCGTCGCCAAGAAGGCCACGCGCAAAGGAGCGGTGAAGAAAGCCTCCGCGAAGAAGTCCGCCCGCAGGGTCGTCGCCAAGAAGGCCACGCGCAAAGGGGCGGTGAAGAAAGCCTCCGCGAAGAAGTCCGCCCGCAAGGTCGCCGCCAAGCGCGCGCCAGCAAAGCGCAAGAAAGCGACGCCAATGTCGACCCCAGGATCGTCAGACTCGTCGCCCGCCGCCTAGTCGGTTTGCGCGTTCCGACGTATCGGCTGATCAGGCGCGGTTGCCAGCGGTTCGGCCTCGCCTGATCAGCCTGTTCGTGATTTGCGTTTGAGTTGGTGTGTGTTCGAATCCGCGGGCGTACGGTTTGGCGCACGATCGCGCATTGAAGGCCTCATGTAGCGGGTCCGTCGTAGCCGCGGAATCGGCTTGATCTCGATCGATGCTTTGGGGGGTTGCTGACGCTTGCGCCACTGTCCTCGGCCAGAAGCTCTCAGTTCCGCCAACCTCGACCGTTGTGCGCTTGCAATGGAGAGAAGCGTCGGGCATATGGCGCGACGCGCATTGCGCTCGGAGATGTGGCCGAGAGGCTGAAGGCGGCGGTTTGCTAAACCGTTATAGGGTTGTAAAGCTCTATCGAGGGTTCGAATCCCTCCGTCTCCGCCAGTAGCGATGGTCTCTGCGAATTCTGGCAAGACTGATCTGACCGCGAACCATCTCGTGATGCGCGCCGGCGCGCCATACGTGGCGAGCGCTTCGGAAGATTGCGGACATCGCCGCCGGGGAATGGCGACGGGAGGAAGAAGCCTGGCGTCTGTGTCTCGGTCGGTCGTCTGGAAAAGCGTGCCGAACGGGAAAGCAGATCATACGACGATTGCTTTCCAAAAGACAGAAGTTGTGGTACAATAATTGTGTCGCTGAATTGGGGTCGGACGTTCGAGAAGCGACCACGAGCAGGCAAATCGGAGGCGAACGTTTTTATTTGAATCGACCGTAACCCATTAAAAAGTCTCGATTCTGAAAAATAAACACTAGCAAATTTACTAGCGTTTACTGCTGGCTACTAGAATTTATTAGCGGTTTGGTTTGGCGCGCGGCGCTCGCTTACATCCAGTGAGGCGTTCCTGAGCGGCAGCGAGCGGCCCTTCGCACCGCCCTACTGACGGCGGGCCGTAGAGGTTCGTGGCGTTCGTGGCGAACGGGCAGGATGGAACGCCGCTCGCCATCCATCGCACATTCCACTCCGGGCCAGTGAACTCCGGCTCCCATTTCTCGTTGAACCATGCTTCATCATTTATCCGCTCCCCTGCCTTCATTTTTTACCAGCCGCCGAAAGGCTGTTCAAAATGAGAATTTTAGGGCGCCACTCCAACGTGCGACATGGCTAAACCTCTCTCAATGTCTCGTACGCCACAGTCGGTGGCGTGGAGCAAACAGCGCGGAGGGAGAGACATGAGTGCGGCATCCCCTTTGGATCGGCGCCGAATTGGCTGGATCGGCCTCGGCAAATGGGGCTCTCCATTTGGGAGCGCCTTGCTAGAGGTGACGGCGCTGACGCCCAATCCTGAAGGGCGGGAGCGCGCCGCCCGCGCGAATTTTCAAAGCGAATCCAAAATTGCCGGTGTGGTCGCCAGCGCGCGACGTCGTCGCTGATGGCGGAAACGACCATATCGGCGTTCGACATCGTTTTCAGGGCCGGTGGACTGAAGAAGCCGCTGAACGCCTCGCAGATTTTCGTGGAAATCGGCACGATCTCTCCAGATGCCTCGCGACGAGTCGCTGAAGCGATGTCCACGATTGGGGTGGGATACATTCGGTCGCCCGTGTCGGGCTTAACAGTGTTGGCGGCGCAAGGAGCCGCGCATGTCGCCGGCCTTTGAACCTCGACATACGATGCACCAATAGCACCCCCGCCGGCAGCTCGTACGAGACGCGCCGGCACAATGCAAACAAGAACGGAGCGCGGATATGGGAAGCCCGAAGATCGCAGTTCTTGGCACGGGCGCGAACGGCGCCTCCATAGGTGCGGATATGATTCGCGCGGGTCTCGAGGTCACGTTCATCGACCAATGGCCAGCCCACGTTGAGGCGATGCGGAAAGACGGCATCCGCATCGAGATGCCAGATGAGACGTTAGTCACGCCCGTTCGCGCCTTTCACTTGTGTGAAGTGGCGACGTTGCGCGAGGCCTTCGATGTCGTCCTCATCGTGGTCAAGGCTTATGACACAAGGTGGGCCTGCGAACTCATCAAGCCCTTGGTAAAACCGGATGGCCTCGTCGTCGGCGTGCAAAACGGCATGACGATGGACGACGTCGCCGCGATCATCGGGCCTGAGCGCACGCTGGGCGCCGTGATTGAGGTGACCTCGAACATGTTCGAGCCGGGCGTCGTGGTGCGACAGACGCCGCCGACAGGTTCGTGGTTCGCTATAGGCGGTTTCGACAAATCAACACGTGGACGTGAGAACGTCGTCGCGGATTGCCTTCGTCATGCGGGAACAGTGGAGGTCACGGACGACATTCGCTCCTCAAAATGGATGAAACTGGTCGTGAACGCAGCAGAATTTCTGCCAACAGCAATTCTGGGACTTCCGATGGCCGATGCGGTGGCGACTCCGGGAATACGCGAGGTGATGTCTGCATCTGGTACAGAGGCCGTGCGGACTGCTCTCGCGTTGGGGCATCAGCTCGTTCCGATATTCGGCAAGGCGCGCGTCGAAGTGAATGACCCGGAGGCCTATGCGAAGTCGCTCATGGACGAGGTTCTGTCGCATTGGACGCTGCCGGACACGCGAGTGGCGGTGTTGCAGGATTGGATGAAGGGCCGTCGGGGCGAGGTTGATGACATTAATGGTCTCGTGGCGCGCGAACAACGCCGGCTCGGGGGCGAAGCGCCGATCAACCAGAAGCTGGTTGAAATCGCCATGAAGATCGAAGCCGGGGTGCTAAAAGCCGATCCCTCAAACGCCGATCTTTTGCGCTCTTTGCTTCATACCTCTGCGGCGGCGTCTAGGCCATAATCGAAGGGTTCAGCGGAGTAGTTTTAATTGCGAACCGCGGGATTGACCAAAAGGGAGGAAACACAATGGATCGTCTTCACGACAAGGTCGTGATCGTCACCGGCGGCGCTCAGGGTCTCGGCGAGGGCGTCGCTCGGCGACTGGCTGAGGAAGGCGCCTCGGTCGTGATCGCGGACATCAACGGCGCCAAAGCGCAATCAGTGGCGGACAGCTTGATCCGTGATAACAAACCGGCAATAGCCGTAACCCTCGATGTTGCCGAACGGAAGCAAATGCGCGATGCGGTTCAGAGAACCGTCGAGCGTTTCGGTCGACTAGACGTCATGTTCAACAACGCCGGTTTCAATAAGCCGCTTCCCTTCATGGACGTCGACGAAGACAACTTCAACAGCATTATGCGCGTTAACGCCTTCGGCGTGCTAGTGGGCACACAGGAAGCCGCGCGCCAAATGATGGCCCAGGGAGGCGGCGGCAAGATCATCAACACCGCGTCGATAGCCGGTCGACAGGGCTATGCGGAATTCGCGCCCTATTGCGCGAGCAAGGCGTCCGTTATCTCGCTGACCCAGGCCGCCGCGCGCGAGTTCGCCAAGCATAAGATAACGGTCAACGCGTTTGCGCCAGGTGTGGTGGTGACGCCGCTCTGGGATGGCCTCGAGCAGGATATGATTGACAAAGGCGTCATCAAGCACAAAGGCGAGTTCATTGAATCGTTTTCATCGAGCATTCTGCTCGGCTTTCCTTCCAAACCAAAAGACTTGGCCGGTATTACCGCTTTTCTCGCCTCCTCGGATTCGGACTACATCACCGGACAAGTCATCATGTCGGATGGAGGCATGGTGCTCGTATAGCTTCTAAGTGAGCATCGCTCGGTGGCGCTCCCGTCGGGGCGCCGGGTGCAACGTTCCCGCGAGCTCGGCGCCGCTGTTCGCCCGGCTGCAAGGGTTCTCATCGATCCTTTGGAGACCAGAGCGCTCCGGGGTCGGCGTGCAGCACCGCTATGCCCGCCGGGTAGCTGACGAGTTCGAGCTGCATGCCCCATGGGCTCAGGAAATAGACCCAGGTCAGGCCTTTCGACGGCCCCGATTCCATGGTCGTCGGCTCTCCCTGGACGGTGATCCCGCGCGCTTTCAGGTACGCGACTGCGGCGCTCACGTCCTCGACATAGAAAGCCAAATGGTGGCCGCCCACGTCGCTGTTTCGTGGGGGGGTCGCGCTTGCCCCTTCGAGCTCATACTCGAAGACCTCGAAGGATGGGCCAGTCTTGCACCGGAACATCCGAAGCTTTCGGATCACCGCTCGCCGATCGACTCCAAGATGCACCTGCATCCAATCGTCGTCCGACTGGAACGGGCCAATCTCGTAGACGTGCACGCACCCGATTACATCGACGAAGAATCGGGTCGCCGCCTCGAGGTCGGGCACGGTGAACCCCACATGGTCCGCACCCGCCAAGCCCGGCAGGCCGTCGCTCATCGCTTCGAGACCGGCTCGCAGATCATGGTCATCAGCCGCAGCTTCTGCAGTTCGAACACCTTGTCTCTGACCTCGGCAAACTTCTGCAGGTGGGGCATCTCCATGTGCTTGTCCCACTCCGGGCGATTGGTCCAGTTCTCGTAAAACGTGAATTCGGCCGGATCGTCATTGTCCTGGTGCAGCCAGTATTCGACGCAGCCTCGCTCGGCGCGTGTGGGCTCGATCAAGCCCAATAGAAATGTCTTCGTCTGTTCTATCTGCCCATTGAGGGCGCGCAGATGGGCTACAACGGTTAGTTGCTCGGTCATATCTGTCTCTCCTCCATCCCTCTCGCGTTCATTGCCAGCTTACTGGAGCCTGGCTCTCAGAGCGCGCTCTTTCACGTCCGGCCTGGTCCACGCGCCGCAGAGTAGATGAGGGCGGCGATCAGGATGAGCGCGCCTTGAAAGACATATTGGTAGGTTTGCGACAGCCCAAGAAAAGCGACGGCGCTCAAGACTTCGGTCAGCAGGAGCGCGCCGATCGCTGTCCCGACGAACGTGCCGCGGCCGCCTCGCAGACTGGTGCCGCCGAGGACCACCGCCGTAATGCTGGAGAGCGTGTAGTTTCCGCCCTCTCGGGGGTCGCCGACGCCGATCTGAGCCATCAGCATCACTGCCCCCAAAGCGGCAAAGAGTGCGCAAGCAATGTAGCCAAGGATGATAATGCGGTCGATCCGCAAGCCAGCACGCCGCGCTGACTCCTCGTCCGAACCCGTCGCCCGAAGCTGCCAGCCAGCGCGTGTATTCCGTAGCGCATACTCGCCGGCTACAACGCTTATAGCCAAAACGATGAAGGCCACGGGGATCGGCCCAAGCTGCGCTGTAATGACTTGCACCACCGACGAATTGATATACCCGCCCGGCACGTCGCGAAGAAGAAAACTGACGCCTTGCAAACCGATGTACATCGCCAAGGTTGCGGCGATCGGCGTGAAATTCGCGAACCGGATCAGACAGCCGTTCACGGCGCCGACAGCAGCCGCACAGACGAACATCAACAGGAATCCCGCCACGATCATCGTCCACGGCTGGCCGTCGTTCACAAAAAAAGACGCAACGACGACCAGGAACCCCGCCAGCGGCCCGACCGATAAATCGACGCCGGACAACAAGAGCGCGATGGTCTGTCCAAAGCCGATAAAGCCGAGGGCTGTTGCCAGAATAAGGGTGTTGTAAACGTTGAACGACGAGAGAAAATTCGGATTGTGACTGTATCCGTAAAGGGCGAGGAGAATGGTGACGATTGCAAGCGGAACAGCCGGGGCGTTGTCCGTCTGGATGAAATGCCGCCAGCCGCTCAATGCGCCAGCGCCTGTTGTATTGTGCTCTCCCGCATCGATATGATGCTCGGCGCCAACGGCCGCCGCGACGATGTTGGCTTCGTTTACGTCGGCGCCCGTGAGCGTCTCAACCACTCGCCCCCTCGAGAGCACGATGACCTTGTCGCACAGCCCCTCGAGCTCCGCCGCATCTGAGGAATTGACGACGATCGGCGTGCCGGAATCGGTAATCTCGCGTAGGATGCGGTAGATTTCAGCGCGCGCCCCGACATCGACGCCTTGGGTGGGCTCGTCGGCCACGATCAGACTTGGTTCGGCAAGAAGCGCGCGCGACAGGACAACCTTCTGCTGATTGCCGCCGGACAGCGACGTGACCTGCGATTCAATGCTTGCGGCTTTCACGGCAAGCGTCTTGAACGTGTCTGTGACCTGCTCCACTTCTCTTGTGCGTCTCACAATTCCGAACGATCCAAATTTCTCCAGCGCTGACATAGACGCGTTCTCGCGAACCGTAAGGCCACCCGCCAGGCCTTCCGTGAGCCGGTCGGAGGGCATGAACGCGGCTTCGCGCAAGAGTTCGTTGCGCTTGAGACAACGCCCGCGGAGGTAAATCTGTCCCTCAGACAGCTGAAGCCCAGCGAGCGCCCGCATCAACTCGGATTGACCGTTGCCCGCAACTCCCGCCACGCCAATGATTTGTCCACGCGAGACTTCGAAGCTCACATTCCTGAATCGCCGTCCCCCGAGAGCCTGGACGGATAAGTTGACTTCCTTCGAAGCACCCTTGGCTTTCGGCGGAAACGTCGATCCGAGAGCGCGACCGATAATCATGCTCAAGAGATTTTCGTCCGTCACATGGGTCACCAGGTCCCCGCCCCGCACCCGACCGTCTCGCAACACCGTGACGCGATGCGCGATCCGGCGAACCTCCGCGAGACGATGGGTAATGTAGATGACCGATGTTCCCGTCTTGACCACCGCGCGAATGCGGTCGAACAGCAATTCGGTCGACTCGCGGTCGAGCGAAGCCGTCGGCTCG
>DATDHT010000389.1:0-2703 GCA_036521435.1 Roseiarcus sp.
CCTTGCCGGCGCACGTTTCGCCGACTTGCGCGGCTGAGCGGCAGGCTTGCCTTCGCGCTCGGCGATCAGCTCCAAAGCGTCGGAGAGGGTGATGGAGTCCGGCGCGGAGCTCTTTGAAATTGTCGCGTTGACCTTGCCCCAATTGACATAAGCGCCGTAGCGCCCATCGCGCACGGTGACAGGCCCGCCATCGGGATGCTCGCCGACCAGGCGGCCCATCACGCCGCCGCCTGCCGCCTTGGCTTTCAGCAGTTCGATTGCATCTTCGAGCGTGAGGCTCACCGGGTCGGTCCCCTTCTGGATCGTCGCGTTGATCTTGCCGTGGTTCACGTAGGAGCCGAACCGGCCGGACTTCACGCTAACCTTGCCGCCCTCCGGATGCTCGCCAAGCTCGCGCCCGGCGCCGGCGCCGAAGCGGGAGCCCCCGGCGCCGCTCTCCTTGGCGACGATGAGATCGATCGCCCGATTTCCCCCGATCTCCAGGACGTCATCGTCGCGGCCGAGATTGGCGTAGGTCTTGCCGTGCTGCACATAGGTTCCGTAGCGGCCGATCCCGGCGAGGATCGCCTCGCCGCTCGTCGGATGGCGCGCCACTTCGCGCGGCAGGGCGAGCAGCGCCAGCGCCTTCTCGAGCGTCACGTCGTCCGCGCTCAGGCCCTTCGGCAGCGAGGAGCGCTTGGGCTTCTCGCCTTCTCCCTGCTGGATGTACTCGCCAAAACGCCCGTTGCGTAACGTGATCTCCTCGCCAGTCGACGGGTCCTGACCAAGCACGCGTACACCCGGCCGGTCACCTTCCGAGCTTTCGGCGCCTGAGGGGGCAAGGACGCGTGAGAACTTGCATTCGGGATATCGCGAGCAGCCGATGAAGGCGCCGAACTTGCCAAGCTTCAGCGACAATTGGCCTTCGTTGCAAAGCGGGCAGAGGCGCGGATCGCCGCCGTCGCCACGCGCGGGAAAAATATGCGGTCCCAAAAGCTCGTTTAAGGAGTCGAGCACCTGGCGCGTGCCCAGGTCCTTGATGCCGATGATGGCGCCGGAGAAATCGTTCCAGAAATCGCGCAGCAGTGTCTTCCAGTCGATCTCGCTGTTCGAGACCTTGTCGAGCTTCTCTTCGAGATCGGCGGTGAAATCGTAGCCGACATATTTCGTGAAGAACGACTCGAGGAACGCGGTCACGATCCGACCCTTGTCCTCCGGAAACAGCCGCTTTTTCTCCAGCCGCACGTAGTCGCGGTCCTTGAGAACGGCGATGGTCGAGGCGTAGGTCGAGGGGCGGCCGATGCCGAGCTCCTCCATCCGCTTGATCAGCGTCGCCTCCGTATAGCGGGGCGGCGGCTCGGTGAAATGCTGGCTCGCGTCGATTCGTTCCTTGGCGAGTTTTTCCGCCTGGCGCATCGCCGGCAGACGGCTCGATTCTTCGTCTTCCTCGTCATCCCGGCCCTCCTGGTAGAGAGCGAGGAAACCGGCAAAGCGCACAACCTGGCCGGTCGCGCGAAATTCGAGCTTGCGCGCGCCGGCCTCGGCCAGAATGTCGACCGTCGTGCGCTCGAGTTCCGCGCTCTCCATCTGGCAGGCGATGGTGCGCGTCCAGATGAGTTCGTAGAGCTTCGCCTGCTCGGGCTCGAGATGACGGGCGACGTCGCGAGGGCGCTTCGTCATATCGGTCGGACGGATCGCCTCGTGCGCCTCTTGCGCGTTCTTGGCCTTGACGGTGTATTTGCGCGGGGCGGAGGGCACGTAATTGTCGCCGAAGTCCTTGGCGATGACACGCCGCGCGGACGCGACCGCCTCCGGCGCGAGATCGACGCCGTCGGTGCGCATATAAGTAATGAGGCCTGCCGCGCCATCGCCGACGTCGACGCCTTCATAAA
This sequence comes from Roseiarcus sp., assembly GCA_036521435.1. Classification (GTDB taxonomy): domain Bacteria; phylum Pseudomonadota; class Alphaproteobacteria; order Rhizobiales; family Beijerinckiaceae; genus Roseiarcus. The sequence goes on from DATDHT010000389.1 coordinate 1,872, forward strand.
GCCGCTGCGCAATCTGCATGGTGCGCGCCGGGGCGAGACCGAGCTTGCGCGACGCCTCCTGCTGCAGAGTCGAAGTCGTGAATGGCGGATAAGGATGGCGCTTGACCGGCTTCGATTCGACGCCCGAGACCGAGAACAGCGCCTCCTCGAGCGCGCTTCTGAAAGCTTCGGCCTCCGCGCCCGAGCCGATGTCGAGCCGGTTGATCTTCTTGCCGTCGGCGCCGACCAGGCGCGCGGTGAAGGGCGCCTTTGCTTCGGTCCGCAAGTGAGCGACGATCGACCAATATTCGCGCGCAACGAACTTTTCGATCTCGAGCTCGCGGTCGCAGACAATTCGCAACGACACAGATTGCACCCGGCCAGCCGAGCGTGCGCCCGGCAGTTTGCGCCACAGGACCGGCGACAGGTTGAAGCCGACCAGATAGTCGAGCGCGCGGCGCGCCCGATAGGCGTCGACGAGGGCCTCGTCGATCTCGCGCGGATTGCGCATCGCTTCTTGCACGGCGTCCTTGGTCACCGCGTTGAACACCACGCGGTCGACGCGCTTGTCCTTGAGCAGCTTCTTGTTCTTGAGGATTTCGTGGATGTGCCAGGAAATGGCCTCGCCTTCCCGGTCCGGGTCGGTCGCGAGGATCACGCGGTCGGCGTTCCTGACGGCTCCGCCGATATCGCTCAGCCGCTTGGAAGCCTTCGCGTCGACTTCCCAGCGCATGGCAAAATCGTCGTCGGGATCGACCGAGCCGTCCTTGGCCGCGAGATCCCGCACATGCCCGAACGAGGCGTAGACCTCATAGTCCTTGCCTAGATATTTGTTGATGGTCTTCGCCTTGGC
>DATDHT010000390.1:0-8829 GCA_036521435.1 Roseiarcus sp.
GATTGGCGCAAGAACCTGGCTTCGAGGGCGGCCGCGTACTGGGGATATTGTCGCCGCAACGCATCGAGAGCCGCTGTCGTGCGCTTGAGGCGGAGCTTGAGAATGACGTCAATGAGCTCGACAACCCGCTCGCCGAAAATGGATCGGGACCGCACGGCATGCGCGCCGGTGAGTTCCTGGATCAACAGACGCGTGACGAGCAGCATCTCGAAACGGTCGCCGAGCCGGTCGGCGAGAAAGCGCACAATTCCAAAACGGCGATAGAAGAAGTAGGCGACGCGGAACGAGAATGGAAAGGCGAGCGAAGCTTCGGCCCCCCGCTTGTAGCCGAGACGGCCGCCGCTCCTCGCGCCTTCGCCCAGAGCTTCGGCGTTGCGCAACAAAGCCTGCACTGTGATGGGCGAGGCGGCTCGCTCAGCCATGATTTCAAGCGCCAGCATCCGTTCCTGGTTGCCGAGCGCCACCAAACCGATTGCGAGGCGCTGGTGATCCGTGAGGCCTGCTTCGGCCGCGCCAGGCGATTGTGCCGCGGCCATTCCCGTCTCATAGGGCGCAAGCGCGCTGGTGACCGCTGAAGGAGAGATCTCATGCTCGTTCGCCGTCGACCGAATTGTTTCGGCGACCTCGGTGTAGGAGAGCGCCAACACCCGATCGCGCAAAGCCTGGTCGACCGGCGACAGGCGATCGAGGCCAAGGAGGCGGATTACGAAGCGCAAGGTCGTGCCGTTGACGAGCAGCGTGAACAGGACGAGGCCGGTGGCAAGGACCGCGACGAATCTCTGGATCTCCGGCTTTAGCGCCGGGTTCTCGGTGACGGCCAGCGCCAGCACCAAGGTCAAGGCCCCGCGCAAGCCGCCCCACGCGATGGCGAGCTTATAGGCGGTGCTGATCGGCTCGGTGAGTTTGGTCAGGCTCAACAGGGGCAAGAGCAGGAACAACACGAGAATGCGCGCGGCGAACACGGCTACGATGAGCGCCGCCAGCAGGACGACGTCGTGGAACTGCATGTCGAGCAACAGCTTCGGCACCAAAATCGAAGCCAGCACGAACACCAGCGAGTGCGCCCAGAAAGCGATCTGCGCCCAGAGATCCCTGATGAACGACCAATTGTAAGGGGCGATACGCGACCGCCCAAAAGCGCTCACGGTCAATCCGGCGCAAAGCACGGCGACGACGCCGGAAACATGTACGACTTGTTCGGCGGCGATGAAGACCAGGTACGGAAGCGCGACGGTCAGCGTCGCTTCGGCCAATCGATCGTCGCGTGTCCAGGGGATGAGCTGCAGCAACGCCCGCCCGGCCAGGACGCCCAGAGCCGCGCCACCGAAGAAGGAGACCAGGAACTGCTCCTCGCCAACGAGGAGGTTAGGTTGCTGTCCGGATATGATCACCCCAAGCAGCACCGTGAACATCACGATCGCCGCGGCGTCGTTCAAAAGCGCCTCGCCCTCGACGAGGCGGGTTAGCCGCGCCGCGGCGCCGACATCGCGGAACACCGCGATGACCGCAGCGGGATCGGTGGTCGCCACAACCGATCCGAGCAAAAGGCACACCACCAGCGGCAGGCCTGCGATTGGCCAGAGCGCGAAGCCGACCACTGCGGTGCAGACGATCGTGGCGACAACCGCCAGCATCAGAATGGGCGCCGCGTCCTCGAGCATCCGCCGGACGTCGACGGTGATCGCGCCCTCGAAGACGAGCAGCGGGAGGAAGACGTAAATGAAGGTCTCGGCGCCGACCGGCAGGTCGGCGAACAGCCCCGCGAGGTCGCCGAAGCGGGTCGAAAGGGGCGTGTGCACCAAGACGATCGACACCGCGCCGATCGCCACCCCAATGACGGCGAGGAGCACGACCGGCGCAACCTTCAGCCGGACCGCCACCGGCTGTGAGACGGCGACGACCACGAGCAAGGTCGCAAGGACGGCCAGGAGCAGGACGATATTGAGCATAGAGGCAGAATCCTATCCGGTCGCCGCCTTGGGGGGCAAGGTTGCCTCTGGCGTTCCGATGCGGAGGGCTGTCCGGCTCAGGACGGCCCGCATAAATCAGCGGCGACTACGGAAGCCGGCAATGCGTGCGGTTCAGCCGCTGCTTGGCACATTTTTCGGCTCGTATGGGCAGAGATCGACCAGCACGCAAACGCCGCACAACGGTTTGCGGGCCACGCAGACATAGCGGCCGTGCAGGATCAGCCAGTGATGGGCGTGGAGCAAGAACCGGTCTGGGACGACGCGCATGAGTCCGTCCTCGACCTCGCGCGGCGTCTTGCCGGGCGCGATGGCGAGGCGGTTGGCGACCCGGAAGACATGGGTGTCGACGGCCAGCGTCGGCTCGCCGAAGACGGTGTTGAGCACCACATTGGCGGTCTTGCGGCCAACACCGGGCAGGGCCTCCAGCTCCTCACGGCTGCGGGGCGTCCCGCCGCCGTGCCGTTCGACGATCGCGCGTGAAAGCGCGATGAGGTTTTTAGCCTTGGTCCGATAGAGCCCGATGGATTTGATCAGGTCGGTAACCTTGTCGACGCCAAGCGCCGCCATTTTCTCCGGGGTGTCGGCGATCGCGAATAGCGCGGGCGTCGCTTTGTTCACGCCCGCGTCGGTCGCCTGCGCCGACAGCACCACCGCCACGAGCAGGGTGAAGGGGTTGATATATTGGAGTTCGCCCTTCGGGGCCGGATTGGCGGCGGCCAGGCGCTCGAAGATCGCCTGCGTCCTCGCCGCCCTCGCCTGCCGGGACTCTCGTCGCACCATGGTCGATTTATAGGCACGCGGGGCGGGCGCGCCAAGCGCAGCCTTCGACTAAAGCGGAAGTTGCCATGCGTGGCGCCGCCAAGCATTATGCCCGCATGAGGCTAGGGCATTGGCGGCGCGCCGCCGGACAAATCGTGAAATCGGGAGGAATGGAATGAAATCACTCAGACGGACATTGATGCTGGCCGGCGCGCTTTGCGCCTCGCTCGTCGCCAGCGCGGCTTTAGCCGCGTCCGATAAGGTCGTGATCGGCGACATCGACGACATGTCGGGGCCTTACGCCGACGTCATTGGCCCTCACGGCGTCGAGGCGATCAACATGGCGATCGCTGATTTTGGTGGATCGGTGCTTGGCAAGCCGATCGAGGTCCTGACCTTCGATCATCAGAACAAGCCAGCTCTCGCCAGCCAGAAAATTCGCGAATGGGCCGACACCGACGGGCTGTCGATGCAACTCGGCGGCTCCAACACCGGCATCAGCCTCGCCATCGCGCCCGTCTCCAAGGAGAAGAAGATCCCCTTCATCGCCATAGGGGCGGCGGGCGCCTCGCTGACCGGCAAGGACTGCACGCCTTATATGATCCACTATGGCTACGATACGACGGCGCTCGCCAACGGCACAGCCAAGACTCTGGTCGAACAGGGCGGCAAGAGCTGGTTCTTTCTCACCGCAGATTACGCTTTCGGGACCCAGCTCGAGAATGCCGCGGCCACTGTGGTCAAGGCCAATGGCGGGACCGTCGTCGGCGACGTTCGCGTCCCGCTTGGCACATCAGACTTCTCTTCCTTTCTCCTCCAGGCGCAAGGCTCGGGCGCGCAGGTGCTCGCCCTCGCGAACGCCGGCGCCGATACGTCGAACTCGCTCAAGGCGGCGTCCGAGTTCGGCCTCACCAAGACGATGAAACCTGCTGCGCTCCTGGTGTTCCTCACCGACGTTCACGCGGTCGGTCTTGATATCGCGCAAGGGCTGGTGCTGACGACCGCCTGGTACTGGAATATGAATGACGAGACCCGGGCCTTCGCCAACCGCTTCTTCGAGAAGACGAAGGCCATGCCGACCTTCTCCCAGGCGGCCTATTATTCCGCCACCCTCACCTATCTCAACGCGGTCAAGGCGGTCGGCTCGACCGACCCCGATAAAATCATGGAGCAGCTCCACAAGACGAAGGTCAACGACATGTTCGTCAAGGACGGCGTGATCCGTCCCGACGGCCTGCTCGAGCACGACATGTATATCGTTCAGGTCAAGACGCCGGCCGAATCGAAGGGCGAATGGGACTTCTACAAGATCCTCAAGACGATGAAGGGCGACGAGGCGTTCGGCAAGCTTGCCGATTCCGCCTGCCCCCTGGTCAAGAAATAGAGGATTCTCGCGAGAGCGCCGGCGCGCAGGTTGAACCCATGTCGATCCGTCGTCTGATCCTTCTACCCGCCGCCGCGGCTCTCGCCATCCTGACCTTTGGCGAGGCTGCCCGCGCGGACCTCCTGATCGAGGTCGACAAGACTGCGCAGCGGATGACCGTCACGGTCGATGGCCATGAGGTCTACAAATGGGCGGTGGCGACCGGGGGGATCGACTACGACACGCCAAACGGCGCGTTCAAGCCGTTCCGCATGGATATCGATCACCACAGCGACGAATGGGACAACGCGCCGATGCCCCATTCGATCTTCTTCACCCAGACGGGCAACGCTATCCATGGCACGTACGAGCAGCGCTCGCTCGGCCACGCCGTGTCGCACGGCTGCGTGCGGCTGTCGCTCGCAAACGCCGCCACGCTATGGGGGCTGGTCAAGCGTCAAAAGATGGCCAATACGACCGTTGTGGTGACAGGCGATATCCCGGGCGCGAAGCCGCGGCCGGTCGCGATTGTTGCTCCCAAGCCTGCGAACGCAAGCCCCCCGTTCCGCCGCCTCTCCGCGTTGCCGGATCTTTTCTCCCTGTTCCACTAGAAGCCTTGCAGTGAGGCGGGGCGCCGGGCCTCGCGGAGAAGGGCTGCGGCGCCCCAAGTGAAGCCAAATATACGCTTACAATATATTAATTGATGCGGCTGACTCGGAAATGGCGCCGCAACCCACGGAAATCGCTCAAAACCGACTCGAAACCGGCGCCTGTGGGTCGACAGTCGCGTGCAACGAAAAAAGTGGCGGGAGTGCCAGAAAAAAGCAACTGCCAAGCCGCTTGCGCCTTCCGGGCCTGCGGCCACGCTGGACCTCGCTACCGCGGCTTTGGCACCGGTCGAGCCTTTTCAAGGGGTTGGGCGCCGAAACCTGTCACGAGTGAAAAAAATTCCTCCCGGTGATCGAACAACAAACACCGATTGTGAAAGCCAAGGCATGGCAATGCCGACGCTGGTCGGTGTCATCGCGGAAACCTCGGCGGTCGAGTTTTTCATCGTCGGAAATCATAGTCCTGATTTCTGTTCTGTGCAAGAAAATGTCCGGAATTCTTGAATTCCCCGGCGCCAGTCGGAGCATGTCTGCTCGCTGGCCCCTCGGCCTGCCTACTTGACCGTCTGAAAATCGCCGGGCTTCCAACTGTAGTCGATGGCTGCCGCTTCGGGGCCATAGAGCCGCAGGATGGCGAAGAAGCCTCGTCCGGGCGCCGTCGGAAGCCAATTGGCGTGGTCGCCCTGCGGCGGCTTTGGACCGACATAGAGGTCGGTCGCACCGTCGGCATTCTGCGCTGGCTTGTCACGTGAGCCGAGCGAGGGGAAGCGTCGCGCTTCGGTCGCGAGGCCTGAAGCATTTTCGGCCTCGTAGAGTGTCAGGGACCAGAACAGCTTGGCCGGAATGTTCGGCGGCAGCGTCACCTTATAGGAGACGTCGCCCGAAAGCGGCTCGCCGTCCGCGTCCTTGAACGCGATTTCGTAAGCGGCCCCTTTGCCGGGTGTTTGCGAGATCATTCCCGGGCTGATCGAATAATAGTCCGTGAACATCCAGACGCGCGGCTCGATCTCGATGAAACCCGCATTCTTGTTGCGCCAGGCGAGATCAATCGTCTTTTCGGGACCGGGTTCGCTGATATTGTTGACCGGGTTGATCCACTGGCGGTCCTTCCAGACCCTAAGGTCGCGACCGCCGATCTCGGACTTCGCGCCGATCACCCGGCTCATCTTGTAGGCCGTCATGGCGGCGGCGTTCAGCATCGCCCGCGTCGCGCCATCGGGCTCGAACGGGCGGCCGCCGACAATCCCGACATTGGCGAGGAGGCCAAGACCGTCCGCACTCGCCAGAGTCTTGCCCTCGCGATCGACGAGCCATTTGAGTTGGTCAAACGCGGTCACGTCGGAGCGGGGAAGCATATTCGCCGGCACGCCGGAGGCGTTCGGGAACTTCATCGGCTTGCGCTCGGCTTCGGCTAGATTGAGCGGATAGATCTTCGCCTGTTCCATCAGCGAGACTGCGGGCGAAAGATCGGTCGGATTCTGATAGAAGGCGCGGAGGAAGACGAAAAGGTTGTTCGTGCCTGAGCGATAGACGTAATACCCGCTCGGCACGTCGCCGCTATAGCCCGGCGGCAGAACCAGGAATTTACCGCCTTTGCCGGCGTCGGGACCGGGCAGGCCAACGTCGCCAAAAAACTTGCCGCCGTCGACCGGGATCGGCCGCTGCCAGAAATCGAGCAGAATGCCCTGGAGATTGGGCGGCGCTTCGAACACGATCGGCCCGGTCTCGCCCATGTCAACATAGCCCATGCCGTAGATCACGTCGGAATTGGGCGTTGTCACCAATGTCTTCGGGTCGAGCCGGTCCTTCCAGATCGGCAAGATGTTGTAGCCGGCGCCAAACACGCTTTCGGAGCCGAACTTCATGCCAAGCGTATTGATGAGCGGCATCGCCCACAAATAGGCCTGCGTGGCCTGCTGGAAGGCGAGCTCCTGCATCAACGTCGCGGCCGTCTGCGGCGTCGCGCGGTTCTGTTCGAAGGGCGCATTGGCAAGCGCGTCGAAGCGCGTCTGATTTGTCATGACGATATTCCTCCGCCTTTGCGGGACGCTCAATCTTTCGTCGCCATCGTTGCAATGCAGTCTCGCTGAGCGGCGCCCGAAGCCCCGCCTGGCGCACCGGACGACCGGCGTCAGTCAATCTTTTCGAAGTCGGGCAGCACCCACGACCTGTCGAAGAATGGCTCGGTCGGCCCATAGAAACGGAAGTAGGTGAACCAGCCCCTACCCGGAACAGTCTGGACCCAATTGGCCTCGTGTCCTTTCGGCGCCTTCGGACCGAAATAGACATCGATCGACCCGTCGCCGTTCTTCACAATGTCCTCCTTGTGCGAGGAGACGTCCGGCCTGCCTTGCGGCGTTGCGGCCATCTGCCGGGTGTCTTCATCGTAGTAGGTGACCGACCAGAATTGCTTGACCGGCGGATTGGCGGGCACGTGAAGCCTATAGGTGTTGCCACCGTCTAGCCACTCGCCCTTTGAATCCTTGTAAGCCGCGATATAGCGCTGCCCGACGCCCGGCGTCTGGGTCAGCATGCCTTTCGAGATCACCACAGCTTCGTAGAACCACGCGGCGCGCTCATCCAACTGGTCGTAGTTGGGCGCCCGCTGGTCGACGGAAACGACAAGGGCGTGCTTCCAGTTCGTGCCCGGCCAGAAGGGCGGTTCGACGCGCTTGTCCGAGGTGTTCGCCTTGGCCATCGCTTCGCCGACAATCGCCGCCTCTTCGAGAATTGGCTTCTGACGTGTATCGGGCTTGAAGGGTTTGCCTTTTTCAATGCCGAGAAACCGCAGCTGCGCAAGGATCAATCTATCGCGCTCCATGACTGGGTCGCGCTGGATGAATTCGTTGAGGCTTTCCCAGTAAGCCATGCCGCGCGGCGGCATCTGGCTCCAAGTCTTGTCGCCAGCATGACGGACGGGCATCGGGGCGCCTACGCCGGTCGGCGACCACGTATAGGTCTTGATCCCCGGGACCAGTTCAGCGATGGCCTTTTCTTTGTCGGCGCCAAGGAGCCGGACGCCGCCAAGAACCACGCGGCTTGGAGAGTGCACGACGTAATAGCCCTCCGGCCCGACCGCTTCGTGGCCGGGAGGAAGAACGAGATACTTACCGCCCTTGCCCTGGTCCGGACCGACCACCCCGAGGTCCGCGAGAACCCGCTGCCATCCGTCGAGAATCATCCCGGCCATCAGGCCAGGCGGGATTTCGATCACCATCGGCCCGCTTTTTTCGAGATCGATGAACGTGGCGATGTAGGGCGTCGTGTAGTTTGGAGTGAGAATGCCGAGCTTCTCTGCGAAATCGAGATAGGACAGCATCTCGCCGCTTTTCACTTTGAAGACGTTGAAGTGTAAAGGAACCGATTTTTGATCGACGCGCGCACCGAGCTTGCCCCTACCAGAACTGTCGCGTCGCCCTGCCCTCAGCGCCTGGCGCTGCTCTGCGTCTTCCTGGCGAATGGCCTTGGAATTGGCTCATGGGCGGCGGCGATCCCTCGGATCAAGGCGGACCTCGCGCTTTCCGACGCAGGGCTCAGCTTTGCGCTTCTGGCCTTCGCCGCAGGCGGGATCGTGGCGATGCCGCTCACGGGTGTACTCGCGCATCGTTTGCGCAGCGGGCTGGCGTCGATCGTCGCCGGTTTCGCCTTCGCCGCGGCGATTGCGGCGATCGGTTTCGCCCCATCCCTCGAGATGTTGTGTACAACGGCATTTCTCGCGGGAACGACGAGCGGCGTGATGGACGTCGCCATGAACGCCAATGCGAGCGACGTCGAACGCCGCTCAGGGAGGCCGCTCATGTCCTCGTTTCATGCCGCGTTCAGTTCAGGGGGCGCCGTGGGCGCATTGTTGGGCGGTTGGCTCGGAGCAAGAGGAACCGCCTTGGGTCTCGTGGGTCCCGCTGTGCTCTCGTCGTTGCTCGTCGCGCTCGCGGCTCCAATCCTCGTGCGTGAAGGAGGCGGCTTCCACGGCGCGGGATTCGCCGTGCCCAGCCGGCGCCTCTTGCCGCTCGCCGTGCTCTCCTTCGTGTTGATGGCGACGGAAGGCTCGGTCGGCGACTGGAGCGGAACCTATCTGGCGCGCTCAGGCGTCGATCCGGACGCGACCGCCGCCGCCTACGCGGCTTTTTCG
>DATDHT010000391.1:0-17489 GCA_036521435.1 Roseiarcus sp.
CCCTGCAGGCCAGTTAGACGCGGCCCCACAACGGGGTCAATCGCGTTTCGCTCCTCGAAGTTTCCCGAGGTAAACCGCTCCGATCAAGAACAAACCGACGAACGTGCCCTGCCAATTCGAGTCGACGCCCTCCATCAGCAGCGAATTGCGGATGACAAAGATCAGCGCGGCGCCGATAAACGCGCCATAGGCGCTGGCCTCGCCGCCCATCAAGTTCGCCCCTCCAATCACCGCAGCCGAGATGGCGAGGAGTTCGTAAGTTGCCCCAAGCGCGTTGATCGCCGAGCCGGCCCAGCCAACGGACAGAATGGCGGCGAAAGCCGCAGTCAACGCGGAGAAGACATAGACCTGCACCTTGATGCGGTTGACGGGAACTCCGGTCAACAGAGCGGCCTGTTCATTTCCTCCGATTGCGAGCACGTGGCGGCCCCAGCTCGTCATCTTGTAGACGGCAGCCAGAAGAAACGTGAAGACGATAAGGAAAAGGAGCGGATAGCTTAGTTCAAAGTGGGGAGTGAGATGCCACGCGCCACTGCCCAGCGCCTTGAATGGCGGTCCGCCGGGGCCGAACTTGTAGATCATGCGGTTTCCCGACAAGACCACTGCAACAGAGCGCGCGATCGCCAGCATGCCGAGCGTTGTGACGAAGGGCGACAGGCCGAGATAGGCGATGATAATTCCGTTGATGAGCCCAACGGCCCCTCCTGCAAGCAAGCCGGCTATCACCGCGGCCCAGGCCGGATAGCCAGCCTCGAGGACCAGGCCGCACGCGACGGCGGTTAGACCCATGATCGAGCCGACCGAAAGGTCGATGCCGCCGGTCGCGATTACCGCAGTCATGCCGAGCGCCATGATGCCGATGAAGGAGAAATTGCGCGTGGTGTTATAGAAATTTTCAGTGGTGGCGAATGACGCAGGCTGCAGCCAGCTCATCACGACGCAAATGATGATGAGCGCGACGGTCACCCAAAACGCTTGCGAACCCGTGAAGCGCTGCCAGAAATTGTGTGTCTGGATGTCCAGCACCGATTCGATCGAGACGTTGGCTTGCGGCGCGTCGCTGGCCATTGGAAAGCTCCTCAGGCGGCGTGGATCGCGCCGGTGATCAAGCCGGTCACTTCTTCGGGGCTCGTCGCCTTGATCGGCTTGTCGGCAACCTTGTTGCCGCGTCGCATCACCATGACCCGGTCGCAGACGGCGAAGACGTCCGGCATACGATGACTGATGAGGATGATCGCCATGCCCGCGTCCTTCAGCCGCCGGATAAGGTCAAGCACCTCGGCCACCTGCCTCACCGATATCGCGGCCGTCGGCTCGTCCATCAACACGAGCCGCGCCTTCGACAGTCGCGTGCGCGCAATGGCGACCGCCTGGCGTTGCCCGCCCGACATCTGACGCACGAGATCGCGCGGTCTTGTCTCGGACTTGAGCTCGCCAAACAACTCGCCGGCGCGCTTGGCCATGGCCTTGTGGTCAAGCCAGCGAAACGGACCGGCGCCGCGCTTGATTTCACGCCCCAGGAACACATTGGCGGCCGCCGACAGATTGTTGCAGAGCGCCAGATCCTGGTAGACGACCTCGATCCCCTTCTCGCGCGCCTCGACGGGCTTGTGAAAGTGGACCGTCTCGCCGTTGAGGCGAATGTCGCCATGGGTTGCGGGAAAATTGCCGGCGATGACCTTGACCAAGGTCGATTTGCCGGCGCCGTTGTCGCCCATCAGACCCAACACCTCGCCGGCCTCGAGCGTCATATCGACTTCATTTAGCGCATGAATCGCGCCGAAATGCTTCGACACCGCGCTTAACTCAAGAATCGGCAAACCTTGCTTCCTCCGCGCGCACGCTCCGACTTGTCTTCGCCGCACGCGCGACGCTCGTCGGCTAATCGTCCTAACCGGGTAGCTATTATTGAGTTTGTCGCGGCGCGCAAGCGAAAAGGCGCTTGGCTCGAGCGTCGCCTCTGGCCAGCCTTAGGTAACCAATGTCGGCGCCTCTTCGACACGATGGCGCAACCAGACCATGCCGCCCTCCAGAGTCTCGCAGCCAATCAGTCGGAGCGCCTGTCCAGCGCCCGGGCGTTCGTCGTTTGCGCTATCATAGTCGACGATGCTTTGCGCGCCCGCCACGCCCTCGACCGCCGGGTGAATGAGAGTGCTGAACTCATCGATCAGCCGATGCTTGAGAAACGCGCCGTTGATCCTGCCGCCGCCCTCGAGAAGCAGCTTCTTGACGCCAAAGACACTGGCAAGCTGCGCCATCGCGCCGGGGAGGTCCTCGCCCTTGGGACCGGCGAAAATATAGGAGGCGCCGTCCTCGCGGAGCTCGGCCAGATAAGCGTCAGAGACTTGCTCCCCCAGCACCGCGACGACGTGATCGCCCCCGACATTGTCCTGGCCATAGTGGACGCGGCCGGAGGGATCGATGGCGATGGCGAGGTTTCTGCCGTTCCTTTGCCCCAGGTGAGGCTCGCGCGGCAACGGCGACGTGGCCGCGACGGATCGTTCGCGCCCCTTGGCCATTTCGGCCATGGTTTTGCGGCCGACGATCCAGCCGTCGGCATCGAAGTGGTCGTGAATGGCCTCATAGTGTCCACGCAAGGCCTCGGCCGACACGCCGGCGGCGGTCTGGGTGAAGCGGCTCGGATGAAGGCCGCCGTCTATCGACGTGCCCATATGGCAGATGACGGTGGGGCGCATGAGGACGTGATTCTACGATTGCGCAGGCGTGGTCAACTTAGAGGGCGCACTCCCGTCGGTCGCTCGCCTTGATCTCCGCATAGATCGCGTCAGGAGCGATATCGAGGCCGCCGGGCCAGCACACAGCCCCGAGCTCAACGAAAGCGCGATTGAAGGCCTCGGAATCGACCAAAGCCGCGAAGACACCCGCGTTCTGGGAGGAAACGAGCTCCGACATGTCGACGACCCCTTCGAGGCCGTCAAGGAAGCGGACGCGTAGTCGATAGCCTCGCAACGCTTCGACGCTCACCACGCGCCAGGGCATGACTGGCCGAATGGAAGGCGCTACGTCAGCGGCGGAATTTTCTTCGGCGACTGGTTGCGGTCGCATAAGTCCCAATCCTCCATAAGTTCGGCACGGTGCTCTTGCGCCCACTCAAGCATAAGGGCCATTGCTCGGCGTGGTAAGCCGCCGTCTATGACTTGCAGGGTCCGAATGTCGACGACCGCTTCGTACTCCGCGTAGAGCGCATGAAAATGCGGCGGCGCGTGGTCTTTCCAAAACATTTGGATCAGGATGCCGTAAAATGCGCTGATGGTCGGCATTATCGCCACATCGCTCGCATGCGCGCCTGAAGATCGACCCGCGGGCCCTCGCTCGCCGCGCGCCCCGGCGAGGCCCCGGCTTCGGGCCAGGTCTGGCGGTCGAAGTGCTTCAAAAGCGGCGGCGGGATGAAGCGGGTGCGGGCCGCATAGACGCTGCGGTCGCCATTCTTGGGCTGTCCGTGGACATAGAAGCGCTGCGGCGTGACAAGCGCGAGTTCGTCCTTCGCCCGCGTCATCGCGACATAGAGCAGACGACGCTCCTCCTCGATTTCCTCCGACGAGCCGGTGGCGAGGTCGGAGGGAATGCAGCCGTCGACGCAGTTCAAGACGAACACCGAGCGCCATTCCTGCCCCTTGGCCGAATGGATGGTCGACAGGATGAGAAAGTCCTCGTCCCGCAGCGGCGGCCCCGCTTCGTCGCTGGTCGTGTCAGGCGGATCGAGCGCAAGCTCGCTCAGGAACCGCTCGCGTGACGGGAACGAGGCGGCGATGCGCTCGAGGGCCTCGAGATCGCCCATCCGGACGCGCGCGTCGTCGTATCGGGTCTCCATGAGCGGGCCGAGCCACGCGACGGCGTCGGCGATCTCCGCCGGCCACGGCGCGGCGCGTGACGCGAGCCTTCGCATGAGATCGGCGAAAGCGGGAAAGCCGTCCCGCGCCTTAGCCGGAATCGACAGCGCCGACATCGTCGCAAAGCCGTCGCCGGCCGCCGCCGCGGCGACGATGGTCTCCGCGACCTTTGGCCCGACGCCCGGCAGAAGCTGGGCGACGCGGAAGCCCGCCACCCGATCGCGTGGATTTTCGGCGAAGCGCATCAGCGCGACCGCGTCCTTGACATGCGCAGCGTCGAGGAACTTCAAACCGCCGTATTTGACGAATGGCACGTTGCGGCGGGTGAGTTCGAGTTCGAGCGCGGCGCTGTGGTGGGAGGCGCGAAACAGCACCGCTTGAGCCTTGAGCGCCGCGCCCGCCTCGCGATTGGCGAGCACGCGGGTCGCAACGAAGCGCGCCTGGTCGGAATCGTCCGCCACCGTGACCAACGCGGGAAGGGGCCCATGCGGCCGATCGGTGCGAAGGGTTTTGGCGAAGCGCTCCGGCGCGAGCGCAATCGCCGCGTTGGCGGCGGCAAGGATGGCGCCGCTCGAACGGTAGTTGCGCTCGAGCGTCACCACATGCGCAGGCGGATCGAACGCGGCGGGAAAGTCGAGAATGTTGCGCACCGTCGCGGCGCGGAAGGAATAGATCGCTTGCGCATCGTCGCCGACCACAGTCAGGCCGCGACCCATTGGCCTTAAGCGCAGCACGATCTCGCCCTGCAGCGCGTTGGTGTCCTGGTACTCGTCGACCAGCAGATGATCGAAGCGAGCGGCGATCTCGGCCGCGATCGCCGGCTCGGCCAGCATCTGGGCGAAATAAAGCAGGAGGTCGTCGTAATCGAGCACATTCTGGCGCTGCTTCATCTCGACGTAGGACGCGAACAGCCCGCGCAGCGCGTCCTCGTGCCCGGCGACCCACGGAAACCATTTGCCAAGCGTGACTTTAAGATCGCCTTGCGCGTTGACGACACGCGAATAGATCGTGAGACACGTCGCTTTCGTCGGGAAGCGCTGCTTCAGATCGCCGACGCCCATTTCATGGCGCGCCCAGTTGATAAGGTCGGCCGAATCCTCGCGATCATGGATGGTGAATTGCGGATCGAGGCCAAGCCGCGTCGCATATTCCCGCAAGAGCCTAGCGCCGAGGCCATGGAACGTTCCCGCATAGGCCGGTGTCGCCGCCGCGGCCGCCTCAGGCGCGAGACGGCGGGCGAGCAGGCGTTCGACGCGACGGCCAAGCTCCGCCGCAGCGCGGCGCGAAAAGGTGGCGAGCATGATGCGCTTCGGATCCGAGCCCGCAAGGATGAGCGCCGCCACCCGATGCGCGAGCATCGCCGTCTTGCCCGAGCCCGCGCCGGCGATGACGAGCAGCGGCCCGGAGCCTCTCGGATCGCCGACCCCATACTCGACCGCGAGCTGCTGCTCGGGATTGAGATCGACGGCCGGGCTCGAGCGAATCAGGGCGAGCGACATGGGTCGACGCAACCATGTTTCCCGCTTTGTTCGCAAGCGCGATGGACAAGCCCGTCGCGCTTAGCTAATCCATGGACTAAGCCGGAGCGCATAATGTCTGTCGTCACCATACACGCCGCGAAGACCAATCTTTCCAAGCTTCTCGCCCGCGTTGAGGCCGGTGAGGAGATCGTTATCGCCCGCGGCAAAACGCCCATCGCCCGGCTCACGCCGATCCACCCGCCCAAAGCCAAGCGTCAGTTCGGTGCGTTCAAAGGCGTGGTGAGCGTGGGCCCGGAATTTTTCGAGCCAATGACGCACGCCGAGTTGGCGGAATGGGAATGAATTGGCGCGGCTGCTCCTCGACACGCACGCCTTTCTTTGGTGGTTGTCAGGAGACGAGAAGCTAAGCGCCCGCGCTCGTGAGGCCATCGGCGAAGAGGTGGATTCGATCTTCGTCAGCGCGGCCTCCATCTGGGAGATTGCGACGAAGCATCGGTTAGGCAAGCTGCCTGGAGCGAGCGCCGTCGTTGGCGACCTCGCCGGAGTGATCGAGAGCCAAGGATTCGTGGGCCTGCCAATTACCGTTCGTCACGGGGAGACGGCGGGCGCGTTGCCAGGGCCGCATCGCGATCCTTTCGATCGCATGCTGATCGCACAGGCCCTTCTTGACGATCTCGTTCTCGTTTCACATGAGCGGGATTTCAGCGCGTACGGCGTCCGCCTGCTCTGGTAAGGCTGCCCTGCCCTGTCGGCCTCGTGGAGCAAGGCCCCAGCGTGTGCTATTCGACGGGGCGAAAAGTCTAGCGACGGGCGGCGCAATGCCGGGAGCGGAATCGCACTACGTCCACCGGACCGCCTGGCTGCGCGCGGCGGTCCTCGGCGCCAATGACGGGATCATTTCGACCGCAAGCCTCATCATGGGCGTCGCGGCGGCCGCGGCTGGGCGGCCCGAAATCCTGACGGCGGCGATCGCGGGATGGGCGGCGGGCGCAATGTCGATGGCGGCGGGCGAATATGTGTCGGTCAGCTCGCAGGCCGACTCCGAGACCGCTGACCTCATGCGCGAGCGGCGCGCGCTTCGCGAGCGACCTGTCGAGGAGAGGCAGGAGCTTGCCCATATCTACGAAGCAAGAGGCTTGAGGCCGAAGCTCGCACAGGAGGTCGCCGGCCAACTCATGGCTAAAGACGCTCTCGACGCTCACGCGCGCGAGGAGCTCGGCATCAGCGAGAACGCACAGCCCAAGCCCATTCAGGCCGCGTTCGCATCCGCGCTCGCCTTCTCAATCGGCGCCGCGCTGCCGACGCTGGCGGCGTTTCTCGCAGCCCCAGGCGCCATTGTTAAAGCCGTCCCCGCCGCCGCGTTGGTTTTTCTGGTCGCGCTCGGCGCGCTCGGCGCCTGGGCGGGCGGCGCCCCGATCATGAAGCCGGCGCTGAGAGTCGGCTTCTGGGGCGCCCTCGCCATGGCGGTGACGGCGGGGATCGGCGCGTTGATCGGCAAGGCGATCTAGCTTGCCGAAGCCAGCGTAGCTAGCCTGTCTTTCGCGTCTGATGCGGAAACAGATGCCGCTTGGCCTCGTCGTCGAACTCTTGCTTGAAGGCGTGCTTTTCCTTCAATTTGTTGACACGAGCGACGGCCGGGCGCTCGTTGATCTCGTCCACGAGTCTCTTGACATTAGCCATCTTTGACCACGTTTCCGCGCCCAACAGGTGAGGAGCAGCCGAGCTCCAACCCCAAATCGACATATCCACGATCGTGTAGGTGTCGCCGAGCGTATATTTCCGCCCGGCCAACCGGTCGTCGAGGATCTTCCAGTGCCGGTGCGTTTCGAAATTGTATCGATTGATCGCGTATTCGATCTTCTCGGGGGCCGCGACGTTGAAGTGGAAGGCCTGGCCGGAATAAGGGCCAACTCCACTGGAGACAAAGAAGAGCCACGACAGGAGCTCGCCCCGCGCTTTGGGCGTATTCTCGGGAAGGAACCGCCCCGTCTTCTCTGCGAGATAGAGCAGGATGGCGCTCGAATCGAAGATTGTCGCTTCGCCATCGACGATCGACGGCGTCTTCGCGTTTGGATTGATGGAACGGTAATTCGGCGAGTGTTGCTCGCCCTTGCGCGTGTCGACCGGAACACTCTCGTATTCAAGCCCAGCTTCCTCGAGGAATAAGGCGACCTTCGCCGGGTTTGGCGAGGGGTGATAATAGAACTTGATCATCAGGAGCTCCGAGAAGCGTGCGGCCGCGCCGCGCGATGCGGCTAGTAGCGTAACCACGCCGGTTACGCAATGTTAGTCGGCTCCGCGCGCCGCTTGAGGCGATTGCGTTTCCGCGCCCTGCGCTTGCCTGCTTCGAGCAAGCACGGCGCCGGCTAAATCGGCAATCGTAGTGCGCGACAGCTCTTCCTGGAGAGCCTCGACCGCGGGCGCTGTCGCCTCCCGCAGAACAGGGAGGATATGGGCGCCGACCGGACAGGATGCGCTCGGAGGCGACCGGTGCTCGGTGAAGAGCTCCCCGCTCTCCAACGCGCTGAAGACATCGCGCAAAGTGATGTCGATTGCTGGCCGCGCCAGTTCGAACCCGCCTCCCGGACCAAGCCTGGCGCGGATCAATCCCGCAGCTGTCATGAGCGAGAAGAGGCGGCGAACGACGACCGGATTGGTGCTGGCGCTATCCGCCACATCCTCCGAACGCAGGACCTTGCCCGGATTGGCGGCCAGAGCAGTCAGCAGGTGAACGCCAACGGCAAATCGGGTGCTCGTTCCCATCGGCGATCTTTCGCACGGCGCCGGCCAGCATGGCAAAGTCGGCCCCCCTAGCGACGGCGCCGCCTTCCGCAGATGCGGAAGGTCTACGAGCCCTACTTCGGACAAGGCGGCAATCCGGGCCTTCCGCACGCTCGCGGTTGCGCGGCCGGCGGGGGGACCCGAACCACGGGGGGCGGCTGACGAAGCGCAGGCGGCAGAGCAGCCGCTGGCGGGGGCGCATGCACCACGGGCGCCGGCGGTGGCGCGTGAAGAACGGGCGGGGGCGCCAGACGAGGCGCGGGGGCGGCCATCGCAGGAGGGACATGCACGGCCGCGGGAGCGGGGCGAGGCGCCGCGGCCGCCGCTGGCGCATGAACCGCCGGTAGCGGCGGGGCCGGAGCGTGTGGAACTGCGCCCGGCGGTTGCGCCCCCACATTCGGCTTCGGCGCCGGATTGATTGCGGGCCTTGGCGACGCCGGCTTCAAGGCCTGGACAGGCGCGGGCGCTCGGATGGCCGCTGGGGGGACCACCGCGGCCGGAGCCGGTTTGGCGCCAGGAGCGACGGGAAGAGCGGCCGCGGGGGGAACACCGGGAACGGGCAAGGGCTTTCCGCCCGCGACGCCTGGCAGAGGCTTGCGGCCGGGCGCGATCGGCGCGACGGGCGCAGTCGCCGTTGCCGGGAGCGCACCGGGAGCCGGCAAGGCCTTTCCGCCCGCGGCGCCTGGCAGAGGCTTGCCGCCCCGAGCGGTCGGAGCCACCGGCGCAACGGCAGCCGCGGGCGGCGCGCCAGGAACTGGCAGAGGCTTGCCGCCCGGAGCGGCGTGAATGGCTGGCGCATTGGCCTCGCCCGGCGCCCGAGCGCCTGGGGCCGGCTTCGCTCCGGCGCTCGGCGGAGGGGCGACGGGCGGATTGCCCGCCGCTGGCGGAACCGGAAGCGGCTTCATGGCTTGGCCCGGGGCGGCGGGAGCCGCAGGATTCGCTGGCGGGATCTGAGCGCCCGCTGGCGGCGCGCCAGCAGGCCTGCCTTGAGGCGCGGCCCCGGGGGTCGGTTGCCCACTGGGCTGGCCGCGGCGCCCGCCAATCGGACGCAGAGGCTTGACCACCGCCGCATTGGCCGCGGGACCGGCCGCGGCGACCGGCGCGGGGGGCGCCACAGGTCTGATGGTGGCCGGCAGCGGGGGCGGCGCGAAGGCCGTCCGACCCAATCGTGGCTGCCCGCGCGGCGCTATGCCATTGCGGTGAAAACCGTGTTGGTACGCGACAGCGCCAATCGCGATCGGAATCGCAACGCCCAGCACGGGAAGTACGCCAATCTCGGCAGGCGGCGGAGGCGGTGGCAAGTCTCGCCAATCGTCGTCTTCGACGTAGCCGTATTGGACCGGCGGCGGGGGAGGAGGCGGGCCGAAATCGTCGAAAGCGTAGATCGGCCGCTCGTCGTAGACGAGTTCGTCGGGGGGCGGCGGCGGAAGATCCGCAAAAGCCTCTGGCCGAAAGTCCGGCGGCGGTTCGAACCCGGCGGAGAGCATCGCCAAGCGGCGGCGCGCATCGGGTATGTGCGGGCCTTTCGGATAGGTGTGCAGATAGGTCCAATACGCGCGCGGCGTGTCCGCCTCGACCGTGCGGCGCCAGTACGCGGATTCTCGCCGGACCGCGAGAATGGCCCGCACACGCCGCGCCTGGTCAGAGTTCGGATAGGCGGCGAGGAATTCGCGATAGCCCTTCATGGTGTCCCGCTCGACAGCGGCGGCGTAGGCGTCCTCGGCCGAGAAACTGGATATCGGACGTCGTTCTGTCTGCGCGAACGAGAGAGCCGGCGGAGGCGCGTCAGCGGCGCGTTCGAAGACGTAAAACGGGCCGTCAAGCTTGGACGCGCTCCACGGCAGCAACGCGCCCTGCGTCTCTGAATTGACCGACACGCGCGTTTGATCGAACGCCTGGGCGATATCCACACCACCCTGCCGGATCGCGCCGGCGAGCGTCTTGCCGTAGACCCCGTAGGGACCTTCCTCGTCGCCGGCCAGCGTGCCCGGAGCCGCGTTGAAGGCGATCAGTTCGCCGGCTTCTGGATCGACCAGAGCAAGCCCCGGCGCCAGCGGCGAACCTTGAGCGGCATACGGATTGGCGCGCGCCGCATCGAGAACGATGATTCGCGCTCTTCCAGGCGTCGCGGCGAGAGCGTGGGTGAAGTCAGAAATGCGGATCGCTTCGATCGGCACATCGGCGTCCCGATTGATCTGAGCGTCGACCGGCACGAAATAATTGTCGCCATTGTACTGAACCGCGCGGCCAGCGAGGTAGACGAAGGCCTGCATGTCCGGGCCGGCCGCCGACGCCTTCTGCAGAAAGTCGCGGAACGCCGTGCGCATGGATTGGCCATCGAGGTCGCGGGCGCCGACCACGTCGAAGCCAGCCGCCTGTAAAGTCTGCGCGACAAGACCGGCGTCGTTGGCGGTCGTCGCTAACGCCGCGTCGCGATACGTCGCGTTGCCGATGACGAGTGCGATTCGGGGATTTGCGGCTTGTTGGGCTTCCGCGGCCAGCGCGAGAAGACCAGTGGCCAGAACGAAAATAGCAGCGAAAACCGCCTTGAAGCGTTGCGACATCAAGCCCCTCATCGTCGAACAACCGCCGGCGCTTCGATTCGTTCCCCCACGAGAATCGCTAGTGTCACATCGTGTCCGAACCGTGTCCCCGCCGCGGCGCCACAGTGGGGCTAGCTCACCGTCTCGGCGCTGTAGCGGGCGATGAGGCCGTTGCGGATCACCGCGCGATAGACGGCGAAGAAGAACAGGCAAGCGAGCACAAGGTAGACAAGGGCGAGCACTCCCCCGATCGCCAGGCGATCCCAGGGCGCGCCTTGTCCGGCGACGACCGAGCGCATGCCTTCGAACACGTAAGATGGCGGCAGGATCAACGCGATCGCCTGCATCCATCCGGGCAAGACGGTGACCGGATAGAACACGCCCGCGAATGGGGAGATCAGCATCGGGATCGGCCAGATGAGCCATTCGGATGCGGGCCCGAGCCTGAGCACCAAGGCAGAGGCGGCGATGCCGAGCGCGATGCCGGTGACGAACAGCACCATGAGGAAAGGAGCGATCGGCAACCCGTAAGAGAGAAAGGACAAGCCGAACGCGATTTGCGCAAGCACGAGCATGGCGACAAGGCTCAACCCGCTGGTGATAATCGCGACGATCAGGAGCCCAACCAGATATTCGGACGTTCTCAAGGGAGAAGCGAAAAAATTGAGGAAGTTTCGCGTCCAGACGTCCTCGAACAACGTCATCGTGATTTGCTGCATCACCCGCGTCAGGAAATCCCACAAGAGCACGGCGCCGAGCAGGGCGGGCACGAAATTGAAATCCGCGTGCGAGACCGAATTGAGGTAGCGGGTCAGGAAGCCCCAAACCAGAATATCGATCGCCACAAAGATAAAAATCGGAAAGATGCGCTGCGGGCTGCCGCGATAGAGATAGAACATCCTGAGCACGATGGCGCCGATGCGGGAAGCGTTCATCGTCGACCACCGTCGTGCAGCGCTTCCTGCGCGACGTTGACGAACAAATCGTCGAGAGTCGCCGCGCCGTGCTGCTCGGGGAGCGTCTTCGGATCGCCCTCCAGCACGATCCGCCCATGCGACAGGAACAGCACGCGGTCACAGACCGCCTGGACCTCGACCATGTTGTGGCTCGTCCACAACACGCCGCAGATTCCACGGTCGACGAACTTGGCGATGCCGGCGCGAATGTCGCGCGCGTTCGAGGGATCGATCGAGGCGGTCGGCTCGTCGAGCAGGAGCAACCGTGGCTGGTTGAGCATCGCCTTGGCGAGGCTCAGACGCGTCTGCTCGCCGGAGGACAGAACCCCTGCCTTGCTCCGCCGGTAACGCACGAGATCGTAGACCTTGAGCAGCTTCTCGATTCGCGCCGAAAGATTTTCGACCGCGTAGAGCATGCCGAACACGCGCAAATTCTGCTCGACGGTGAGATTGCCGGGCAGCGGCGCGTAGACGGCGGCGAAATTGGTGCAGGATAAAGCTTTGGTGCGGTCGGCTGCGAGATCAATGCCCTCGATCTCAATCCGCCCGGCGCTCGGCTCCAGAACGCCGAGGATCATATTGATGGTCGTCGTCTTGCCCGCCCCATTCGGGCCGAGCAAGCCCACGATCTCGCCCGGCGCGACATGGAAGCTGACGCCGTCCACCGCCCGCACGTCGCCGAACGATTTTTCCAGGCGCTCGACTTTAAGGACGCAGGGAACAGGCGGAATCATGCATCCGTCGTATCAAGCGGGCCGCAGGGCGCGTCAAGCCGCGTAAGTCTCAGGGCTGCCCGCTTCCTCCGGCCGAGCCGTAGACTTGGCCGGTCGCATAACTCGCATCCGCCATCGCCAATTGCACGTAGATGGATCCGAGCTCAGCGGGTTGGCCGGGGCGGCCGAGGGGAGTCTGGCCGCCGAATTTCTCCAGTTTTTCCTGAGTCGCGCCGCCGCTGACTTGCAGAGGCGTCCAGATCGGCCCCGGAGCGACGGCGTTCACGCGAATGCCTTTCGAAGCGAGCTGCTTCGCCAGCGACTTCACATAATTCATGGTCGCAGCCTTCGTCTGCGCATAGTCATAGAGGTCGGGCGAAGGATCATAAGCCTGCTCGGAGGCGGTGCCGATAATGGCCGAACCTGGCGGCATATGCGGCAACGCCGCCTTGATGATCCAGAACGGCGCATAGATGTTCGTTTTCATCGTCGCGTCGAAGTCTTCGGTCGAAAGGTCGAGGATCGAGGCGCGGGTCTGTTGCCGTCCCGCATTGCTGACAAGGATGTCGAGGCCTCCGAGACCCTGAACCGCCTCGTCGACGAGGCGCTTGCAGAAGGCTTCGTCACGAAGATCTCCTGGGATCGACAAGGCTGTTCGGCCTTCGGCCTTCATAAGTTCGATCACCTCGCGCGCGTCGTCCGCCTCCTCCGGCAGATGATTGATCGCCACATCGGCTCCCTCGCGCGCGAATGCGATCGCCGCGGCGCGGCCCATGCCCGAATCCCCGCCGGTCACCAAAGCCTTGCGGCCGGCGAGCCGGCCCGAGCCGCGATAGGACGTCTCGCCGTGATCCGGGCGCGGATCCATCCGGCTCGCCAGCCCAGGCCACGGCTGGGATTGCCTACGAAACGGCGGTTTCGGGTACTTGGTTCGCGGATCTTGCAACCCCTCCGGGGCCGCCGTCTCGTCAGGCTTCGAGAGGGGCTGTTCCTTGGAAGTCTGCGCGAAAGCCGGGGCGGCTGCGGCCACGAGACCAAGGCTGCCAGCGCCGACGATGGCGCGGCGGGAATAGGGGAAGTGTTCGTCTGAACTCATGTGCGATCTCCGCGATTTCGGGGAGAAACGCCGACTTCCGTGGTTTGTTGCGGCTCTGCCGTCGGGGATGAATCGACGGCGTTAACTGGTCAGGCCGCTCTCAAGGAGATCGAGCGTGAACAGCTCCTGCGGCTTGCCGACGCCACGCAGCGCGAAGCGGCCGACGGACGCGAAGGTGTGCGGGTGGTCGACGCAGCATTCCGCGAACGCCGAGGAGAGGAGAATCGGCTGATCCACCGACCTGCACATCGCGGCGATCCGGCTCACCTCGTTGACCGCGGGTCCAACGACGGTGAAATCGAGCCGCTCCTTGCTGCCGATGTTGCCGTAGAAGACCTCGCCGAAATGGAGCCCGAGATACATGTCGGTCGAAGGCAAGCCTTTTTCGAACCGGCGCGCGTTCAAGGCGGCGACCGCCGCTCGCGCGGCGCCAGCGGCGTCGAGCGCGGACGCGCAAGCGCGACTGCGTTCCTCAGCAGGAAATATCGCAAGCACCCCATCGCCAATCAGCTTCAGAACATCGCCGGAATGCTGCTGGATCGACGAGACGATGGCCTCGGCATAATCGTTGAGCAGCGGAATGATCTCCTCCGGCGGCGAAGTGTCGGAGATGCGCGTATAGTTGCGCAAATCGCTGAACCACAGCACCGTATTGATCCGGTCCGCGACGCCGCGCTCGATGCGGCCTCGCAGCACCCGCCGGCCGGCGTCGCGTCCAAGATAGGTTTCGACCAGCGTCTCAGCGATGCGAGCGAGAGAAACAGCTTTGATCGCAAGCCCGAGGAACGGGGAGAGACGCTTCAGCGCACCAAGCTCATCATCGCTGAATCCATCAACTCGATCCGTCGTCCAATAGGAATATACACAATCCATCTCGCCGATCGCGCCGTCTTCGGCGAAGCGGTTGATGATCGCGACATAGTCCGTGAACTTCGCCTCACGAAACTCCGCGAAGGAGGGGAATTCAGCTTCGGCCTCCGCGGTCACTCGCAAGCGCAACACCGAGTCGCGGCTGTTGAAAAGCCGGTAGAGGGGGCTCGTCCGCCACCGTTCCGCCGCCTCCCCCTCGCCGGTTCGCCCGTATTCGGTCAGCGTCACCTCCGGCTTTTCTTTTTCCCAGCGAAACGCCCGCCCCTCATGGATGGGGTGCAGTGTGTCGACGAGCATCATCACGCGCGCCAGCGGCAATCCGGCGGCAACCGCGCGACTGCAAAAGCCCTCGACCAGCGCGGTCTCGGTCCGTCCCTCAAGCCCCGCTTTCGCGAGCCAGGTCGCGAGCTTGGCAATCTCGGCTTCGGTCATGGGAGGATCATAAATCGTTGGAAACGGAAGGCCAAACGCCTCCCGACAAAAGGGCCATATAACGTACTTATGATGTGATCGGCTTGTCTTCGCATGCTGGAATAGTTATTTAAGACCTGGACCCGCGGGACCGGTGCGAACGAGCGTCGTCCCAGCGGGTCGAGCGTCAGCCCAGCGGCTCGCGCCGCCCGCTCCAGCGCGACGTTCATATCGACGCGTCCGATTTTTGAATGGAGTTTTCCATGAGCCTTCGCCTCAACGACACTGCCCCTGACTTCACCGCCGAAACGACGCAGGGCAAGATCAGCTTTCACGAATGGATCGGCGACAAGTGGGCGATCCTGTTTTCCCATCCCAAGGACTTCACCCCGGTCTGCACCACCGAGCTTGGCTACATGGCCAAGATCGAGCCCGAGTTCACCAAGCGCAACGCCAAGCTCATCGGCTTGAGCGTCGACCCGAGCGACTCCCATATGCGTTGGCTAAACGACATCGAGGAGACTCAAGGCTCGAAGGTGAACTACCCGATCATCGCCGACCGAGACCTCGCAGTGTCCAAGCTTTACAACATGCTGCCAGCAGCGGAACCTGGCACGTCGGATGGCCGAACGGCGGCGACCAACCAGACCGTGCGCTCGGTGTTCGTCATCGGTCCCGACAAGAAGATCAAGCTCACGCTGACCTATCCTATGAGCACCGGACGCAATTTCGACGAGATCCTGCGGGTGCTCGATTCCATGCTGCTAACCGCGAAGCACAAGGTCTCCACGCCCGTGAACTGGAAGCACGGCGACGACGTCATCATCTCCGGCTCGGTCAGCGACGACGACGCCAAGAAGATGTTCCCCGAAGGCTGGCGCTCGCCGAAGCCGTATATCCGGATCGTCAAGCAGCCGAGCTGACCTAGGAGAGGCTCGCAGCCGCCGTCGTCCATACGGCGCCGCGCGGACGCGAAGCGCAGAGCCACTCAACCGAAGTCCGTGCGGTCCTTCCGCCCCAACTGGCGGCCAGGGTGGAATTCGTAAAATTCCACTGGCTTTGAGATCGTCAACTTCGCTCGTAGCGGCATACGAATCTGATAGCGTGCGCCTGGTCGGCGCTCGGCGTCGGCCGATGCCGAGCGGGAGCTGACAACAATGCGGATTTGGCTGTGGGTGACTCTAGCTCTCTTCGGCGCGCTTGACTTGTCGTGCGCTCCCGCGCGAGCCGACGACGCGGCGATCAAAGCGCAGCTGCAGCAGGTCGTTAACGCCTACGTCAAGGATCGCGCGTCGATCGAAGGGCTTTCCGGCGCGGCCTTGCAGGTGGATCGCGGCGCCGGCAAACCGATCATTTCCGTCTTCGCCGGCGACAACGGGCTCAGCGACAAAAAGCCGATCGGCCCTGACACTCTGTTCGACATCGGCAGCAACACCAAGGAATTCACCGCCGCGCTGATCCTCAAGCTCGAAGCCGCTGGCAAGCTCAAGCTCGACGACACGATCGGGCGCTGGCTGCCCCAATACGCGGCGTGGAAGGACGTGACCATCCGCTCGCTCTTACAAATGACGAGCCCGATCCCAAACTATTCGGAGACGATCGCCATCGGCGAGATCGAGGTCGCCGATCTCCAGCATCAATTCAGCGCCAAGGATCTGATCGGCTTCGTCGATCCCGCCAACGGACACGATTTTCCGCCCGGCAAAGGATGGTTCTACTCCAACACCAATTACATCCTCGCCGGCCTGATCATCGAGGCCGCTTCGGGCATGGACTATGAGCAGGCGCTGACGACGATGATCCTGGAGCCGCTCGGGCTGCACGACACGTTCTACGCCAACGGGTGGCGCCCCGGTCCCGCATCCGCCGGTCCCGTGATGTCGCGTGTGCCGCGCGCGCTCTACCTGCTGCAGGACTGCCTCGGTTACCAACCGGAGCCATGCAAGATGTCGACGCTCGCGCCGCTCGTCGGCAAGGACATGCGGATGCAGAACCGCTCGTGGGCGGGCGAGGCAGGCGCCATCATCTCCAACCCGCACGACCTCGGCCTATGGATCCGCGCTCTGTTCGAGAAGCGCGTCATTCCGGCACAGCAGCTCGAGGAGATGAGCACGCTGGTCTCGAACAAGACGGGCTTGGCCCTTCCCGAGGTCACCGCCGATGAGCCGGGCGGCTTCGGCCTTGGCCTCGGCCGCTTCTATCGAAAGGAACTTGGCGGCGCCTATTGGTTCTACGAGGGCGAAACCCTCGGCTTCCGGACGATCTTCGCCTATTGGCCGCAGGATGACCTCCTCATCACCGGGTCCGTCAACAGCCGGCCGCCGAACGGCGAGGACAAGTTCGGTCCCACTGTGATTGGTGGCGCGTTCATGGCCTTGCAGCAGGAGGGCGCTGTTAAACCCGCCGCAAAATAACTATAACGGCCAGTTGAAGACAGCCCGTCTCAGGGCTGCGCGACAGGGAGGGGCCGATGATCTTCCGGCAATTGTTCGACAGCGTCTCGAGCACCTATAGCTATGTCCTCGCCACCCGGCGCGGCGGCGAAGCGTTGATCATCGATCCGGTGCTGGAGAAGGTCGATCGCTACCTCAAGCTGATGGAGGAACTCGATCTTAAGCTCGTGAAGGCGGTCGACACGCATCTGCACGCCGACCACATCACCGGCCTGGGCGCGCTCCGCGACCGCACCCACTGCATCACGATCATGGGCGAGCAGAGCCAAGTCGACGTCGTGTCGATGCGGATCGGCGACGGCGACAGGCTCGGCGTCGAGGGCTTGAGTCTCGA
>DATDHT010000392.1:0-5582 GCA_036521435.1 Roseiarcus sp.
GGAATGAGCGGCGCTCCGCGCGCCACGAGTTCGCTCGTGCGGCGGCCAAGTTCGGCAAGCGCTCCGCGCAAAGGCGGCGGCGCCTTTGGCGCATCCAGCATCTCCACCGACGCGCCATGAGCCGCAAGCGTGTCGAGCGGCAGATAAACGCGATCGAGGCGCTCGTAGTCCTCAGCGCAATCCTGCAAATGATTGATGATCTGCAGCGCCGAACAGAGAGCATCGGAGGCGGGCCACATGGAGGGATCTTCTTCATGCACGTCGAGAACGAAACGTCCGACTGGCGCTGCGGACAGCGCGCAATAGTCCATGAGCTCTGTCCAGTTGGCGTAACGGTTCTTTCGCGCATCGAGCCGAAAGGCTTTCAGGAGATCCAGCGCATGTTTCGGGCTCAGACCGGTCCTGGTAAGCTCAAGCCGCAGCGGTTCGGCTTCGTCCGCCGGCGCCCCACGTCCGGTCAGCGCATCGTCGAGATCGTCGAGGAGCTCGAGCTTCGTCTCTGGCGACAGCGTCGGATGATCGGCGACATCGTCGGCGGCACGCACGAAGCGATAGAAGGCCAGGATGGGACCGCGCCGCTGCTCGCTCAAGAGCCATGAGGCGACGGGAAAGTTTTCGTCCCGATGGCCCTTGCCGGAGAGCGCCTCCTTAACCGTCGTCATGCGCGCCCTGTCTCTCGCATCGGCGCCTGGAATCGTCCCTTCCAGTAGCCGCCGCGCCCCCGCCAATATTGGAGCGCGGAATCGAAAGTGAAGGCGACATAGGCCGCTGCGACTGCGGGCAAGGCAAAGCCGCCGATAACATTGCGCCCGTAAAGCCGCAGCATCGGCGCAAGCGCGATCGCCATCATCGCCCAGGTGATCGCGCCAACCGTTTGCGCCGCGCCGCGCGCGAATATGGCGAACAGCGGTGGCGCCAGGTAGACGAGCGCCATTCCTCCGATCGCGCCCACAAGCCGCAGGGGCGAATAACGCAATTCGGCGAAGGCCGAACGCGAAACCATCCGGCGGAACTCGGCGAAGGTGGAATAGGCGCGCAAGCTATCGACGCTCTCTGTCAAACCAAGCCAGATTGGCCCCTGCCCTTTCATGAGCGCGCCAAGAGCGCAATCGTCGATGAGCGCGTTGCGCACGGCCTCGAGACCGCCAGCCGCATGAAGAGCTTCACGTCGCACGAGCATGCAGCCGCCAGCGGCTGCGGCGGTCGTCCGCCTCGGGTCGTTCACCCAGGCGAAGGGATAGAGCATCTGAAAAAAGAAGACGAAGGCCGGCGCGAGCCAGCGCTCAGCTGAGCTCTCGCAGCGCAGCCTGACCATCAGCGACGTGAGGACGCTGTTTTGAGCGCGGGCGATGGCGACCAGACGAGAGAGCACGTGCGGCGCATAAGCGATGTCGGCGTCCGTGAAGAGAACGAATTCAGGCGCGTGCCCGCTCGCTTCGACCTCGGCCAAGCCCTGGCGCATCGCCGACAGCTTGCCGGTCCAGCCGGGCGGCGGACCGTTTCCCGTGAGGATTTTCAGCCGATCGGCCGCGTGTGCGTCGCTCGCCACGTTCGACGCAGCGGCCGCAGTGCCATCCGTACTCTGATCGTCGACAACGACGACCGAAAAAGGACCAGGATAGTCCTGCCTGAGGAGTGAGCCGACGCTGCGAGCGATCATATCGGCCTCGTCGCGAGCCGGGATGATCGCCACGACGCTCGGCCACGCATCCGGCTCGTTCTGTGGTTCAAATTCGGTTTCCGTCGAACCGCGATCGTCATTGCGAGCCATAGGGCGTCGAAAGACGCCCGTCCTTTCGGACGGGCTATGGCGAAGCAATCCAGGAGTCGCCGGGAGCCTTACGCCCCCCCGGATCACCGCGTCGCTTCGCTCCTCGCGATGACGGCTGGAGCCAAGCGCAGCGCGTTCTCGTCGCACGCCATTCGTCGCCCTGGCGGAATCGTCCCGCTCGCCGCACAGCCAGAACCATCCCCTGCCGAACAGAAGATAGGCCCAGATCGCGAGCGGAATGAATGAGATGCCGGCAAGAATCATTTGAGATCGCCGTGGGCGCGAAACCAGGCGATCGCGTCGGCGAGACCCTCGACATAGGGCCTTGAAACATAGCCAAGCTCGCGCCGCGCCTTGGAATCGTCGAAGAACATATGATGGCGCGCCATCCGCAAGCCATCCATCGTGATGAAGGGTTCGACGCCGCGAAGCGTCGCTAACAGCTCCGCTCCGTAGGCGATTGGATAAAGCATTGTCCGCGGCAGCTTGAGCGTGGGAGGCCGCCGTCCGACCAGCCGTGCGATGTCGGCAAGCATATCGCCGAGGAGGACGTTTTCGCCGCCAAGAATGTAACGCTCGCCGATCCTGCCGCGTTCAAGCGCGGCGATGTGTCCGGCAGCGACATCGTCGACATGCGCGAGGTTGAGTCCGGTATCGACAAAGGCAGGCATGCGCCCGGATGCAGCCTCGACGATGATGCGGCCGGTCGGCGTCGGCCGCACGTCGCGCGGGCCGATTGGCGTCGACGGGTTGACGATCACCGCCGGCAATCCATCGCGCTTGATCATCGCCTCGACCAGACGCTCGGCGGCAACCTTGCTGCGCTTATAGGCGCCGATTCCCTCGCCGTCGGCGAGCGGATTGTCCTCTATCGAGGCGGCGCCGTGAGTGAGCTTCAGGGTCGCCACGCTGCTGGTGTAGACGATGCGCTCGACGCCGGCGCTGAGCGCCTCCTCCATGATCAGGCGCGTGCCCTCGACATTGCTGCGCTGGATCTCCTCCGGGTTTCGTGCCCAGAGCCGGTAATCGGCAGCCGCGTGAAAAAGGCTGCGGACACCTTTCAGCGCCGCCGCCAACGAGGCTCGATCACGGAGATCGCCCTCGCAAACAACGTCCGCCGCGTTGAGATTTGTCCGTGGGCTTGAAGCACGCGCCAGAACGCGGACGGCGTGGCCGCGCGCTCTCAGAGCACCGGCTATGGCAGAGCCGAGAAAGCCGCTCGCGCCGGTGACCAGAACGGTCGACCGGGGCGCACGGTGCTCGCCATCGACCGCAACCTCGTCCGGGCGGCTCGCAGATTCAGGGTTCGCATGAGCCGCGGGGGGTCTGACTTCACGATCCATATGATTTCGAGCTTACCAGACAGAGAACCCGAAATCATCGCAAGGCGGGCGAATGCCGGGTGAACCCTCAGGTTCGTGCCGGGATGACAGGGTGGGCTTTTAACCCTTTGCCCATCTGGTGCAACCTTGGACAAGTCAGGCTTATATTATACATACTAATTTTGTCTGATATGGAAAGTCGTATCAGGGTCAATTCCGCTGTCCAAGCGGCAGACCCGCAGCGGACGCGAGGCGACTCGTTAATTGCGCCCCAACCCGTTGAAAAGGCTCACTTGCGACTCGTTAAGGACGACGAGGCCTCCCTGCTCCTTATCGTTGACCTGGCCGGGATATCATCTAGGACCGCGAACACCCGAGGCGAGGGGGGCGCCCCTTCAGCTCCCCAGTTCGATGGTGGCGCTGAGAAGGCTGGCCGCATCCGCGCATTGGCCAACATGGATCTCGAAGCGGCCTGGCTCGAGGATACGATCCAGGTTCGGACCCACGAATGACAGATCCTCAACCGGAAGGCGCCACTTCACGTCCCTGCGCTCTCCGGCCCTGAGGTCGACTTTCCGCACCCCCTTAAGCTCCAACAGCGGTCGGGCGATGCTCGCGACTGGATCACGCACAAACAGGAACGCCGTCGCCTCGCCGTCGACCTCGCTGTCGTTATGGACGGCTATCGTCACCTCGACCGTGTCGCCCGCCTGAATGCGCGTCGGCTCACAGCGAAGATCGTCGAGCGCAAAGCGGCTGTAGGAGAGGCCGTGGCCAAAGGGAAATTGCGGCGTCGGCGGCAGATCGAGATAGGTGCTGGAATAGTGCACTCCGGGCGCATAGGGGCGGCCGGAAGGAAGCTCGTTGTAGAAGATCGGGACCTGCCCGACATCGCGCGGCCAGCTCAGGGGCAATCGGCCGGTCGGGTTGAATGCTCCGGTCAGAACCTCGGCAACCGCGTGTCCCGCCTCTTGCCCAAGAAACCAGGTCGCCAGCACCGCGTCAGCGCGCTCGAACAGCCATGGCGCGGTCAGCGGGCGACCTGAGGAGAGCGTCACGACGACAGGCTTGCCAAGGGCAAGGATGGCTTCGGCGAGCGCGCGCTGCCGACCTGGCAAACCAATGTCGACTCGACTCGCAGCCTCCCCGCTCATCGCCGCGCTCTCGCCAAGGCAGAGCACGATAGCCTCGGCGCCCGCGCAGAGGTCGATTGCGGCCTGTATCCCGTCGGTCGTTTGTCCATCGATGTCGACGCCCGCGGCATGATCGATCCGGCATTGCGGCAGCGCCGCCTTGAGGCCCTCGAGAATGGACACGGCGTCCTGAGGCTTACCCGCCGAAGCCCAGGAGCCCAGCATCTCGCCCGGCGCTTCAGCCAAGGGACCGATAATTGCGAGGCGTTTGATCTTAGGGGATAGGGGCAGGACGCCCGTGCGGTTGGACAAGAGCACAATCGCCCGTCTCGCCGCATCTCGCGCCAGCTCGCGCCGCTCCTCTGCTCGGTGCAGCTCCGGGAGGGCCGAGCCTCGGCGATAGGGATCATCGAACAGCCCAAGCCGCTCCTTCAGCTGGAGCACCCGCCGGACGCTGGCGTCGATCGTGGCCATCGTTACGAGGCCGCGTTCGAGCGCCTCCGGCAAGCACTGGATGTAAGCACCGCTGGTCATATCTATGTCGACGCCCGCGTTGAGGGCGAGCGCCGCAGCCTCGATGAGGTCCGCCGCAACGCCATGATTGAGGAGTTCCGCGACAGCGTTGTAGTCGCTGATCAAGACGCCCTCGAAGCCGACGACTCCTCTGAGCCAACCCTGCAGCAGTTTGGCGTTGGCGGTCATCGGGGCGCCGGAGACATCGATGAAAGCCGGCATGATCGCCGCAACCCCGGCAGCAACCGCGGCCGCAAACGGCGGCAGGTAGATCTCGTGCAGAGTCCTCTCCGACACTTCCGCCGAGGCATATTCGCGACCGGCCGAAACCGCGCCATAGGCGCACAGATGCTTGGCGGTGGCGGCAACGCTATCAGGCGCAGCGAGATCTCGTCCCTGGAAGCCCCGCGTCTTGGCCGCCGCCATCTGGCAAGCAATCCATGTGTCTTCGCCGGGGCTCTCGATGACGCGACCCCATCGCGGGTCGCGCGCCACGTCGAGCATCGGCGCAAAAGTCAGAGCGACCCCGTCCTCGGCAGCCTCTTCGGCAGCGACACGCGCCGTCTTCTCCCAAAGGTCAGGGTCGAAAAGGCAGGCTTCCGCCAACGACACGGGAAAAATCGTGTGGTGGCCATGGATCACGTCGAGGCCCATAAGCAAGGGAACGCCGAGACGGGATTCCTCGACCGCGAGGCGCTTGACAGCGCGCGTTTCGTCCGCGCCCCAGAGGTTGAGCAGGTTTCCGATCCGTCCGGTTCGAATCCCCTCCTGCAAGTCTCGAAGCTCGCCGGGACCGGTGACCACGCGGGACGCGGCGACCATATTGAGCTGCCCGATCTTTTC
>DATDHT010000393.1:0-4999 GCA_036521435.1 Roseiarcus sp.
TACGGCCTGGCCAAAGGAACGCCCTGACGAGCTGCCTCAGCGAAAGCCGCGGAAATCCGCGATCTTCCCGCGCGCTGACCCGCGTGGATGGCCGGGACAAGCCCGGCCATGACGGGGACCCGGCCGCGCGCCTCTAACGCAAGTCGAGCCGCCCGTCAAAAAGCCGGGCGTCCTCGGCGATCGCGAACCGGTCGGTCATGCCGGCGATGTAATCGGCGACAGCGCGCGCGCGCGCTTGTCCGTCGGCCTTGGCCGCCCATTCGGGGGGCATGGCGGACGGATCGCTCATATAGGCCCCGAACAGGCGCCGCACGATCGCGTCCGCCTCGCCGCGGACCTTTCGGACGCTCGGATGCCGGTACATGCGGCCAATGAGAAAGGCCTTGATGTCACGATCGGCCGCCTCGATTGTCGCGGTCTGCCCGACCAGCGTCCGCCCGGCGGCGGCGACCGCTTCCGGACTATCGACCCTGGATTCGGCGATCCGCCGGCTGCTTTCGCCGATCGCGTCCTCAATGAACCGGGTGATGAGGCGCCGGGTCAGCTCATGGATCGCCCGAGGCTGCTCAAGGCCCGGATGCAGCGCGTCGACCTCTCTCATCAGGCCGTCGACGAACGGAACCGCGACGCGAAGCTCGGCGAGCGAGAACAGGCCGGCGCGCAGGCCGTCGTCGATGTCATGAGCATCGTAGGCGATATCGTCAGCGATTGCAGCCGCTTGCGCCTCGAGGCTCGCATGGAGACTGAGCTCCAGGCTTTGCCTCGCATCATAGCGGAGGACGGCGGCCGGGACGCCGCATGCCCGGTATCGCTCAGTCGGCGCGCCAGAAGAGTCGAGCGGCGGCCCGTTATGCTTGATGAGCCCCGCCAGCGTCGGCTGCGTCAGGTTGAGGCCGTCGAACTCGGCGTAATGCCGCTCGAGCTCGGTGACGATGCGCAAAGCGTGGCTGTTGTGGTCGAAGCCGCCGTGCTCTCCCATGCAGGCGTCGAGCGCATCCTCGCCGGTGTGCCCGAAAGGCGTATGGCCGAGATCGTGGCCAAGCGCGATCGCTTCCGCGAGATCGTCGTCGAGCCTCAAGGCGCGAGCGAGCGCGCGCGCGATCTGCGCCACCTCGATCGTGTGGGTAAGGCGGGTGCGGAAATGGTCGCTCTCGTGATCGACGAACACCTGAGTCTTATGGGCGAGACGGCGGAAGGCGGTGGAATGGACGATGCGGTCGCGATCGCGCTGGAAGTCGGTCCGCGTCGCCGAAGGCGGCTCGGCGATCAGGCGCGGCGCCCGAGCGGGGTCGGCGGCGTAAGGCGCCCGAGCCGTCAGGCCAGTGTCGTCCGACATCGATCGCCTTGACATTGCGCTCTTTGCTCGGCGTCCATATCTTGGCGCCTAGGGATTCTTGATGGCGCCGGCTCTACGGCGCAAGCGATTAAAGGCCAAAGCCATGAACGAGGCTGTCTCTCCCGGACTCGAGGGCGTCACGATCAGCGCCAGCGCGGCGAAGCGATTGAATAAGATCCTCAAGGGCGAGGCGGGGGCTGCTTTGCGCATCTCAGTCAAGGGCGGGGGCTGCTCGGGCTTCCAATATGCGTTCGACGTGGAAAGGAGCCGCGCCGAGGACGACGTGGCGGTGACCCGCGACGGGGCGACTTTGCTGGTCGATCCGGTCTCGCTCGAAATGCTCAAAGGGGCCGAGCTCGATTTCGTCGACGACCTGATGGGCCAGTCGTTCAGGGTGAAGAACCCGAATGCGGTCGCCTCCTGCGGCTGTGGGGTGAGCTTCACGGTCTAGCCGTACGGAAGGGCCGCTCCTTCGTCGGTCAGGCGCTTCAAAGCAAAGCGGAACCCGCCCGGCGAGGCCCGTAGGGCCGCTGGCATCCGCCAACGAAATAGATATAGCACCACTTTCCGAATTGCGCAAGGACTCCGAGCAATCTTCCGGCGGCGCCTAAGCCGGGTCCCTTATTCAGGGTGATCCGACGGCGCAAGGAGGACGCCAGGACGCCCCTTTGCTGTGGAGGCTCGCCGCTTGATCAAATGTAAAGCGCTGCTCCGCGGGATTTCCCCTGATTTTCTGCCCAGTCGCGATCGGCGTATCGGCACGATCGGCGTTCCGAATTGGATGTCGATAGCGAATTTACTTGGCAAAAACAGAACTTGTGTTATAGATATTCCCGCTGGCCGACTGGAGCGGATGGGCAGCCGCCGCCAAGCGAGGAATGAAGGACATGCAGGTCTGCGGTGTCTGGAGCACAACCAGGAGGGCGAGTTGAGCGGCTGGCGGATTTTCTTGTTTGGATTCGCTGTAACCCTTTGAAAAGCCCCGAATCGGCCAAAGAAATCCAAGGAAATGCAAGGACTTTTCCTTTTTTTTCCTTGGATTTTCTTGGAGGAAACTCGCCCTCAAGTTGTGGTCCTCGGCGGCCGGCCTGGCGGCGTCCGCGCGCCCTACTCGCCCGGCCCGGTCGACAGTCGCCCGCCTTGAACGGCGCGGGCTTGGCGATCCGCCTGCATGGCCCGGCTCAGCTCGGCGGGCTTCCGATCATTCTTTCTTCGCGACCAAATAAGCAAAATAGTGAGGTAAGCGGCCGGCATCGATCATTGCAGCGTCGATATCCAGGATCGTGTTGAACGATTCCCGACCCTGATCGGTGTCATACCAGGCGTTGTAGTTGAGACACCAGGACAGGATGAACATCAGGGTTCCATAAGTCCCGATAAATTCCATATTCGGCCAAATCGAGCGCATCGTGGATTGAATCTCAGATGGATGGATGGACTCGGTCGGGTCAGCCGCAATGACCTCCTCGGCCGAGGGGAACCTCAATTCCGGCTCGAATGGCAACTTGATTTCCGGATCGAGCGCCCGATAGAGCGCCTTGGCGAAGGCCGTGTGCTTGTCGGGAAACTGAAAGCGATCCGGCCCGACATATTCGGCGGCCCACAGCACGCCACCGGGCGCCAGCATGCGATTGCACTTCTGCAAAATAGCCTCAAGGTCTCCCATGTGGTGCAGCGCTGCGAAGAAGGTGATGACATCGTAGCCACCGTCCGGCAAGACGGCCTCGTATATGTCGCCGCAGACGAAATTGGCGGCCTTAAGCCCCCTTGCCTGGGCCGTCTGACGACCGGTCTCAGTGGCTACCGGACTGACGTCGTAGAGGTCGTACCGGTCGAACCCGCCGAGGGATATTAGATTGAGTTCGGCCTCTGCCTTCCCAACTCCGATGCTGAGCCCACGAAGGCCAGAGCGTCCCGATAAATATCGATTGTGGAACCATTGCTCTCGGGACGACGCGCCCAGCAGCGCGTGAAGCCTCAACTTCGCAGTTGGATGGAACTTCCATTCGCGTCTTAAAAAAACGGGGTCGAAATGAGTTTTGTCCCAGAAGTTGGCGGTCGTCTGATAATCGATTTGCATCGCGCTCTCATTGAGGACTGGCGTCGTAAGCGATAGCCTTACGCCAGACCCTGATCACCCGCCAGTGAATTGGTCCCCACTTGTGTCCAAAGCCACACCTCCGGGTGGATCAATTCACTGGCGGGTGATCAGGCGCATTTCCTCGCGCTTGCTTGCACGGAACGGCCACCGGTCCAGCCGGGTCCTGCGGACACAGGTCGCCCTATTCCGCCGGCTCGCTCGACAGCGCCCAGCCGACGCCCCGGACCCAGTCCGTCTCGCTGGGCTCGCTCCCCAAGCGGAGCGAGCGGACCCTGCCCTGGGCGCCTCGGCGGAACGCCTCATCGAGTTTGCGGCCCATCTCCGAATCTTGCGCCCCTTGGCAGGGGATGAACACCACGCCCGTCAGCAAGCGGGCGGGCCACGCCTCGCCGCCTTCAGGCCGCGTCACGATCAGCATCGCCCCGCTCGAGGCCGCTGCCTGGAGAGGAAAGACGAGCCTTCCGCCGGACTTCAGCGCATCGAGCCAGGCGCGAACGGGATGCGAGGCCGCGGCGTTGACGTAGATGGCGTCAGCCTTGGGCAGGTCCTCGACGCCGGAACGGGCGCGGACCTCGACTTGGCGGTAGCGGGCGAGATTGGCCGCGGCGCGCGCGGCAATGTCCGGCGCGATCTCATAGGCGATCACCCTGCCCTTCGTCCCGGCGAGCTCGGCGAGGATCGCGGTGTAATAGCCAGCGCCGGCGCCGATTTGCAGGACGGTCTCGCCCTCCTGCACGCCAAGCGCGTCGATCGAGTGCGCGTGCAGCGACGGCTGGCCGTTGTTGATGCCGCGCTCGGCGTCGATGGCGACGAGGACGTCCTCATAGAGACGCGCGGGGTCGTCGGACGAGGTCAGCCCGAACAGGCCGCCGGAGCCGATCCGCCACGGCGGGAACCCTACGAAATCCTCGCGCGGAACGGCGGCGAAGGCGGCCTCTATCCTCGGGTCTTGGACGTGGGCGCTTCGCGTGACCTCGGCCGCGTAAGCCCGCCGGCGTTTCGCAACTGGGTCCGCCACGCCGCGCTCCCGCTCTTCGAGCCTCGATGACAATATCCCGGCTTCAGCGCCTGCGCATTGATCTTCGACAGTTTCGGACCGAACTTGGCGTTTCATGGCGGCTGTCATGTCGGGGGAGGTGCAATGAGGGGCGCTCGGGCGATCATCGCATTGGCCGTGGCGTTCGCTTGCGCCACACGGATCATGCTCGCCGAAGACCCGGCGCTCGCCGAAGGCGCGTCGCCGGCGAACACACTCGTGGACCTTCAGCGCCAGTTCGGCGCCTGCATGGCCGGGAAGTCGGCCGGTCCCGCCGGCTCGCGGCTCACGATCATGCTGATGATGAAGCGTGACGGCTCGATCTTCGGCAAGCCGCGGATCACCTTTTCTCATCTCGAGGGCGATAAGGATGCGCGACAAGCCATCGTCGACGACGTCGAACGCGCGGTCGAGGCATGCCTACCGTTCCGGATCACGCCGTCGCTCGGCGGCGCGATTGCCGGCCGTCCGTTCGTCATCAGTCTGGGCCGGCCAAAAGTTGAGCAGAGGATCTGACGCCTCTGAT
>DATDHT010000394.1:0-31215 GCA_036521435.1 Roseiarcus sp.
GATGCAGGATTGGCCCCTGCTGATGCACAAGGTCATCGATTTCGCCGCCGTCCAGTTCCCTGAGCAGCAGGTCGCCTCGCGGACGGTCGAAGGACCGATGCACACCACCAACTACCGCGAGGTTCGGCAGCGCGCGCTCAAGGTCGCCAAAAGGCTCGAGCGCGACGGGATCAAGCTCGGCGATCGCGTCGCGACTTTGGCCTGGAACGGCTACCGCCATCTCGAAACCTGGTATGGCATCGTCGGCGTCGGGGCGGTCTATCACACCGTCAATCCGCGGCTGTTCCCCGAGCAAATCGCCTGGATCATGAACGACGCCGAGGATCGGCTCGTGTTCCTCGACCTGACCTTCGTGCAATTGATGGAAGGGCTCGCCGACCGGTTGCCGACGATCGAGCGCTACGTCGTTCTGACAGACAACGCGCACATGCCGGCGACCAAACTCAAGAACGCCGTCGCCTACGAAGACTGGATCGGCGAGGTCGATGAGGATTTCGCTTGGGTTGAGTTCGACGAGCGGACCGCGGCCGGGCTCTGCTACACCTCCGGCACCACCGGGAACCCGAAGGGCGTGCTCTATTCGCATCGCTCGAACCTCCTGCATTCGATGATGGCGAGCACCTCGGCGTGCCTCACGGTTACGTCGGATGATGCGGTCTTGCCCGTGGTGCCGATGTTCCACGCCAATTCGTGGGGCCTCGCGCTCTCGTGCCCGATGCGCGGCGCGAGCATGGTGATGCCGGGGCCAAGGCTCGACGGCGCCTCGGTCTTCGATCTCCTCGAGACCGAGAAGGTGACGATGACCGCAGCCGTGCCGACCGTATGGCTGGGGCTGCTCCAATACCTGCGCAAGGAGAACAAGAAGCTCACGACGCTCAAATTCGTCGGCATTGGCGGCTCGGCTTGTCCGCCCGATATGATCCGCGCCTTCCAGGAGGATTACGGCGTCACGGTCCGCCACGCCTGGGGCATGACGGAGATGAGCCCGGTCGGCTCCGCGGGCGCCCTCAAGCCAAGCGCAAGCGCGCTCTCGGGCGAGCAGAGGCTTACGATCCAGGCCAAGCAGGGCTGGGCGCCGTTTGGCGTCGAAATGAAGATCGTCGACGACGAAAACAAAGCGCTGCCGTGGGACGGCAAGCGCTTTGGCCGATTGAAAGTTCGCGGCTTCTCGGTTGTGGACCGGTATTTCAAGGACGACACGAACATCCTCGACGAACACGGGTTCTTCGACACCGGGGATGTCGCGACCATCGATTCCGAAGGGTTCATGCAGATCACGGATCGCGCCAAGGACGTGATCAAGTCGGGCGGCGAGTGGATCTCGACCATCGACATCGAGAACCTGGCTGTTGGTCACCCCGATGTCGCCGAGGCCGCCGTCATCGGCGTCGCCCACCCGAAATGGGACGAACGGCCGCTGCTCGTCGTCGTGGCGAAGGAAGGATGCTCGCCCAAGTGCGACGAGGTCCTCGATTTCCTGAAGCCCCGCATCGCCAAATGGTGGATGCCCGACGATATGCAGGTGGTGAAGGAAATTCCCCACACTGCGACGGGCAAGATCAACAAGCTGAAATTGCGCGAGACGTTCAAGGGATACAAGCTGCCGACCGCGTGAGCGGAGATCGGCTTCATGAACGGCGGATGTCCGGAATGGGCGTTGGGCCGAGAGAGTCAAACACCATGGACCTGCTGAGCTTCGCCAATCCGGTGTTCGCGGCCTACGCCGTCGCAGCGACCCTGATGATCCTCCTCGCCTCCGCCACGTCGTGGCTGACGATCGCGCGGATGATGCAGGTCAACGGAGGCTTCCGGTCGCCCGAGGATCTGCGCAAGACACCGCTCAATCCCAATCCTGACCCTGGCCAACTCGCCCCCAACGACAGGGTCGAGCGCGTCCGGCGCATTCAAGGCAACCATGTCGAGAACATCCCTTTCTTTCTCGCCGCCGGACTGCTTTACGTTCTCACTGCGCCGTCGCTTCTCGTCGCCCGCCTCGCATTCTACGGCTACGTCGTCTTCCGCCTGCTTCATTTTGCCGCTTATCTGACGGCGCAGACCCATGACGTTCGCTCGGTTTTCTGGACCGTCGGATCGCTGATCCTGATCTTCATGACGGTCCGGGTCTTGCTGACGGCCCTCGGCGTTTGAGAATGGCCGGATTCGCCCTTGCGCTGGCGCGGCCGTTCGCCTATATGGCGGTCAACGACATCTCATAGCTCTTCGCAAGGAGAGACAAGTTGAGAGTGGGCCCCGGCCGGGACCCGCTCTTTTTTATTGCCGCCAGGTCTTGTTGCCCGTAGGTTGCATGGTCGAAGCCTCGCTTCCAACTGCCGCTGAGCCCGTCGAGGGGCTTGATGAAGTCCGTCTGATCGAAGATTCGGGCCCGGGGGATCGCGTCGGCCGCATCGCGGCGCCGGTTCTGCGGGATCTGGGCTACCGGCTTGTCCGGGTCCAGATTTCCTCAGGCGACGGGCCAACGATTCAGATCATGGCGGAGCGTCCCGACGGGACGATGGGAATCGAGGATTGCGAAAACGTCAGCGTGGCGTTGTCGCCGGTCTTCGATGTCGAGGAGCCGATGGCTCAGGCCTATCGGTTGGAGATTTCCTCACCCGGCATCGATCGGCCGCTGGTGCGTGAATCGGATTTCGCCCGCGCCGCCGGCCACGAAGCGCGTGTGGAAATGGCGGTCCTGATCAACGGACGCAAGCGCTTTCGTGGACATCTCGCCGCCGTCGTGCCCGGACCCGATGGGCCAGCGGCGCGAATGGCGCTAGCCGCCGACGACGGGAGCAAGAGCGAGGTCGAATTGCCGATCCGCGCGATGGCCGAGGCGCGGCTCATATTGACCGACGATCTCATTCGCGCCGCGCTCCGGCGCGAGAAGGCGGCGCTCAAGGACGCGAAGCGAGGACCTGAGCGCAAGACGGGCAACGACCGAGAGGGCGCTCCGCGCGCCACGCGTAAGACAAACGAACCCAAAGCCGCGGCCCGCGGCGCGGCTCCAAAGCTGCTCGGGCCTGACGAAGGAGAGAAATATGGCCGTTAGCGCCAACCGACTTGAACTGTTGCAGATTGTCGATGCGGTCGCGCGGGAGAAATCGATCGATCGAACGATCGTTCTGGCTTCGATGGAAGACGCGATGCAGAAGGCCGCGCGTTCCCGTTACGGCCAGGAGACCGAGGTCCGCGCTGAGATCAATCCGAAAACCGGCGAGATCCGGTTTTCCCGGCTTTTGCTCGTTGTCGACGAGGTCGAGAACGAGGCGACGCAGATGACGCTCACCGAGGCGCAGAAGAAGAATCCCTCGGCTCAGATCGGCGACTGGATCGCCGAATCGCTGCCCCCGTTCGACTACGGGCGCATTCCCGCTCAGGCTTCCAAGCAGGTGCTGGTGCAAAAGATCCGCGAGGCCGAGCGCGACAAGCAATATGACGTCTACAAGGATCGCATCGGCGATATCATCAACGGCGCCGTCAAGCGGGTAGAATACGGCAACGTCGTGGTCGATCTCGGCGGCTCCGGCGCGGGCGAAGCGGTCGTGCGCCGCGACGAATTGATCCCCCGCGAGATGTTCCGGCCCGGCGATCGCATCCGCGCCTACGTCTATGACGTCCGGCGCGAGGCCCGCGGCCCGCAGATTTTCCTGTCCCGCACGCATCCGCAATTCACCGCCCGGCTGTTCGCCCAGGAAGTGCCGGAAATCTATGATGGCATCGTCGAGATAAAGTCGGTGGCGCGCGATCCGGGCTCGCGCGCCAAGATTGCCGTGGTGTCGAACGATTCGTCGATCGATCCGGTCGGCGCTTGCGTTGGCATGCGTGGCTCGCGCGTGCAGGCGGTGGTCAACGAACAGCAGGGCGAGAAGATCGACATCATTCCCTGGTCTTCGGACGCCGCGACCTTCATCGTCAACGCGCTGCAGCCGGCTGAGGTCATGAAGGTGGTGCTCGACGAAGACTCGACCCGCATCGAAGTCGTCGTTCCCGACGATCAGCTCTCGCTGGCGATCGGCCGGCGCGGGCAGAACGTGCGCCTTGCCTCGCAGCTGACCGGTTGGGACATCGACATCTTGACGGAAGCCGAAGAGTCCGAGCGCCGGCAGAAGGAATTCACGGAGCGGACGCAGACCTTCATGGACGCGCTCGACGTCGATGAGACGGTCGCCCAGCTTCTGGCTTCCGAAGGCTTCCGCACCGTCGAGGAAATCGCCTATGTCGACCCGCCCGAGCTGGCGTCGATCGAAGGCTTCGACGCCGACACGGCGGCCGAAATCCAGGCGCGCGCGCAAGGACACCTTGCCAGGATCGAGTCTGAGTTTGACGACCAGCGTAAGGCGCTCGGGGTGTCCGACGATCTCAAGGAGATTGCCGGGCTCACCACGCCAATGTTGGTCAAGCTCGGAGAGAACGGCGTCAAGACGCTCGAGGATCTCGCCGATTGCGCGAGCGACGATCTCCTCGGCTGGACCGACGGCGATGTGGCAAAGCCGGGCTTTCTAATCGGGTCCGAGGTGTCGCGGGCCCAGGCTGACGCGATGATCCTGGACGCGCGCGTGCGCGCGGGCTGGATCGAAGCGCCTGCGCCCCAGGAGGAGTTGCAGGCGCAAGACGCCGAAGGGGCGTAAGTGTCGGGATCGATCGATTGCGAACCGAGAGCGACCAAGCCAGGTCGGAGCGGACCTGCATTGTTACGGGGACCAAGGGCGTTCCCGAAGCGATGCTGCGCTTCGCGCTCAGTCCCGACGGATCGGTCGTCCCGGATATCCGGCGCAAGCTGCCAGGACGGGGGGTTTGGACGCGGCTGAGCTTTGAGACTGTAAGTCGAGCGGCCGCGAAACAAACGTTTTCACGTGCCTTTCGAGCCAAGGCGGAGGCGCCCGCCTCCCTGGCCGAGACGGTTGGCGCGCTCCTTGAGCAGGACGCGTTGCAATCGTTGTCGATCGCCAACAAGGCCGGCCTCGTCGTGGCCGGCGCGTTCAAGGTCGATTCGGCGATCGAGGCCGGGGCGGTCGTCGCGCTGATTCAGGCGAGCGACGGGGCGGCGGACGGAGCGGCGAAGCGAGTCCACGCCCTGCGCGCCAAACTCGGCCCGGAAGCGAACGCGATTGTGCGCATCGATCTCTTCAAGTCGGGTCAATTGGATTTGGCATTGGGGCGGGCAAATGTGATACATGCTGCCCTCAAACAAGGGGCGGCGAGTTCGGCCTTTCTCGCAAGGGCGGATCGTTTGCGCCGCTATCGCGGCGACGAAACGGACCCGGCGACCGAGACGGAGCGCGACGACGCAACGGCCGACGAGACCGAAACGTCCCGCGGGCCCATCGAATTGGCTGAGAAGCCAGGTGGTTAGGAAGTGGCATGAGTGAGACGGGTAATAGCGATAAGACAGTGACGGCTGCTCCGCCGAAGGCGACGTTGCACCTGAAGCGTCCGGTTGAGCAGGGTACCGTGAGGCAGAGCTTTTCGCACGGGCGCAGCAAGGCGGTCGTCGTCGAGAAGGTGAAGCGGCGGATTTTGACGCCGGCGGAAGCGGCGGCCGCCGCGCGAGCTGCGCCGACGGCGCCCGCCGCCGCGCCGCCGCCGGCTGCTCCGAGCGCGCTTACCGCTTCGGCGCGGGCCGCTCCGGTCGCGCCCGCCAAGCCGACCGCACCGCCGCCGCCCAAGACCGGCGTCGTCCTGCCCACCTTGACCGCCGAGCAGCGTGAAGCGCGTGCCCGGGCGCTGATCGACGC
The DNA here is from genome assembly GCA_036521435.1 of Roseiarcus sp. Taxonomy (GTDB): domain Bacteria; phylum Pseudomonadota; class Alphaproteobacteria; order Rhizobiales; family Beijerinckiaceae; genus Roseiarcus. The sequence continues at coordinate 5,736 of DATDHT010000394.1, forward strand.
ACGCGCGTCGGAAGAGGACGATCGCCGCCGCCAGGAGGGTGAAGCTGGGGCTCGGCGTGAGCGCGAGGCGCGTGATCGCCTCGAACGCGACGCGGCGGAAGCACGCAAGCGCGACGAAGAGCTTCGCCGCGCGCACGAAGCCAGTTTCAAGCGGCAGTCGGAGGATGAAGCCCGACGACGCCTTTCCGGCGGCGAACCGGCGCCGTCTCCGTCAATCCCGCGCGTTGCCCCGGCTGCGCCCGGCGCCGCCCTGCCGGGTGCGCTCGCCCGAGCCCCTGCTGCTGCCGCCCCTGGAGGCGCAGAGGAAGAGCGGCGGGTCGTCGTGAGGCGTCCGGCGCTCGCACTGCCGCCGGGGCAGAAGGTCGTCGTCCCGACGCCGCGGCCGGCGCGCACCGGCGAGCAGCGCAACCGTGGCCGCCTGACTGTCACCAGCGCGACCTCCGGCGAGGACGAACGCACGCGCTCGGTTGCTGCTTTCCGTCGCCGAACGCAGCGCCTGAGAGGCCACGGCGCGCACGACCAGAAAGAGAAAATCGCCCGTGAGATCGTCCTCCCGGAAGCGATCACCATCCAGGAGCTCGCGAGCCGCATGTCCGAACGCGCGGTCGACGTGATCAAGCTTCTGATGCGCCAGGGCCGCATGGTGACGCTGACCGATGTGCTCGAGGCGGACGACGCCCAGCTCATTGCGGAGGAAATGGGCCATTCGGTCAAGCGCGTCGCCGAATCGGACGTCGAGGAGGGTCTCTTCGATCGGCCTGACGAGGAAGGCGCCTCCGTTGCGCGACCGCCCATCGTCACCATCATGGGCCACGTCGATCACGGCAAGACCTCGCTGCTCGACGCCATCCGCCACGCCAATGTGGTCGCGGGCGAAGCCGGCGGCATCACGCAGCATATCGGCGCCTACCAGGTCGTTGCGCCCGGTGGCGAGACCATCACCTTCATCGACACCCCCGGCCATGCGGCCTTCACCGCGATGCGCGCGCGAGGAGCGAAGGTGACCGACATCGTCGTGCTGGTGGTGGCTGCGGATGACGGCGTCATGCCGCAGACGATCGAGGCGATTCGCCACGCCAAGGCGGCGAAGGCTCCAATCATCGTCGCCGTCAACAAGATCGACAAGCCCGAAGCCGATCCCCAACGGGTGATGCAAGAGCTCCTGCAGCACGACGTGCAGGTCGAGGCGTTTGGCGGCGATACCCTCGCGGTTGAAGTGTCGGCGACCAAGGGCACCAATCTCAACAGGCTGCTTGAGGCGATCGCGCTGCAGGCCGAACTGCTCGATCTCGTGGCCGACCCCGACCGCAGCGCGGAGGGCACCGTCATCGAGGCGAGGCTCGATCGCGGCCGCGGACCCGTGGCGACGGTCCTGGTGCAACGGGGCACTCTCAAGGTCGGCGCACTGGTCGTCGCCGGATCGCATTGGGGCCGCGTCAGGGCGCTCATCGACGACAAGGGCGAGACCCTGGAGGCGGCGAAGCCATCGACGCCGGTCGAGGTGCTCGGATTCTCGGGCGCGCCGGAGGCGGGCGATCGAGTCGCCGTGGTCGAATCCGAAGCGCGCGCGAGAGAAATCACCGAATACCGCGAACGCCAGAGGCGGGAGAAGCTCGCCGCGCGCGGGCCTGCCGTCAGGACCTCGCTCGCCGACATGATGAGCAATCTCAAAGCGGCGGGTCACAAAGAGATGCCGGTCGTCCTCAAAGGCGACGTGCAGGGATCGGTCGAGGCGATCACCGCGGCGCTCGAAAAGCTTGGCAACGACGAGGTCATGGCGCGGGTTATCCATGGCGGCGTCGGCGGCATCACCGAATCCGATGTCACGCTCGCTTCAGCCTCGAAGGCGGTCATCCTTGGCTTCAACGTTCGCGCGAATAAGGAGGCGCGCGACCTCGCCGAGCAGGAAGGCGTCGAGATCCGCTACTACAACATCATCTACAATCTGGTCGACGACGTGAAGGCGGCTCTTTCGGGCATGCTTGCGCCGACGTTGCGCGAGACGATGCTGGGCAATGCGCAAATTCTCGAATTGTTCGACATTTCCAAGGTTGGCTTGGTGGCGGGTTGCCGCGTGACCGACGGCGTCGTTCAGCGCGGCGCGCACGTGCGCCTCATCCGCGATAGCGTGGTTGTGCACGAGGGCAAGCTGTCGACGCTCAAGCGCTTCAAGGACGAAGTCGCTCAGGTGCAGGCCGGGCAGGAATGCGGCATGGCGTTCGAGAACTACCATGACATGCGGGTCGGAGACGTGATCGAGTGCTATAGCGTCGAGGAGATTCGCCGCACGCTGTAATCGGCGGGCGCGGAATGCACGATATGCGAGCCAATGTTACCCGAGCCGCCGAGGGCTTCGACCGTCGATCATTCACGGTGGCTGAAATCTTGCGCATGCAAGACGGTGGCATCGTTTCGGAGGACGAAAACTTCGGAGTTGCGGGTGATCGACGCGGAGCGACGACGAACGTTCATCCACTCAGGTCCGGGGCCAGCCGGCTGGCGGACGATCGTCGAACGAAGTCCCGAAGAGGCGCTGACCTTGCCGGCGCTGCCAGGATTTTTGGTTCAGCTCGGTTCGATTTGAGCCGCTGCTGCTCCCATCCGCGTGCTGCAGTTACGCCGCGCCTCAAAGGAGAGCGCAATGTCCCGTTCCTTATCCAGACCCAACGCCCCGAGTCACCGGGTCGAGCGCGTCGGCGAACTGATCCGTCACGCGGTCGCGGACATCCTCGCGCGCGGCGAGGTGGTCGATGAGGCTTTGGATCGTCATCCGCTGACGATCCGTGCGGTGCGCATGTCGCCGGATCTCAAACTGGCGACGATTCTGGTGATGCCGCTCGGCGGCAAAGGCGCTGGAATGGCAGTTGAGGCGCTCGATCGCCACAAGAAGGAATTGCGCGCGCTCGTCGCTCGCCGCGTCAATCTCAAGTTCGCTCCTGAGCTGCGGTTCGCCTTGGATACGAGCTTTGATGCTCAAGCGCGCATGGACGAGCTTCTGAGATCACCGGCGGTGGCGCGAGATCTGAAGGATGCCGGCGGAGAGGACGAGGAATGACCGGCGACGCCCATGAAGACAGACAGTCCGGCGCCGCCGTTCGCGAAAGGCATGGTCCTCGAGAGCCGCGGCAGAAGCGATCGTCCCGGGTCGATATCAACGGCTGGATCAATCTCGATAAGCCGACAGGGATCTCCTCGACTCAAGCGGTCGGGCGAATCAAGTTCCTGTTCAACGCCAAGAAAGCAGGCCACGCCGGAACGCTCGATCCGCTCGCATCGGGGGTGCTGCCGATCGCTCTCGGCGAGGCGACGAAGACCGTGCCCGTCGTTCAGGACGGAACCAAATCCTATCGGTTCCGCGTGCGCTGGGGCGAGGAAAGCGCGACCGATGATGCCGAAGGGGAGATTGTCGCACGCTCGGAGCGGCGTCCCGCCCCAGCTGAGATTGAGAGCTTCCTCCCGCGCTTCGTCGGCGAAATTCTCCAGACGCCGCCGACCTTCTCCGCTATCCGCATCGCTGGCGCGCGCGCCTACGATCTCGCACGCGACGGCGAGACCTTCGAGATCGAACCGCGCCCGATCCATGTCTACCGGCTCGACCTGATATCGGCTGAGCCCGACCACGCGGTGCTCGAGGCCGAATGTGGCAAGGGCGCCTACGTGCGCGCGATCGCGCGTGACCTCGGCCGGGCGCTCGGCTGTTATGGACATGTGATTGAATTGCGCCGGGCTCGCGTCGGCCCGTTTCCGGTCGATACGGCGATTCCACTCGATCGTCTGCCGGACGACGTGGATCTGATGGCTCGCGCGATTCTGCCTCTGCAGGCGGGCCTGGGCGAAATCCCGATCGTGCATGTCGATCGCTCTGCCGTCGCGACTCTCCGGCGCGGCCAAAAACTGCTGCTTCGCGGCCTGGCCCCAACCCAGGGGCGCGCGTACGTCGAGTGCTTCGGAACGCCAATCGCTTTCGGCGTCGTCGAAGACGGCTATTTTGTCTCGACCCGGGTGTTCAATCTGCGCGGGTAAACTTTCCGCTCATTTCCACGCCTCGAACGCCTTCTCCAGCATCGTCTGACCTTCCGGCGACTTCTGGAACACGATCTTTGCGATCCGCTCGTCGTTGAGCAGCAGCGGAAAGTCGAACCAGGAGCGCGTCTGCATCAGGTCGAGGTTGCGGGCGGTATCCGCTTCGCCCTTGGCCAACGCGATCAGGAAATAGGTGTCGCTGATCTTTACTTTCACGCTGGTCAGCGCTTCGGCCGCGGTCGAATCTTCCTTTCGCATCTGCGGCAGGCCGACGTCCTTGAAGCCGGCGATCGGAGCGCCTTCGGCGAAGGAGAACTTCAGGTCGATCGTGTGCGTCGCCTGTAGCGTCGGATCGGTGTTCTTCCTCAAGGTCATGGTCGCATGCATCTTGAGATCGGGGATGTCCGCTTCCGCTTTTACCGCGACCGTCCCCGGCTGGTTCGGCGCCGGCGGAATCAGGGACCACACCGTCGAGCCCAGGCTCACGGCGGGTTTTTGCGGGTTGTCCGCCGAAGCGATCAACATCGCCGCCCGCCCGGCCGACGGCGCAGGCGCAGCCGATTGGGTCGGTGGAGTCGACGCCTCGGGCGCCGAGGTTGCTGGCGCCGCCGCTTGAGGACTTGACGGGGTCGCTTGCGGGGCGGCCGGCGCAGCGGGAGCGGGCGGGGTCGTTTGCACCCGCTCGGCGATCTTTGCCGAGGACTCCGGCGGGGCGGGATGCTGCGTCTCGACGGGGGGCTTGATCGCGAGGTCCTGCGGCTTCTGACGCATCAGGATCGCGGCTCCGGCCACCGCAAGGATGATTCCAAGGACGACCGCCGCCGCAACCCAGAGCAACCGTTTCGGCTTGGCGCCTTCGGCGCCCGGAGCAACCGGGCGCTGCATCTCCGCTTCCGGTCTGGCCGCCAAGCCGGGGCGGTCGAACTCCGCCGCCACCTCTGGCGCGTCGGCCCATTGCCCAGGTTCATCGTGACGGCTTGCGACAACGGGCGGAGCGCCGGACGCGGCGCCGTCGTCAGTCTTGTTTGGTCGGACCGCCTTGGCCGGGTCGAGCGCGGTCAATCCGGGCAAACCTTCATCTCCGCCGTTCTTCACCCCTACCGGTGGAGCGGTCCGGCCGGTTCTCGACACGGAGGAGGGCTGGTTGGCCATTGCAGCAGCCAGCTGGGATCGAGCCGGTGAAGTTACCGTCGGCGCCGACGCGGCGGGCCTCCCTGCAACCGGGGTCGGCGCCTGCTGCGGACTCCCGGCTGGCTGGCCCCGTCCCTGTGTCGGCAGCGGAGGTCGCTGCGCCGCGCCCGGAATGGGCATGGCTGCAGCCTCGGATTGGCCCGGCGCGCCGGTTTGGGAGGGCGATCGCGCCGAGGACGCGGCCGGCCCGGGCGCAGTGGGCGCGCTGGGGCGCTGGGCGGTAGAGAATTGCGGGGGCGGGGGAGCGGCCCTCGGCGCGCCGACTGGCTTGCCGGCTACAGGCAGGGTCGGCGTCGGCGAAGCGAGAGGCGCAGCCGGGTCCTGCGGCCCGTATCTTTCCTCGATCTCGGCGATCGCTGCGTCAAGCGCGGTCTCCTCGCGTGTGATGTCGCTTTCCGGCAGCGGCGGCCGCAAGCTTCTGAGCTGCTCCAGCAGCGCTTTGCGAGCCCGTTCATAAATCGCTCCGCGCGTCGCCGGCGTGCCCGAGTTGGGCAAATTGGCGACGGCTCGCATGAGCAGCGAATGATAATCAGCCATGAAGCGTCCGCTCAACCGCTTCCCACGCGATTTCGCGCAGGGGTCCCTTAGTCCTGGAATGGATCATGCACAAGGATCGTATCGTCGCGCTCAGGACTCGTCGATAATAAGGCGACCGGCGCGCCGACCAGTTCCTCGATTCGACGCACATATTTTATTGCCTGCGCCGGCAGGTCGGCCCATGACCGCGCCTTGCTCGTGGCGCCTTTCCAGCCTTCGATCGTTTCATAGATCGGCTCAATGCGCGCCTGCGCGGATTGCGAGGCCGGAAGATAATCGATCTCCTCGCCGTTCAGGCGGTATCGGGTCGCGACCTTGATGGTCTCAAAGCCATCGAGAATGTCAAGCTTGGTCAGCGCCAAGCCGTCGATGCCGGACGTACGGACCGCTTGGCGCGCAAGCACGGCGTCGAACCACCCGCACCGGCGCGGGCGGCCGGTATTGGTGCCGAATTCGCGGCCGCGCTCGCCGATCAACCGGCCGACCTCATTGTTGAGTTCGGTCGGGAAGGGGCCGCCCCCGACGCGTGTCGTGTAGGCTTTCGCGATGCCAAGAACGTAGCCGATCGCCTTGGGCCCGAGGCCGGAACCGATCGCTGCATTCGCCGCCACCGTGTTGGACGACGTCACGTAGGGATACGTGCCATGATCGACGTCCAGCATGGCGCCTTGCGCGCCTTCGAACAGAATGCGTTTGCCGGCGCGCCGCTCGCCGTCGAGGATCTCGAATGTCGGCGCCATGAACGGCAGAACTTTGGGCGCGACCGTGAGCACTTCCTCGCGAACCTCGGCGGCGCTCGGCGGCGGCAAGCCCAAGCCACGGCACAAAGGAACATGGTGCGAAAGCAGGCGATCGATCTTGTCGCCCAGCGCGTCGGGATCGGCAAGGTCCATCAGACGGATCGCGCGCCTCGCGACCTTGTCCTCATAAGCGGGGCCAATGCCGCGTTTGGTGGTGCCGATCTTTGTTCCAGCGACGCTTCCCGACTCGCGATGCGCGTCGAGTTCGCGATGCAACGACAGAATCAGGGGCACGTTCTCGGCGATCTTGAGGTTGGCCGGAGTCACTTCGACTCCCTGGCCGCGCAGCTTCTCGATCTCCTCAACGAGATGATAGGGATCGAGGACGACGCCATTGCCGATGATCGACAGTTTCCCAGGCCGAACAATGCCGGACGGAAGCAGCGCAAGTTTGTAAGTCTTGCCGTCGATCACGAGCGTATGGCCGGCGTTATGACCGCCTTGGAAACGCACCACAATGTCGGCGCCGACCGACAGCCAATCGACGATCTTGCCCTTTCCTTCGTCACCCCATTGGGCGCCGACAACGACAACATTGGCCAAGGTCGATTGCTCTTCCGATTGTTTAAAACGAACGAAGCCCCGGCGCAGCGGCAAAAGCCGAGCCGGGGCCCCTGGGGCAACCGCCTAAACGATCGGCAAGCCTGAGTAAAGGCGCGGCGCAGGGGGCCTGCATGAAAAGCGCGCTGGTCGAAGCGAAAAACCTGAACACGCGTCTTGGATTGCGCGCACGCGTCGCTATATGCCGGGCGCGGCTATCCGGCCGCAGGGAGAGCGACATGACCCCCGAAGAACGTCAGATGCTTGGCGGCCTGTTCCAGCGCGTCAACTCGGCTGCCGCGACGCAGCGTGACCCCGAAGCCGAATCCTTCATCAGCGACGCGGTTCGCGCCGCGCCCCATGCGCCCTATGTGTTGGCGCAAACCGTGCTTGTCCAGCAGCAGGCCTTGGAGGCTGCGGCCAACCATATCTCCCAACTCGAGGCGGCCGCGCAGCAGGGCGCCGAGCAGAGCGAGGAACATGGCAGTTTCCTCGGCAATCTGGGCAAGTCCATTTTTGGCGGCGGTCCGCCCTCTCCCCCGCCAAGGCCCGACTCTGATCCGCAGGCCTATCAGCGCGCGGCGCCCCCACCGCCGCGAAACTATGCGCCGCAAGGGCCTCAAGGCGGCTATCCCCCACAGCCTCCGCAGGGCTATTCGCAGCAACCGGGGCCATGGGGCCAGCCTCAGCCTTCGGGCGGCGGAGGCTTCCTGCAAAATGCAGCTTCAACCGCGACAGGCGTCGCCGGCGGCGTGGTCCTTGGCAATCTGCTCGGCGGCCTGTTTGGCGGCCATGGCGGCGGTCTTTTTGGCGGAGGAAGCGGTGGGCTGGGCGGCGCCAGCTTGGGCGGTTCGGGCCTTTCCGGCGGCAATCCGACAGAGGTCACCGAGATCAACAACTACTACGACGACAAGCCGGACCGCGGCAGTGACGCGAACTTCCAGCAGTTCGATCCCGGTGCGCCGGGCGTGCAGGACGCGAACTTCGACAATCTCGACGATTCGACTTTTGACAATTCGGACGGCGGATCCGACGATGGCGGCGGCTACGACGACGTCTGAGATCAGGTTCGATTGGATGATCGGCGAGGCGTGCCTGGGTGCGCCTCGCCGTTTTCGTTTTAGAGCACGATGACCGTCGCGCCGACGCGCACGCGATCGTAAAGATCGATCACATCCTCGTTCATCATCCGAATGCAGCCTGACGAGACGTTATGCCCGATGGTCGACGGCTCGTTGGTGCCGTGAATCCGATAGAGCGAGGACCCGAGATAGAGCGCCCTCGCGCCGAGGGGATTGTCGGGGCCGCCCGCCATACGGCGGGGCAGGTCGGGGCGGCGCAGCAGCATCTGGGCCGGCGGCGTCCAGTCCGGCCATTCGGACTTGCGGCTGATCCGCTTGACGCCCGACCATTCGAAGCCGGGGCGACCGACGCCGATTCCATAACGCAACGCTTTTCCATGCGGCTCGACGAGGAATAGGAACCTGTCCGGCGTGTCCACGACGATGGTGCCCGCTGCCTCCGGTCCTGAGTAGTCGACTTCCTGCCGGCGGAATTGCGGCTCGGGCTCGGCTTCCATGTCCGCGGGCTCGCTTGCAGTTGGGGCGGCCATTTGCGGCTGCCGAAGCGCGCCGCCGCTTAGCAGCGCTTCGATGAAGCCGCCGCCGTATCGTCCGCGCGCGGGCGCCGGGCCAGGGATGGACTTGGGCGTCGCGCCGGATGCGTATTCGCTCAATTGCGTCTCCGGAGGCACGAAGACGATCACGCCATCGTTGGCGGCCATCGAAGGGGCGGGAACGGCGAAGAGAAATGCGGGAAAACAAAGATTGGCGAGGCGGCGCATGCCTGTCTCCGGGTCCAAAGAATGAGAACTGACTTGGCCTCACCATGACTCGGGAGAATTATATTAGACCGACAATTAATGTTAAAATATGCGCGGCTGCCTTTGAATCTGAAAATACGTTGCGGCGGGACGGAATGGTTATCGCGAGGAGGTCCAGGGCGTCGAGAGAGAAGCCTGACGATCCTGTTCAGATCCAGTGACGCTCGACAGCAGTTTGTTTTGGTAGAGGCGCTTTTCATAAACAACATAAACTATACGTTAGCAATATGAACATCTGGCAAACAGCACGCGTTTTTCTGGACGAAACTAAACGGGGTCCTAACCCACTGATTCCGTTATGGGGCGCCGGTAAAATGGCGGCTACGCACGCTCCTGCTCAATTGCGCTTCAGCGCGAAGGGCCGATTCCGCCACATTGCGGAACGCTCTAAGCCTCGCCTGACTGGATCGCGTCGCTTCGTGCGCTTCTGCCGCTCAGCGGATTATCCGGGTCCCAGGCGTAGCGCAGCGTCTCGAACCGCATCGCGCGCGTGTCGATCATCAACAGTCGCCCAACCAGTCCCTCGTCGCCGTCGCCGAAGCCGCCGACCAGGACGCGGATGGCTTCGAGCGCCATCAGCGAGCCGAGCACACCGGCGAGCGCGCCCAATACGCCAGCCTCTGCGCAGGTCGGGATGGTTCCGGGCTCCGGCGGATCGGGGAAGAGGCAACGATAGGTCGGGTTGGGTTTGCCGTCCGGCCCATTCTCGTAGGGCTTCAGCGTCGTCAGCGTGCCATCGAACTCGCCGATCGCTGCCGAAACGAGCGGTCGGCGCTCATGGAAGCAAGCGTCGGACAGAGCGTAGCGGGTGGCGAAATTGTCCGAGCCGTCGAGCACGACGTCGAAACGTCGGACAAGCGCCTGAGCATTGTGGGCGTCGAGCCGAAGAGCGATCGGCTCGACCGTAACATGCGGATTGATGCGGGCGATCGCGGCTTGAGCGCTGTCTGTTTTCGGCTGACCGATATCGTCCGTTGCGTGGATCACCTGCCGATGCAGGTTGGAGAGAGAGACGGAATCGTCGTCGACAATCCCGAGCGTCCCGACTCCGGCCCCAGCTAAATATTGCAGCGCGGGCGAGCCCAAGCCTCCCGCGCCAATGACCAGCGCGCGCGCCGCTTTAAGCTTGTTCTGGCCGGGTCCGCCAACCCCATGCAGAACGATCTGGCGTGCGTAGCGTTCAATCTCTTGGCTCGAGAGGCTCATGGGCGGGTATAGTTAATAGAATCTCGCGACATAGGCGAGTGCGACGCGTGTCCCGCCAGATTTGGTGAAAGACGAGCTTGGAACAAGTTTTAGCCCCCAAAGTTTACATAGCCAATATGGCGGCGGGAGAACACCAAATGACACGGCATAGATTTGCGCTGACTTTCATCGTCTCGCTAATCGCTGGCCCCGCTTTAGCAGAAACGCTTTCTCCTGAAGCGGATGCCTGCAAGGCCAGCGGTCTGCTCGCGCTTAAGCAAAAGTTTCCGCAGGTGAAGGACGTTCTGATCGATCTGGATAGCGCCAAGGTCATCAAAGCCGATACGGCGATTGAAACTGTCCCGATCAAAACCGTCGTCATCGGCGACGCTTATGTGGAGCGGACAAAAACAACGAAGCCTCAGACGCTTGTGTGCATCATCGGGGACAAAGGAAAAGTCCTGCTCACGTTGTTCTCCGACAAGTGATCCGGCCTTTCAGAAGGATCACGCCTCGCGATAGCGCTCGCCCTTGCCGAGGAGAACGCCGTTCGCGCTCGCCACGCCGAGCTCCAGGCTCTCTGCGACGCGGCGGGCGCGCTCAACGAACCGCTTGGCCGCTGCGGGCGGGCAAACCTCGCGCGCCGCCTCCTCGAACAGCACGAGCCACCGATCGAAGTGGCGAGCGTCCACGGACAGGAGCATATGCTTCGCCATCGGCTGGCCGTGATAGCGGCCCGTGTGGAGCGTCAGCGACGACCAGAACGCGAACATATTGTCGAGATGCGGCTCCCAGTCCGCAATGTGTGATTCGAAGATCGGCGCGAGCAACGGATCTTGCCGCACCCGCGCATAAAAGCCGCGAATGACCGTCTCGATCATCGCCTCGTCGATGCCGGTTTCCTTCTCGGTCAGCGCCACGATAGCGGCGCGTCGCTCCTCGGCGCTGCGAAATTCATGGTCCATTCTCGCGTTCCTAATTGCTCGCGCATTGCTTATATGATGGTTCGAGGCCTCGCGCGCCAGTTCGGCGAAGATTAGGACAGCAAGCTGTTTGTCGCGCGTCGAGGCTGGTACAGCATCAGCACCGCGGGGCCGGCTTCGGTCAATACTCTCGCCTCAACCCGAAAGCCCGCTTTCTCGTAAGCGCGCCGCGCTCGCAGATTCCCTTCTGCCGGATCGATCGCGACCAGTGGCGCGCCCGCCGCGCAGAGCCGCTCCGCCAGAAGCCTTAAGTACGCTTGTCCGTGACCGCGCCCGACCATCGACGGCCAGCCGATGAAGCTGTCAATCGCTCGCGATCCCTTCGGCAAACGGGAGAGATGACGCTGCGGCCAGGAGTGCACGTCATAGTCTTGCGCGTACGCGAAAGGGCGCCTCTGGAGCGAAACGATGCGCATCGTCATAAACGGCTCGTTCAAATCGTCGCGCAGGAGTTCGAACTGCTCGGTCGGGTTTCCCCACCAGCGTCGGACTTCGGGCGCGCTAAGCCAGCGGCGAAGACGCGGCAAGTCGTCGGACGAAGCCGGTCGAAAAGAATAAGTGTAGTGATCGGATTTCATTGCGGCGGCATAGCTATCCTTTTGGATGCCCTTAGGCGCCCATAGCTGACAATTGGGACTTAACGAGGAGAACCATCAATGAAAGTCGGGATCATCGGTTCGGGCGTGGTCGGACAAACGCTGGCGGCGGGTTTCGTCAAACACGGCGATCAGGTTGAGATCGGCACCCGCGATTCGGCGAAGCTGAAGGAGTGGTCAGAGAAGAATCCGGGCGCAAAGGTCAAGTCGTTCGCGGAAGCGGCAGGGTTCGGTGATGTTGTAGTCCTGGCGGTCGGGGGAGAGGTCGCGCAACAGGCGTTGGCGCTGATTGGCCCCAGCGCGCTCCAGGGCAAGACGGTGATCGACGCCTGCAATCCAATCGGTGGCGGTCCGCCCGTCAACGGCGTCTTGTCATTCTTCACGCCGCAGAACGAGTCGCTGATGGAGCGGCTGCAAAAGGCGTACCCCTCTGCTCATTTCGTCAAGGCGTTCAATTCCGTCGGCAGTGGGCAGATGGTCAATCCCGAGTTCGCCGGCGGAAGGCCGAGCATGTTCATCTGCGGCAATGACAAGGACGCCAAGACGACCGTCGCGCGAATTCTCGACCAGTTTGGTTGGGACACGGAGGATATGGGCGCGATCGAGGCGGCGCGGCCGATCGAGGCGCTTTGCATGCTCTGGTGCATTCCCGGCATCGGAAAGAACGATTGGTCGCCGCACGCGTTCAAGCTCCTGCGATGATTCACTGAGCCCTGGCCTGCGTTCCTAATCGCCCGCCTCATCTCTATATGTGAAGGAGCGGCGTTGCTCAGAACCAACGGCACAGGCTGCTCAAACACAGGCGGAGGCCAGCCTATGACCGCTACGGACCCCATCGTCATCGTTGGCGCGGCGCGCACGCCGATGGGCGGTTTTCTCGGCGACCTGAAGGACGCGCCTGCGCACGCCCTCGGCGCGCGCGCGATTTCGGCCGCGGTCGAGCGGGCGGGGATCGCAGCCGACAGCGTCGACGAAATCCTGATGGGCTGCGTCCTGCCGGCGGGGCAGGGGCAGGCGCCGGCGCGACAGGCAGCGATCGGCGCTGGATTGCCGCTCGCGGCCGGCGCGACGACCATCAACAAGATGTGCGGCTCGGGCATGAAAGCCGCCATGGTCGCCCACGACCTTTTGCGCGCCGGCTCCGTCGACGTCGTGGTCGCCGGCGGCATGGAGAGCATGAGCAATGCCCCCTATCTGCTCGACCGCGCGCGCTCGGGCTACCGGATGGGGCACGGCCGCACCCTCGATCACATGTTTCTCGACGGTCTTGAGGACGCTTACGATAAAGGCCGCCTCATGGGCGCCTTCGCCGAAGACTGCGCGGAAGCCTATCAGTTCACGCGTGAGGCACAGGACGCCTATGCCGTCAGTTCGCTTGAGCGCGCCAACCGCGCGATCGCGAACGGCGATTTCGCCTGGGAAATCGCGCCGGTCAGCGTGAAGGCGGGTAAGGTCGAGACGCTGGTCGCCATCGACGAGCAGCCGCCCAAGGGGCGCCCCGAAAAGATCCCGACGCTCAAGCCTGCATTCCGCGATGGCGGCACGGTGACGGCGGCCAATTCGAGCTCGATCTCCGACGGCGCCGCGGCGCTCATCATGATGCGTGAAAGCGAGGCGGAGAAGCGCGGCGCGGCGCACCTCGCACGGGTTGTCGCCCACACGACTTACGCCGCTGCGCCGAAAGATTTTCCCACCGCCCCCATCGGCGCGCTTAAGACGCTGTTCGAGAAGACCGGTTGGAGTAGGGATTCCGTCGATCTCTTCGAGATCAACGAGGCCTTCGCCGTCGTCGCCATGGCGGCGATGCGCGATCTCGGCTTCCCCCACGAGAAGGTCAACGTCAACGGCGGCGCCTGCGCGCTCGGCCATCCGATCGGCGCCTCGGGCGCGCGCATCCTGGTGACACTGATCGCGGCGCTTCGCGCCCGCGGCGGCAGGCGCGGCGTGGCGTCGCTCTGCATCGGCGGCGGCGAAGCAACCGCAATGGCGATCGAGATGGCCTGAAACTCTCCTCCATTGAAGGGGTCGGCGGTGCGGGTCGCCCTTGTCGCCGCGCCCGATTTCGGACATGGTGCCGCGCCGCCAGCTAACATGTCAGGGCGGCTCCAGGGAGGATTCCATCCATGCGCTTCACCCGCCGTGTCGTAACCGCAAGCCTGCTCGCCATGGCGCTTTCCGCGCCCGCCTTCGCCGCCGACAAGCCACTGATCCTAATCTCCGTTCCGGGGATGAACTTTCCGTTCTTCGTCCACATGATGAAGGCCTTCAAAGCTGCCGCGGACCAGCAGGGCCTCGACACGATCGAGGGCGATGGCCAGATGTCCTCGCCCAAGCAGACGGCCGACATCGAGGCGGCGCTGGCCAAGGGCGTGAAGGGAGTCGTGCTTTCCCCAAATGAAGTTGACGCAATGGCGCCGGCGCTGCAGGAGGCGATCGACGCCAAGGTGCCGGTTGTCACCGTCGATCGTCGCGTGCCTTCCGTGACCGGCATCGTCGGGCATGTCGGCGCCGACAACGTCAAGGGCGGCGAGGCGCAAGGCAATCTGATCGTCAAGATGTTCCCGGACGGAGCGACGATAATAAACCTTCAGGGCACTCCGGGGGCGAGCCCGGCGATCGACCGCAACAAAGGGCTGCACAACGTGCTCGACAAGGCCGGCCCCAAGTACAAGATCGTGTTCGAACAGACCGCCAACTTCGAGCGCGACAAAGGCCTTTCGATCACCGAGGGGGCGCTTGCCAGCATGGCGACGCCGCCGCAAGTGATCGTCGCCGGCAACGACGATATGGCGCTCGGCGCGCTCGAAGCGGTCAAGGCGCGCAACCTCAAGGGCGTCGTCATCATCGGTTTTGACGCGCTGCCGGAGACGCTGGGCAAGATTCGCGACGGTGAGATCACCGCGACGGTCGAGCAGTTCCCGGGCAAGCAGAGCGCGACCGCGGTGCAGATCATGGCGGACTACCTCAAGACCGGCGCCAAGCCTGCGCAGCAGATCAATTTGATTACGCCGGTGGCGATCACCAAGGACAACCTCAAGGAAGGGGAACGCCTGGACGAGGTGAAGTAAGCCTAGCCCTCAACCCCCAACCCCTCTTCCCATAGGGCATTCGGAAGAACGCCCATCTCTTGACGGGCTATGGGAGAGGGCGCCCTATGGCGCCGGATGAGGGCTCATTTATCCAGAAAAAGCGAATGTTCAACAGACCCTCCCATCTTGGTGACAGCCGCGCCAAGGGGCCCATCCTCAAGATGACCGGCGTCAGCAAGCGCTTCCCCGGCGTGCGTGCGCTCGAGGACGTTCATCTCGAGGTCGGACCGTCGGAGATCCATGCGCTCCTGGGCGAGAACGGGGCTGGCAAGTCGACGCTGCTCAAGGTTTTGTCCGGCGCGCAGAGCGCCGATGCGGGTGAAATCGAGCTGTTCGGTAAGCCTGTCGCTTTTGCGACGCCCCACGACGCCCAGCGCGCTGGAATCGTGACCATCTACCAGGAGTTCACCCTCGCCCCGGACATGACGATCGCCGAGAACGTGTTCATTGGCCGCGAGCCCGGATCGAGGCTGTTTGTAAGCTGGCGGCGCATGGCTCAGGAGACGAAGGCGATTGCCGAGCGCATCGGGCTCAAGCGCGATCCAATGACACAGGTGCGCGACCTTTCCGTCGCCGAGCAGCAGCTCGTCGAAATCGCTCGCGCGCTCTCCATGCAGTCCCGGCTCATCATCATGGACGAGCCGACCGCGGCTTTGAGCGAAACCGAGGTTGCAAATCTCGTCCGCATCGTGCGGGCGCTGAAGGCCGAAGGCTTGTCGATCATCTTCGTCACGCATCGGCTGGACGAGGTTTTCCGCCTCTGCGATCGCTACACCGTGTTGCGCGACGGCCATTACGTCGCCTCTGGCCAGGTCGCCGAGACCAATGTCGAGGCGATCATCCGCATGATGGTCGGGCGCGATGTCGGCGCGCTCTATGGCGAACGCCCAATTCCCGAGCATGGGCCGGTCGCGCTCGAGGTTAAGGGCCTGACCCGCCGGCGCAATGCGCGCGATCCGAACGCCATCGAGCTGGTCGACGTTTCGCTCAAGGCCCATCAAGGCGAGATCCTAGGCCTTGCGGGCCTCGTTGGCGCTGGTCGCACGGAGACTGCGCGCGCGATTTTCGGCGCCGATGCTTTCGATCATGGAACGATCTACGTCGACGGCAAGGAGGCGCGGTTCTCAAGCCCACGGGACGCAATGTCCCATGGCATCGGTCTCGTGCCGGAGGATCGCAAGAAGCAAGCCTTATTCCTGAACCTTGCTATTCGCACGAACATCACCATCGCCGCGCAGGATGAGGTCAGCCGCGGCTGGTTCATCGATGAGCGGAAGGAGGACGTGCTGATCGGCGAGTTCCGCAAGCTTTTGTCGATCCGGATGGCGAGCCCGGAACAGGCGGCGGGGCAGCTCTCGGGCGGCAATCAGCAGAAGATCGTGCTGGCGCGCTGGCTGGCGCTGAGACCCAAAATTCTCATCGTCGACGAGCCCACGCGGGGGATTGATATCGGCTCCAAGGTCGAGGTCCACAATCTCCTCATCGACATGGCGAAACAGGGGATCGCAGTTATTGTCATTTCGTCGGAACTGCCGGAGATTCTGGCGGTTTCGGACCGCATCGTGACGATGCGAGAAGGCCGCGTCACTGGCGAGATCGCTCGAACCGCGGCGACGCAGGAAATCCTGATGGCGATGATGACTGCGCATGAGAATGGCGCTGCCGCTTCGGCGGCGGCTTGAACGGGGAATTTGATGAGCGAGGCAAGGCTGGACGCGGCGGAGGACAGGGGGGTCGACGTCTTCGGCTTCGTTGCGCGCTTCGCCCCGACGTTGTTCCTCATCGCGCTGATGGTGCTCTTCGCGGTCATGCAGCCGCGCTTCCTGTCGGAGATCAACCTTTTCAATGTCATGCGGCAAGTGTCGATCACCGGCTTGCTGGCGGTCGGCATGACCTTCGTGATCCTGACTGCCGGCATCGATCTCTCGGTCGGTTCGCTGCTCGCCTTCGCCGGACTGGTCGCTGCGGCGGTCGCAAAGGGCGGCCTCGACAATCGCTTCACCGTCGGGGAGGGCGGCGTCGGCTACGGCTGGTTCGCCGCCGCGTTGGCGGCGATGGCAGTCGGGTTAGCCTGCGGTTGGCTGCAGGGGCTAGCCATCACCCGGTTCAAGGTGCCCCCTTTTGTGGTGACGCTTGGCGGCATGTCCGCTTTCCGCGGCGCCGCGCTTCTGTTCGCCGCCGGGGGCCCGATATCGGGCTTCCAGCCGTCGTTCACCTGGTGGGGACAGGGCAAGATCGGACCGGTTCCCGTGCCGGTCATCATCTTCCTGCTCGCGGCTTTCATCGCCCACATCGTCCTACGCTACATGCGGTACGGCCGGCAGGTTTATGCGGTCGGCGGCAATCCGGAGGCGGCCCGCCTTTCCGGCTTGAACGTCAATCGCATCATCATGAGCGTCTACGTGATCATGGGCTTTTTTGCCGGCCTCGGCTCGTTCGTGTTGGCGGCGCGGCTCAATTCCGCCGAGGCTGTCGCCGGCACCGGCTATGAGCTGACCGTCATCGCCTCGGTGGTGATCGGCGGCACGAGCCTGTTCGGCGGCGCCGGCACCATCTTCGGCACGGTGATCGGCTCGATCCTGATCGGCGTGCTCCTGAACGGCCTCGTGCTGATGAACGTGTCCTCTTACATCCAGCAGATCGTCATCGGCGTCATCATCGTGCTGGCGGTCGCCTTCGACACCTTCGCCAAGTCAAGGCGCAGGAAGGTCTGAGGCGTCTGCCGCGGGTTCAATAGGTCGCCGCCAGATAGTTTGCGATCACGGCTGCGTCGTCTTCTCCGATCGGCGCCTTATAGGCCTTGATCATCTTCTGCACTTCCCCCTGCCAGAAGGCCTTTCCCTCACGCGGAGGCTGGGTGCTGATGTAGTCGGCGGAATGACACGCTTGGCAAACCCCCGCGGTGTCGACGCCTGGACCGGGCTTCAGTTCAGTCGTCTCAAGCGGCAATGTAGAAACCAGCGTCTCGGCGAGCGCTGACGAAGCGACGGCGATGAGCAAGACCACGACCGTGATTGCAACGCTTTTCATGGCTGTCATGCAGCGATCACGTTGGTGACTTCGACGACATTGCGCATATAGCCGGACGGGTTCCAGAGTGGTTCGAGCGGCTGCGACTGCCCGATGCGGTTAGCGGCGCGAACCATCAGGCGATGCTTGCCGGGTTCAAGCGAGACATTGGCTTTCCATTCACGGAACGAATATTTGCCCAGGTTCTCGCCGAGCGCGGCTTCCGTCCAAGTCTTGCCGTCGTCGGCGGACACCGCGACATCGGAGACGCCATAGCCGCCGTCGAACGCGATCCCGCGCAGATTGAGATTGCTATTGGCGTGAACCGTCGCGCCCTCGGCGATGTTGGTCAAGAAGGAGCGGACGTTGAAGCGGCCGATCGGGATAGTGCTTGTCGGCGCTTTTCCCGGCTCGGTGCAGGCGCAGGCGTTGTTGGGAATGCGGTAAGCGGTCTTCATCCAGAAGCTGTCGAGGGCCGTGTCGAGCACTTTGATTTCGTTCAGGTGCTTGACCCAGTAGGTGCCATAGTAGCCGGGCACGATCAGCCGGATCGGAAATCCGTTCAGCCAGGGCAGGTCCTCGCCGTTCATCGCGTAGGCGATCATCACTTCACCGTCGAGCGCATGCTCAAGGTCTAGCGCCTTGATGAACGTCGGCGTCTCCGGCAGCACCGGCCGGTCCAGGCCCTGGAAGGAGACCTGGACGGCGCCCGCCTGCACGCCGGCCTTGGCGAGCAGCGCCTTCAGCGGCACGCCTTTCCATCGCGCGTTGCCCATCGCGCCATTCGCCGACTGACCGCCGGCGACGCGCGGCTCGAAAAAGCCGCGGCTGTTGCCCGAACATTGATTGACCGCGGCCAATTCGACCGGTTCGAAGCCGTTTCTCAGCTCAGCGAGCGACAGCGAAAGGGGTGTGTCGACTTTGCCTTGGACGTTCAAACGAAACGCGTCCGGATCAATCGTGAGCGGGATGTCGGCCAAGTGATAGCGGACGAAGAACGCGTCATTCGGCGTGAACATCCCCTCGTTGAACACGCTGAACGGCGTCTCCAATTGCGGCGGGCGGCTCGTGAGGACAATGAGCAGGCGTTTCTGCGGATAGGCGACGAGCGGACGCTCGCCGTTGCCGAACGGCAGGTCGACCATCTCGCTTGCGTTGGCGGGGGCGAGCTTTCCGGCCGCCGCCACTGCGAGGCCCGCGGCAAGGACGGACTTCAGAGTCTCCCGACGGTTCAGCGTCGGCATGATGTTGTTTCCAATGTTTCCATCCGTCGTGCGGTACGGGGCCAACGACGGCATCGACCCCGCAAACGTCCGACTAAGGCCAGGAGCGCGGACAATCTGGGCGATTCACGCCGCAGCGGCAAGCGTTCGCGTTGGTTATAACGCGCCCCATGTTTTGAGAGCCTTAGGCGTGAGCAGATTGAGGCGGCTTTAGGCCTGTCACCCCAGTTCGCCCCGCCCCGGCGCAAGTGCGACCGCTTTGACCTGAGCATAGACATTCATGCCTTCCGCGAGGCCCAGCTCCTCCCACGACTTTCGCATCAAGCGCGACAAGAGTCTCGCGCCGCTCCCGTCTTCTCCGAGGGCGACGAGGACGACGACCTCGTTGGTGTCGAGCGGCTTCATCGACACGACGCGCGCCGGAAGGACATTGAGGATCGAGCTGGGCGCGGGCCCTTGGCGGGTGAGGCTCACGTCGCTTGCGATAACTCGGATGCGCCGCCGCTCGCCGACAGGTCCCGGGGGCGCGGGCACCGTCAGCATGCCACCACGAACCTTGAGTGTGACGAGGCCATAAGCTTCGTCGCTGGCTTGAACGACGCCCTCCAGACTCACCGCCGCATCGCGCGCAGCCGCAAGCGGCAGCGACGGATCGCTCTGCAAGTCTTCGAGTGGCCCGACGCCGATTACGTGTCCCTTGTCCATCAGCACCATCTGATCGGCGAGGCGCTCGACCTCGGCGATGTCGTGGGTGACATAGACGACGGGCAGGTTGAGGTGATCGCGCAGCCGCTCGAGGAACGGCAGAATTTCGTTCTTGGTCGCGCGGTCGAGCGCCGAGAGCGGTTCGTCCATCAACAGAAGCTTCGGCTGCGACAGAAGGGCGCGCCCGATCGCGACGCGCTGGCGCTCGCCGCCTGAGAGATTGCGCGGGCTCCGGTCGAGAAGACGCGTAATCCCAAGAAGCTCGACCACTTCATCGAAGACGATCCCGCCTTTGGTCCCCCCGCTGTCATGGCGCGGCGCGCCGAACAGAAGGTTGCGGCGAACGGAGAGGTGCTGGAAAAGGCTCGCTTCCTGGAAGACGTAACCGAGTGGGCGTTTGTAGGTCGGCAGGAACGCGCCGCTTTCATCCTGCCACACTTCGCCGTCGATCTCGCAAACGCCGTTGATGCGCAGAAGACCGGCGATGCAGCGCAGGACGGTGGTCTTGCCGCAGCCCGATGGTCCGAACAGGGCGGTCACGCCCTTGGCCGGCGCCGCGAAACCAGCGTCAAGTGCGAACTTGCCGTTCGTTCCTCGGAACTGCGCCCGGATCGCGGGACGCTCGTTCACGCGCCCACACGCGTGAAGCGCTTCTCGAGCAGAATCATCGCCAGGATGACCGCGAATGCGAACGCCACCATGCCGCCGGCGAGAAGGTTGGCCTCGCGCCAGCGCATCGTCTCGACAAAGTCGAAAATCGCAGTCGACATGACTCTCGTGCGGCCGGGGATGTTGCCGCCGATCATGAGGATCACGCCGAACTCGCCGACCGTATGGGCGAAGCCGAGCACAGCGCCCGTGAGCAAGCCAGGGCTCGCAAGCGGCAGCGCGACGGTCCAGAACGCGCGAGTGGGCGAGGCGCGCAGCGTCGATGCGACTTCGAGCGGCCGGTCGCCGACGGCGGCGAAGGCGTTGCGGATCGGCTGCACGACGAACGGCATCGATGAGAGGATCGAGCCGATGACGAGGCCGGTGAAGGTGAAGGCGAGCGTGCGCCCGCCCCATAGAGAGGCGATCAAGCCGCCAGGCCCGTCGGGACCGAGTGCGATCAGGAGGTAGAAACCGAGCACGGTCGGGGGCAGCACCATCGGCAGCGAGACGATCGCGGCGGCGGCTTCCTTGAACCAGGCCTTCGAACGCGCGAGCCACCAGGCGAGCGGGGTCGCGACGACGAGGAGCGAGAGTGTCGAGATCGTCGCGAGTTCGATCGTGAGCCTGATCGGAACCCAGATCTCGTCAGGCATGCCCAGCATGTCGCGTCACCGCGTAGCCTAGCTCAGCTCCAGAACGTAGCCGAACTTCGCGATAATGGCGCGCGCTTCCGGGCCCTTGAGGAAGGCGAGGAAGGCTTTCGAGGCCTCGCTGTTCGCTCCTGTCTTCAAGAGCACGGCGTCCTGAAAGATCGGCGAATGAAGTTTTAGCGGAACCTCCCAGCGGGTCCCTTCGCTCACTCCGTGGAGCTGGGCGAGCGCGACGAAGCCCAATTCCGCATTTCTTGTGTCGACGAACTGGAACGCTTGCGCGATGCTGTTGCCCTGGACGATCTTTGGCTTCAGCGCGTCGTAAACGCCCAGCGATTTCATCGTCTCGACAGCGGCGGTCCCATAGGGCGCGGCGACCGGATTGGCGATCGATAGTTTTTGAAAGTTGCCTGCCTTCAGCGCCGCTTCGCCATTCGTCACATCGACGACCCGGCTCCACAGCACGAGCCTGCCGATCGCATAGGTGAACAGGGTGTCCGCCACCGCGTATCCGTTATCGACCGCCATCTTCGGGCGCTCGGCGTCTGCGGACAGGAACACTTCGAACGGCGCGCCATGCGTGATTTGCGTATAGAAGGCACCCGACGCGCCGAAGATCAGCACCGCCTCGTGGCCGGTCTTCTGCTTGAACAGGGCGGCGATCTCTTTCGCCGGCTCGGTGAAATTGGCCGCGACGGCGACATGCGTCACGTCCGCATGGACCGGCCCCACGAGTGAAGTCAGAAAACCCGCTAACGCGGCTGCGAGCGCGGTCAGTTTCATGGACGATTTTCCCTTGCTCGCCGAACGCATGATCCCGGTCCCCGGCTCCCCATCTTTGCCAGGAGGACTCGCAGGGCGTTGTATGCTGTGGTACATAGCCCGCGTTTGGCTAGCCAGCAAATTCGGGACCAGAACGGTCATCAGGTGCGATGATCGGCCCCTTCCACCGAGGGGCGCGAGGCGGTGAAAATTCATCGTGAGGGAGAATCCCTCCCTCTTCCGCGCGATGAAGAGGCTGCCGGCGGACTGGGTCTACTCCAGACCCGCTTCGTCTGACGAGCCGCCTGCCTCGCGTCGGGGGCCCCAACGGAAGTCTGGAGCGCTGGGGGTTCCCCTCGCGCTTCACATAAAAAATATCTCAGTCGGCGCGATTGACGCGACAGTTCTCTGCGCGTCGGAAATGAGCATCTAGTAGCGTACACTTGCGGCGACGTGCGCTCTCGCGCGGGAGGGTGAAGTGAAGACATCGACATCCATCGCGCTTGCGCTCGCCACAGCGCTGTCAGGCTCGCTCGCCGCTTATGCCGAGACCGAGCAGCCGACGATCCACCGCCACGATCACCTCCATCACTCTTACGGGCCGCATCATACGGTTCATCACCATTATGTGGCGCACAATCCGGCTCCAGCGCCCGCGCCGATGGCTCAGCAGCCAGGCAAACCGGTCGAGAATGGGCCTCCTCAGACAAACCCGATGTTCAAGCCCTATGCCGCCCCCGGCGATGGCGATGGCGATGGCGACGGGCTTAGTCGCGATCCGGACGATTGCAACAAGGGCTGCATCGGCGGCAACCCCGGCTAAGCGCGGGTCAGAAGCGAACGCGCATGCCGACGGTCGGCGCGACGTTTTCCGTGTGGAGGAAGCCGCTGGCGACACCGCCGTAGACGGTCGACACCAAAAGGCCGGCGTACAGGTTCACCCGCGGAACAGGCCTGTAGTTCACCAGGAACGAGTACGAATAGCGGCCGCCGGCGCACCGAGAATTGCTGGTCGCTGATCCCGATCCGGTGCAGACAGCGGGCGCAGCCAGGAAGTCGTTCTGGGATTCCCAGTAGACGCCTCCTGCAACATCCAGATTAGACCAAACCGCATAGCGCAGACCCGTCCACATTGTGTTGAGATTGCGCGGAACCGTATAAGCATTGACGGTCACGAAGCCCGGAGGAACAATGATCCCCGGCGCAATCGAAGACACGCCATTCGGATAGCTCGTATTGCTCGGATTGACAGAGAGCGAGTAAATATAGCCTGCGTAAAATTTGAACTTTTCCCACTCGTAGCGGCCGAGCAGCTCGACTCCACCCGTATTCTTGGCGGTCGCGCGGACTATGGAATCCGGATCAAAGCCGGCTGGCAACGTCGCTCCCCCAAAACTCTGGAAGGTCAGCGCGTTCTTCGCATATCCGGCAATGGCGTCGAACGAGAAGCCGTACAAATCGGTTCCGATCTGCGCCTGATATTGCTCGGTCGCTGCATTGTCCTGATCGTAGCCGCCCGCCTGCGCCTGCGCCGCTACGCGGACGCCTTGGTAGGTCAGGCGATAAGTGAACGCTGTGTTGATCCGCGAGGTTGGACTGGCGCCGAACGTGCCGTACAGCGAGGTAAAGCCCAGTTGGGAAAACGCAACCGAAGTCACGGGATCGTAGGCGCTGAGCGCCGAGATGGACAAGAGCGTGGTTCGGCCGAAGGTCAGGGTCCCAAACTTAGGATTGCTTAGGCCTACGAACGCCTGCCCGTTGTCCCACGTCCCAGCGCGCGCGGAATTAAAGGCTGTCCTCTGGAAAGCCGTGGTCAAGAGATTGTTGTCGGCTTGCGAGTGCGGTCCGTTGACCAAGCGGAGCGAATACGGATTGAACCCCGCTTCGACGGCGCCGACAATCTTCCAGTTGTCGCCAATCTTTTGCGACAAGCGGACGCCGATGGTCGAGGTGCTAAGGCCGTTTGGCGACCACAGCCAGTGCGTATCGCCGCTGTTTCTCTGGATGGCGTAATTGGGTTTATCCGCGTATCTGCCGACATGCGCGCCCCATTGCTCATAGCCGAAGCCGCCGTCGAGCGTGCCGTATAGTGTGAGCGGGCCGAGGCTCAGCGGGCAGTCGCGAATCGAGGACTTGAGATAGTTCCACAGACTGCTGAAGCAGGGTGGCTCGGCCGGCTTGGCGTCGGCGGGCTTCGTCGTCGGCAGCGTCGGCAGGTCGGCCGCATGGGCCAAGCTGGCGAAAGCTGCCGCGAGCACCGCGATTCCCAGTTTTTTCACACGTCCCGGCCCAAGGATTTGCACTCCGCCGTATCGCTCTGGATGTATCGCGACCTCAGCTTCCAGCAAAGATTAAATCGGCGGACGGGCGGTGAGGCTGCGGGCCCCTATGGTCGACACTCTCCTAATCCATGAACAGCGCAGTTCGAAGCTCAAAGGGCATCAGAAACCACCGGGCGGGGTCGAGATGCGCGCTCCTAAAAGATCGACGTAGACTTTGTTCATTCGGACGATTGTGAGCGCATGTCCGCCCGCGCTCGACGGAACGCCCGGCCTTTCGTCGCGCGCGCCGCGCACCCGGCCCTGCGCCGCGGGTTATTTCTTGACCAGCGGACAGCTCGAGTCGGCGAGCGACCCGTAAGCCTCTTCGCCCGACATGGTTCGGACGAGCTTGTAATAGTCCCATGGGCCCTTCGATTCGGCCGGCGTCTTGACCTGCATCACGAACATCGAGTGCTGCAGCAATCCGTCGGGGCGAATGATTCCGTCGCTCGTGAACATGTCGTCGACTTTGGTCTTGCGCAGTTCGTCCATCACCTTATCGGAGTCCGTCGAGCCGACCGCCTTGACCGCGTTGAGATAGGTCAGCGTCGCCGAATAATAGGCGGCCTGATTGAAGGTCGGCATGGTGCCGGTCTTGTCGAGGAACCGCTTGCCGAACGCGCGGCTCTTGTCGTTCAGATCCCAGTACCAGCCCGCGGTCAGGTAGAGGCCCTGCGCCGTCTCGAGGCCGAGCGCGTGAATGTCGGTGATGAAGGCGAGCAGGGCGGCGGGCTTTATCGTGTTGGTGAGGCCGAACTCATGCGCGGCCTTGAGGGAATTGCTGAAATCGGCGCCCGCATTGGCGAGGCCGAAAACCTGCGCCCCGGACCCCTGCGCCTGCAAGAGATAGGACGAGAAGTCCGACGTTGCGAGCGGCACGCGCACCGCGCCGACGACCTTGCCGCCGCCGGCCTCGACGACCTTGCTCGCCGCCCCTTGGAGCTGGGTGCCAAACGCGTAGTCCGCGGTGATGAAAAACCAGGATTTGCCGCCCTTGTCGAGGATGGTCTTGGCCGTGCCGTTGGCAAGCGCCGTCGTGTCGTAGCCATAATGGATCATGTAGGCGTTGCAGTCCTTGCCGGTGAGCGATGCGCCCGCGGCGCCGATCGCGAAAAGGGGAATCTTCCTCTCTTTGGCGACCGGGGCCATAGCGAGGCTCACGCCGGTGTTGGAGCCGCCGAGCAGCATCGTTAGGCCCTTTGTGTCGGCCCATTCGCGGAACTTGCTCGCGGCGATATCGGGCTTGTTCTGATGGTCGGCGGTCAGGAACTCGATCGGCTGGCCGAGAGCGGTCCCGCCAAAGTCGGCGATCGCCATCTTGATTCCCTCGACC
>DATDHT010000395.1:0-14963 GCA_036521435.1 Roseiarcus sp.
CTGCTGATGGAGGGCGTCGACTCGAATTGGCAGGGCACGTTCGTCGGTTTGTTCTTGATCGGAGCGGTTTACCTCGGGAAACTTCGAGGAGCGAAACGCGATTGACCCCGTTGTGGGGCCGCGTCTAACTGGCCTGCAGGGCCATGTTCAACTGGGAGGAAGACGATGTTGAAGCTTATGTTAACCGGCGCTGTCGCTGCTGGGGCGCTGCTTGCGATTTCGGCGTCGGCGCGAGCCGCCGAGCCGTATACCTTCGCACTCGTGCCGAAGAACACCAACAACCCCTTCTTCGATCAGGCGCTTGCCGGATGCAAGAAAGCCGAGAAGGAGCTCAAGGGCGCCGTCAAGTGCCTTTACATCGGACCTGGCGAGCACGGCGGCGGCGACGAGCAGGCGCAGATGGTGGCCGACCTCGTCACCAAGAAGGTCGACGGCATTGCGGTCTCGGCCGCCAACGCGCCGGCGATCGCCAATGCGCTCAAGGACGCCGCCGCCAACAAGATCCCGGTCCTGACTTGGGATTCGGACCTGTTGCCGGCGGACAAGGGATTGCGCGCCGCTTATGTCGGCACCCACAATTACGATATCGGGGAAAACATCGCCAAGCTCGTCATGCAGATCAAGCCCAAGGGCGGCACGGTCTGCATCCAGTCTGGCGGCGCGGCCGCGGCCAACCACAACGAGCGGATGCAGGGCATCCGCGACACGCTCGCGGGCAAGAAGAGCGCCGAATCGCCGGGCGCTCGCCTGACCGGCCAGAATGGTTGGACCGAACCCGCCGGCTGTCCGCTCTACACCAATGACGACTTCACGGTCGCGAACCAGCAGATGGAGGACATCCTCGCCAAATATCCCGACCTCGACGCGTTCACCCCGACCGGCGGCTTCCCGCAATTCCTGCCGGACGCCTATGCGAAGACGGCCGAGAAGTACAAGGACAAGATCGCCTCCGGCGCGCTCGCGCTCGTCGTCGCCGACACCCTGCCGGTGCAGATCGATCTCATGAAGAAAGGGCTCTCCTCCGGCCAGGTCGGCCAGCGGCCGTTCGAGATGGGTTACAAGGCGATGTATTTCCTGAAGGACATGAAGGACGGCAAGCCGGCGCCGGCCGACCCGACTTACACTGGCCTCGATGTCTGCACGCCGAAGAACGCCGACACCTGCATCGGCGGCGGCAGCTAAGCTTCAGAAGCGGTCAGAAGAGGGGGCCGGCCTCGCGCCGGCCCCCTTTTTATTTGAACGTCTCCGCGATGAGGCTGCCGATCTCCTTATGAACCGCGTTGCGCGCATCCGCGGAAGCGGATGATTCCGTGTAATAAACCGTGGCGATAAGGGGCGCGCGACCGGGCGGCCAAATGATCGCGACCGCATTCGTCGATCCGCGCTCGCCGGTGCCGGTCTTGTCGCCGATGCGCCAAGAGGGCGGCAGCCCGGCGCGCAGCCTTTTGTCACCGACCTTGTCGCCGATGAGCCACGTTTGCAGCTGGCTGCGAGACCCATCCGAGAGCGCATCGCCCACCAACACCTTCTGCATGCTGGCGGCCATGGCGTGTGGACTGCTGGTGTCACGCGGGTCTCCGGGCAGCGATTCGTTGAGGCTTGGCTCGTTCCTGTCGAGCCGCGTCACTGCATCGCCCAGCGAGCGCGCGAATTGCGTAAATCCCGCCGGTCCGCCGATCGTCTGCAGGACCAGGTTTGCCGCGGTGTTGTCGCTCCAGTCGATCGCCGCGGCGCAGAGATCTGCGACGGTCATGCCGCCTTCGGCGACATGCGCCTTGGTGATCGGCGCATACTCGAGCAGGTCGCTCGGCCCGTAGGCAATCGTTCGGTCGAGGCGCTCGGCGCCCTGATCCACACGCTTGAGCACGGCGGCCGCGGTCAGAAGCTTGAACGTGCTGCACATCGGGAAGCGCTCATCGGCGCGGCGCTCGATCGTTGCGCCGGTCCCCGTGTCGCGCACGAAGACGCCAAGCCGACCTCCCTCGCGCGCTTCGATCTCCGCAAGCTGCTTGTTGGCGACCGCCAGGCGCTCCTCGGTTGAGGACACGGCGGCTCGCGCACGAATGCACGCGGCTGACACCGCGAGGGCGGCAAGGAATGAACGTCGGTGCATGGTCTCGCCTCCAATCGGGAGGTCGCGATCCGCCGCATAATTGAGGCAAGGGGATGGCGCGCCCATTGTTCGCGACGAACGGTTGCGTCTGCCGGAAAGAAGCCCCGGGGTATGTGCTCTCCGCGCCCGGTAGGGTAGGCTCATGCTCTGGCGCGATGCGGGGCGCCTCGTCTACACATGCCGATCATTATCCGGCGCCACCTCTGCATGAGGCGTTGGGACGCGTTTCATAGGGGAGAAACCGATGCGCTTGACTGTCGCCGGCGCCGCCATTGCGGCGCTGCTCGCGGTTACAGGATGCTCCAAGGGCGACAGGGGCGAACAAGGCCAGCCGGGGCAACAGGGGCAGCTGGGTCCATCCGGGCCTCCTGGGCCAAAGGGCGAACCGGGCCCGGTCGGCGCCATCGGACCGCAGGGTCCGAAGGGCGATACGGGCGCTGACGGGCCGCCGGGCCCGAAAGGCGAAACGGGCCTGGCGGGTCTGCCCGGACCTCCGGGGCCGCCCGGTCCTGACGGGCCGCCGGGGCCGAAGGGCGATGTCGGCGCCGTCGGACCGCCCGGATTGCAGGGACCCAAAGGCGTACCGGGGCTCGAGGGCTCGACCGGATCTCAAGGACCGAAAGGCGATTCCGGCGCCATTGGGCCGTCGGGACCAGCTGGGCCAATCGGGCCAAAGGGCGAAGCCGGAAGCGTTGGCGCGGTCGGTCCGCGCGGGGCGGTTGGACCGCCTGGATCGAAGGGGGACATTGGCGCGGCTGGACCCAAAGGCGAAGTCGGAAGCGCCGGCGGCGTCGGCGCGCGGGGGCCAGCCGGGCCGCCCGGTCCTAAAGGCGAAGTTGGCGCAGCAGGGCCGAGAGGCGAGGGTGGCGGAGACGGTCCGGCGGGACCACCGGGGCCGAAGGGCGAAGCCGGCGCGGCAGGGCCGAAAGGCGAAGCCGGCGCAACGGGGCCAGCGGGCGCGCCTGGATTAAAAGGCGAAGCCGGCCCGGCGGGATCAAAGGGCGAGGTTGGGGCTGCAGGGCCGAAAGGAGAAGCCGGCGCCGCCGGATCGCCAGGGCCGAAGGGCGAGGCCGGAATCGTCGGCGCGGTTGGACCGCAAGGACCGTCGGGGCATGTCGGCCCCTCAGGGCCCGTTGGCGCACCTGGCCCTCAAGGCCCGCCAGGCCTCGTGGGACCTCCTGGTCCGCCCGGAGCCGGCGCCAGTTTCAGGGTGGTCAGCGATTCCGGTCAGGTGTCGTGCGCCGCGGATGAGATCATGGCCAGCGCCTATTGCGCCGGCGGCGCCGCAGTACGAATCGACGGGACGACGGGCGCGAGCTGCGATGGCGGAGCGAGGGCGGTGATCGTTTGCGTGAAGCAATAAGGGGCGTTTCTCTTGGTCCATACACTCGGCCTACCGCGCTCGATTCGTCCCGCACCCTCAGGCTGGGGTTGCGGGCGACATGCGTCGGGAGAGGAGCGGCGTATTCAGCGTAGGTTCATCCGATCCGCAATAATTTGCAGTCGGGCCACTTCGCGTTCGCGAGGTTCGCCACTTGCATGACAGAAACACAAAGGGAGGCCTGATATGTCAGGTTCAAGATTAGCGCTCACGGTTGCGATGATGCTTCTCTCGGCGGGCTTCGTTGTCTATCCCCTGGCCCCTGCCAACGCCGCCAAATTCTGTGCGCAGTTGAGAGGGTCGACAGCGACAGGACATCCTGACTGTTCATTTTCGACGCTGGATGCGTGTCGCGCGCGCGTCAGGCACAGGGGTGGCGGGCACTGCTACAAAATGCACTGAGACGGCGCGCCTTACGATAGAGCAGCTCAGCGGTTCGCCGCTGAGCTGAGGTGCTCAGGCTTAGCGACTGGTCGAACTCGCCCGCGTTGAATTTTAGCCCCGCGGGCCATTCTAGTTTATTGTCGAGGACGCAATCGCACCGCTGTGGGGCATTTCCTGGAAGCGGCGCATTTTGTGGGGCGCCAGTTTACCTCAAAAGCAGGGAACTGCGGCGAGGAGCAGCGCCGGTGATCTGCAGCAAGGAAGAAACAATGCATCGACTGACGGTTCTTTATCCGGCGAAGGACGGCGAAACCTTCAACTACGATTATTATTTCAACAATCATCACAAGCTCGTGGTCTCCCGTCTAAAGCCCGAAGGGATGGTGAGTTGCGAATTCGACAAGGGGATATCCGACCCGGCCGGCGACAAGGCGCCCTATCTCGCCATCGCCCATCTCAAGTTCAACTCGGCCGATGAACTTCAAAAAGCGATCGCCAAGCATGGGGCGGAGATCCTGGGCGATATCCCCAACTACACGAAGATCGAACCGATCATGCAAGTGAACGAGGTGTTGGCGAGCTAAGGCCCGACCGCCGTTAAGCTTCGATCGCGCGGGCTACCGTCCAGGATACCAGTAGGCCGCCTGCGCCTTCGTGCGATCGACCACCACGAACTGATTGGCGAACACGCGATAGGATGGGCTCTGATCGCCGTCGGGCCATTGCACCCGGATCTCGGCGCGCTCGGCCGTGCCGAGGCCGACATGGATGAAGCCCGAATGGCCGGAGGCGTCTCCGCCGCCGACGTCGACGAAGCGGGTCTGGGAGCGCGTTCCTGTCCTGATTGATATCCGCGCCCCGACTGCGTTGCGGTTGGGGTTCGGCTCGATGAGCTTGATCTCGCTCCAATTGCCCATCGGCAGCGGCGGACCGTTGTCGTTTCTGGCGCCCAGATTGCGCCAGAGCAGGGCGTTTGAGCCGCGGTTGATCTGCAGGATGTCGAGCCGCCCGTCGAGGTTGAAGTCGGCGATCAGCGCGCCGCGCCCCTTGGCGTCGCACGCGATTCCCGACAGGTCGCCAGCCTCGGCGAATTTGCCGTTCCATTGCCCGAGGAGGAGGTTGCTCGGATCGTAGGCCGCGAAGTCCGGCATCTGTTCGAGGTTGCCCTTGGAAACGAAGATGTCGCTGAGCCCATCGTTGTTGAAGTCGGCGAATTCGGCATGCCAGGCGGTCGAGGGCCGCTTGTCGCCCCCGGCATAGGGAATGTGCGCGGTCACGCCGACTTCGCCTGCGATGTCGCGATAGACGGGCGCTTCGCCGCGTTCGGCCGCTTCGGGATCGAGCTTCTGCAGCTTCTCGTCGCCCATCGAGGTGAGGAAATATTCCGGGTAGCCCGAGCCGTCGAGATCGCCTTCGGCGATGCCCATGCCGTAGATCGACAAGTGCCGCCAGCCGTCGGCGCGCGAGTAGAGTCTTGGCGTCTTGCCCGGATCGATCCGCCACATCTGCTCTTCGCCGCCGCGGTAATATTGCCGGTCGTTGGAGACGCGCAGCGATGGTGTGCCTGACTTGTTCCAGTCGGTGAACAGCATCGAAAGCGCGCAGAAGCCAGGCGCGAGCGGCGTACGCATTGAATAGTCGGGCTTGTCGCCGGCTTGAGGACGATAGAGCGAATTGTCCGCACATGTGCCCCAAGGCGAGCCCGGCGCGTTGCGGTCGACGTAATGACCGATCGCCAGCGTCGGGAATTTCTGCCCCGGTTCCCATTCGGCGGCGAACGAGGTTGTCCAGCCCGTATCGCCGTCGAAATTCCATTCGTGGTTGGCGAGGGTGAACGTGCAGTCGGGGCCGCCCTTGAGCAGGAGGCTGCCGCCGACTCTGAGCACGAACAGATCCATGTGGCCGTCGCCGTCGATGTCGAGCGGATAGGCGCCGATGACGTTCGTCAGGAGCTTGACGTCGGGGCCGATGTCGAGCGGCTTCTCTTCGAATTTGAGCGGGCCGCCGGCCTTGGATTTGTTGACGAACAGTCGCGCCGGATTCTTGCCCCCCGCCAGGAACATTGAGGGAAAGCCAGAACCGTCGCAATCAAGCGCCGCCCCGCCGCCGCCGACGAAGAACTCCCACGGACCGTCGTAGACGCTGTGGAGGCCGGCGGCTTCCGCCTCTTCATGCATGAGGGGCACGTCGCCCAGCGGCTTTTGCCGGTCCTCGCCGGCGTGCGCCCCCATCAGGCCGACGAAAAGCGCGAGGATGCAGAGGACGATCCGCATCATTGCGCCTCGATGACGAGCGAGCGCAGGAACGCGATGACCGCGTCTTGTTTTTCGGGATCGAGCGCTTGGTACGCGTCGCGCGCAAATCGTGCATCTCCGCCATGCGCCGCAATGATTTCGTCAAGCATGCGGAACGAGCCGTTGTGGCCGTAGGGCGCGGTCGAGCCAACGCCCCAGAGCCGTGGGGTGAGAAACACGTCGCGTTCGACGAAGCGCTGCGCCTGCAATTCGTTGCCGAGCGCGTTGACCGTCTCATCGACGACGAGATGGCGCTTGAGATCGCTGTAGAGCGGGATCAGCCACTCGCCTTTGTCGTTCTTCTGCAACGTCTTGGCGAAGGGCAGGGCGCCAAGATCGATGCGAATCGGCGCCTTGACCTCGCCGGAACGCAGCGTGCCCGCCATGTCATAGGGCGCGGGATCGGTGAACACGAGCGACTTCAGCGGCAAGGTCTGGATGTGGCACGAGGCGCAACCGATTGTGTCGAACGTCTCGGCGCCGAGCTTGGCCGCCTGCCGCCAATCGTCGGGCATATCGGCTTTCACTGTCGGCGGCGGCAAGGTCGCCTGGAATGCGACCAGAGCGGAGACGTCGCCGGCGGTGATCGCGTCGGGCACACCGCTTTCGGCGAAATCGTGGCTGCCGGTCCAGCGGACGCCGAACCGCTCGACCGCCTCCATGCCATGGTGGACATTGAGCGCATTGATCGTGAATTGCCTGAGCGACGTGAACACGCCCTTGCGGCTGAACGGCCTAACAATGAGGTCAGCGTCGACGCCGTCAATGGCGTCGAGATCGACGATGCCGTCCGGATGGGCGACGATCGAGCCAAACCGCACGCCCTTGGTCACGAGGTCGGCGTGCGCGGCTTTGCCGTTCGCGCAGGCCTCGGCGATCGCCGCGGCGCGGATCGCCTGCAAGTCCGCGGTCATCTCGCGCGCCAGAAGCTCGACGAGGCCTGAACCCATCAGCGCGATCGTGTGCCGCTCGCTCGAGAACGACGGGTCGGTCGAGTCGAATTGGGCGCTCTCGAACCCTTCCGACACGAACGCATTGGCGACGTCGTCGGCCGAGCCGCCGATGACCGGATCGTTGTGGCAGCCGAAACAGGAATTCGAATCCGGCCCGCTGGTGCGGCTGAACGGCGGATTGACGCCGTTCTTGCGCTTGGTCGGAATGATCGCCTGCGTCGCCTTCGGCCGACCGGCGCCGTCGACGGTGGTGAACTTGGCCTTGAACAGCTCACGCCCGCGCTCGATGAGGGCAGGAAGAGCCGACGGGCCGGCTGCGGCGATCTGATCGAAATCGAGATGAGAGCCGGGGGGAAAGACGGGCTCGTCCCAACTCGCGCCCAACGCGGCGCCGACCACGCACAGCGCTGACGCCGCGCAGAGAGCGATCAACACGCCCAAAAGCCGCTTCATGCTCCTCCCGGCGCGCTCGTCGAAGGGCGCGATTTGCGCCCGGAGCCCCAACCCTTCTCATGTCCGGGGCAAGCGCTGCAAGCGCCGCAAACATGGGCCTTTTGGCGCATTGACAGTGTCAGCAGGCCTCACCATTGTGCCGGCCACGGAGATGGTCCGGCTTCGCCTGCAGAGCGCGCTTTTGCGTCGCCAACGGGTGCGTGTATTGTACGGGAGGAATCCATGAAATCATTGAGAAATTTGGCGATCGGGGCGGCTTTGCTGGCGTCGGCGAGCGTGGTCTCCTTGGCAGCCCTGGCGAAGGACGTGACGGTCGGCGTCTCCTGGTCGAACTTCCAGGAAGAGCGCTGGAAGACCGACGAGGCCGCGATCAAGAAGGCGCTCGAGGCGCACGGCGCCAAATACATCTCGGCTGACGCTCAAGGGTCTCCGACCAAGCAGCTGACCGACGTCGAAAGCCTCATCTCCAAGGGCGCCAATGTGCTCATCATCCTCGCCATGGACTCGGAAGCGATCCTTCCGGCTGTCAAGAAGGCGAGCGACGAAGGCATTCCGGTCATCGCCTACGATCGCCTGATCGAGAGCCCGAACGTGCTCTACATCACCTTCGACAACGTCGGCGTCGGCCGGATGATGGCGAAGTCGATCCTGGCCGCAAAGCCGGCTGGCAACTATGCCTTCATCAAGGGAGACAAGGGCGATCCGAACGCCGACTTCCTGTTCTCCGGCATCAAGGAAGTGCTCGAGCCGGCGATAAAGGCTGGCAAGATCAAGAACGTCGGCGAATCCTACACCGATGGCTGGAAGCCGGATAACGCGCAAAAGAACATGGAGCAGATCCTCACCAAGAACAACAACAAGGTCGATGCGGTCGTCGCTGAGAACGACGGCATGGCGGGTGGCGTCGTCGCTGCGCTCTCCGCGCAGGGAATGGCCGGCTCGGTGCCGGTGTCAGGCCAGGATGGCGACCACGCGGCGATCAATCGAATCGCGCTCGGCACCCAGACCGTTTCGATCTGGAAGGACGCGCGCGACCTCGGCAAGATCTCGGGCGATGCGGCGGTGGCGCTCGCGGACGGCAAGAAAATGACCGCCATTCCCGATGTGAAGCCATTCACTGGCGGCGCCAAGGGCGTCAAGGTCAATGGCATCCTCTTGACGCCGCTCCCGGTCACCAGGGAGAACCTCAACGTGATCGTCGACAAGGGCTGGATCACCAAGGCGGAAGTGTGCGCCGGCGTGAAGCCCGGCACGGTGAAGTTCTGCGGCTGAGTTGACCGCCCCAGCACGGAACGAAACAAAAAAAGCCGCGCCGTTTGCAAAGGCGGCGCGCCTTTCTGCCGCAACGCCCGTCCCCGATGGCGGCGGCGGCGTAAGGCGACCAGATCGGGAGGAGCTATGACCTCTGCGGCGCCGAGCACAACCAGCGCGGCTCCCAACGAGCCAGCCGTTCGACGGTTCCTCAGAGCCACCGAGGTCGACACGCGCATGATCGGCATGATCGGCGCGCTGGCGCTGATCTGGGTCGGTTTCAACATCATTACCTGGGTTCAGAACGGCGAGGGCCTGTTCCTGTCGCCGCGCAACTTATGGAATCTGAGCGTCCAGACGTCGTCGATCGCGGTCATGGCGACCGGCATGGTGCTCGTCATCGTCATGCGCCACATCGACCTCTCGGTCGGATCGATCATCGGCTTCGTCTCGACGATCATTGGCGTGGCGCAGGTCCATATCCTGCCGGCCTATCTCGGCCTCGACAATCCGGCGATCTGGATCATCGCCGTCATCCTCGCTTTGGCGATCGGCGCGGCGATCGGCGCCTTTCAAGGCTCGCTGGTCGCCTATATCGGCATTCCGTCCTTCATCGTCACGCTTGGGGGGCAATTGTTCTGGCGCGGCGCCGCATGGTGGGTGACGACCGGCCAGACGATTGCGCCGCTCGACGATCGCTTTGCGCTGATGGGCGGCGGTCCGCATGGCTCGATCGGCGCGACAGCGAGTTGGATTATCGCTGCGATCTGCTGCGCCGGCATCGTGTTCGGTCTCTACGCCGGCCGTCAGCGGCGGGCGCGGTTCCGTTTCCCGCAACGGCCGATGTGGGCGGAATACGTCATCGGAATCGTCGGCTGCTTTGTCGTCCTCGGCGCGACCGCGATCGTCAACGCTTACCCCTGGCCTGAGCGGGTCGCCGCGACCTATGCGAAGGCCAACAACATTCCCGTGCCGGAAGGCGGGCTGTTCATCTCCACCGGATACGCGATTCCGGTGCTGATTGCGCTCGTCACCGGCATCGTCATGACCTTCCTCGCGAGGCGGACCCGGTTCGGCCGCTACGTCTACGCCACCGGCGGCAACCCGGAAGCCGCCGAGCTTGCCGGCGTCAACACCAAAAAGATCACGATTCTCGTTTTTGCTCTGATGGGCGCGCTGGCGGGGATCGCCGCCTGCATCGATTCGGCGCGGCTCGACTCGGCCACCAACGTGCTCGGGCAGTTCGATGAGCTTTACGTGATTGCGGCTGCGGTCATCGGCGGCACCTCGCTCGCCGGCGGCGTCGGCACGGTATACGGCGCTCTGATCGGCGCGCTGGTCATCCAGTCGCTCCAATCAGGCATGGTGCTGCTCGGGTTGGACTCGGCCTTCCAGCAGATGGTGGTCGGCCTGGTGCTGGTTGGCGCGGTCGGCATCGACACCTTCTACCGCCGCAGAACCGCCAAGGGTTGAGCCATGGACCCCAACGCGATCACACCACTGGTCGAGATGAAGGACGTCTCGATCGCCTTCGGCGGCGTAAAAGCCGTCGACCACGCCTATATCGATTTGTATCCCGGCGAAGTGGTCGGCCTGCTCGGGCACAATGGCGCAGGCAAATCCTGCCTGATCAAGATCCTCAGCGGCGCCTACAAGCGCGACAGCGGTCAGATCTTCATCAACGGGCAGGAAGTCAAGATCGACAACCCGCGCGACGCGAAGTCCTATGGCATCGAGACGGTCTATCAGGCGCTCGCGCTTGCCGACAATGTCGACGCGGCGTCGAACCTTTATCTCGGCCGCGAGCTGCTCACCCGCTGGGGGACGCTCGATGACGCCTCGATGGAGGCGGAGGCGCGCAAGGTGATGGGGCGGCTCAATCCGAACTTCCGCCGCTTCAAGGAGCCGGTGGTCGCGCTCTCCGGCGGCCAGCGCCAGTCGGTCGCCATCGCGCGCGCAATCCATTTCGACGCCAAGGTGCTGATCATGGATGAGCCGACGGCGGCATTGGGGCCGGCCGAGACCGCGCAGGTCGGCGAGCTCGTCAAGCAGCTCAAGGCGCAGGGCCTCGGCATTTTCCTCATCAGCCACGACATCCACGACGTGTTCGACCTCGCCGACCGGGTGACGGTGATGAAGAACGGCCAGGTCGTCGGCACCGGCAGCGTTCAGGACATGACCAAGGACGAAGTGCTCGGCATGATCATCCTCGGCAAATGCCCGCCGGGCGCGATTCCCGGCCCCGGAGCGATGGCGCTCACCTGAGCGCCGCGGCTCGCTGCGCCGTGTCGTGAGATCGCCTCGCCCGTTGGCGCGCCACGAAGCTGCGCACCGACGAGCAGCGTGGCGCCGCCACCCTGATCGCGGACGCCGTCGAGCCCTGCCAACAAGCTTGCGTGAACGTAGCGAGGCGATTTGAATCCTGCGCTACAATGCAGCATCCAATCGCTTGGCTATTTCCAAAGGACCTCCACTTCGCAAAGCGCCATACTCGTTGAGTGTCAGGCCCAACCTCAAGATTAAAGGTGTGATGTGAAATCTAAAATTGAAGCACGCCATTATATTAAATCCATCAGGATTCAGTTTGTCGACGATCAGGTTCTTTGCGCTCGCTTTTTGGCTCGCATACGCGTCAACGAAATTACCGAAGTTCTCATCATGTAAAACACAATCGGTGAAGAAGGCCGTTACGCCCTCACTGAGCACGCCAACCAATTTCTGCGATACTTTCTGGGCCTGGTTTTCCAGGAATTTGTAGAAAAATGGAGAGGCCAAGCTATGGACTGCTTCGTGTAGTGCGGTCCCAGAAACCGCAGCCGGCCGGACGTGGATGATTTGCTTATTATAATCATAGAAACCTTGAGTGCTCTTTGGCGGAGAGTCGCCGTAAACATTCTTGTAGGCGCTATCAAAATTACTATCGGTCGATTCCTGCACAAACTTACCCTTGGCGGCAATTTGGGGGCCTGCCTTGTATCGATCCCCAATATAACCGGCCAAACGGCCATTTCTCTTCAAGATCGCGTCGATATCCGCAGGAGTGCCCTTGTATACAGGATCCCTGGGATCGAACCCCATGGCTGCGTCCTCCTTGTGAATTCGACTTTGCCGGAGCGAACCTCGCCTTGACGATTTCCGGCGCAATCGTTCGAAGCTATAGGCCGCCAACGTCTCTCGTCAATTGATCGGCCTCGCGCAGATTCCGGGGCCAGGCGAGGCCTTGACGCGGCGCGAAGATTCGCTTCTGCCGGGGGCCGTTCTGTGGCTTATGCAGCGGTTGCCCGAGCGGCCAGGGAGCACACCACCATGCCGAACGCCAAGTTCTTCATTGATCCCACGCTCTCGTCGGCGGCCGGTCCTTATTACAGCCTGTTTCCGGTCGAGCCCACGCGGTCGGACGCGAGTTCGGACTGGCTCACGCCCAACGGCAAACTGGTGTTCCAGAAGACACAGAACCTCGACGATTGGCTCACGGCGATCGCGAAGGAGGCGGCATCCGGCGGCGACGTGGTGCTGGTCTGCCATGGGAACACCAGGGGGCTAAAGCTTTACATCGGCGACAAGGGGCAGGACGTGCATCTGGAGTTCGAGGCCGCCGACGCCATCCACCGCAACCAGGAGGCTAACCAAAGCGACGAGGACACGGCTCAGATCCTGAAGATGAAACCCGACGCCTACAAAAAGCTGAAAGGGCAGATCGAAAAAGTGCAGGGTCTAGGTCTCGATCGGGTTGACGCCCGCGCGTGCAACATCGGCCAGGACGCCGTCGCGATGAGCGCGATGCAACTGTTCTTCAACTGCAACACCTTCTGCGCGCCAAAGATTCTCGATAGCTTCGGGGTGATCATGTACGGGAGTTCCACCGCCAGCCCCGCCGCCTTCGACAAATGGGCGAAGGACCATGCCGGCGCCGAAATCACAGGCGGCACGCCCGACCGCTTCGGCTTCTTCCAGAACCTGTCGAAGGGCGTGGCCTCGGAAGCGATGGCGGAATCGGTCAAGGGCGCGAAGGACTGGGCCGACTCGAAGATGCCGCCCAGCGGCAATTTCACCGGCAAGAACCAGCTATACTACCACGCGCTCACCGACCTGAAGAAGTTCGTCTTCGCGGGCGAGCCCGAATTCCGCAAGCAGCTGGTGGAGGCTACAAAGGGCAACGCGCCGTCGCGGAAGATCGACATCAACGCGCCTTTGCCGCCGCCGTGACTGCGGTATCAGTGGCGATGGCTTCGCCCGGCCGGGGACGCCGTCGGCCTTGATCATGCTCGGCGTGGCGGCGCTCGCGACGTCTTCCCCTATCACATTCCGGTCGTCGACAACCTGCTCGACACTGTGGCGCCCCCCGGGGCGCCTTGCAGCCCTCGGGGTGACGCGTCACCCCGGCCGTTGCAACATTCGTTCGCAACACACAGTGGCCGTTTATCTTGCAAAAAGAACCCAGCAGCCGCAATCTCACCCAATAGGCGTGCGTCCGGAAGTGTCGGCTATCTCGGATGGGTTTTCCTGGACGCCCGACAAA
Source organism: Roseiarcus sp. (assembly GCA_036521435.1). GTDB lineage: Bacteria > Pseudomonadota > Alphaproteobacteria > Rhizobiales > Beijerinckiaceae > Roseiarcus. The sequence goes on from DATDHT010000395.1 coordinate 13,349, forward strand.
CTTGGACGAATGTGCCGACAAAAGCTCCCGTAATGAGGATGCGTGAAAAAAAATTGGAGAGACGAAATGCCTACCCGTGGTCTCACCAGCGGCGAATTGCAGATCCTGGATTTTGTGTTTTATGATACGATTGATTTTGCGCAGCACGAAATCACAACGAACGATAAGAATGTCGGCGGTGTCGACAATAGCGTCACTTATAGCGACACGCCTCACTATTCTCATCAGATATGGTGTCCAGATTTTAGCAATCCCAGTGCGAACACGTGGGTGTTTGTTCACGAATTCGGGCATGTTTGGCAGTATTATTATGGCGTGAAGCCGATCAATGGATGGATATACGGCGCAATAAAGTATGGCCGTGACTATGCCGATAAGATGTATCCGTACGAACTGACCCCCCGTAAGCGCTTTAAAAGTTATAATATCGAGCAGCAAGCGTCGATTGTCGCCGATTATTGGGCGGTAAGCACCTCAAGGCCGGCGGTTCATTGCTTGAAACCGAAGGCGCCGAAGGATTCAGACTATTGGGACTTGATGATGCAGGTTCAACACGCCGAAAAGCCTCCGTCGCTTTGAAGGAAATCGCGTCCCTTCAATCAGAGTGATGGAGCCCGGCCGGCGCGTGCGGTCGCTCTTATGGCGTCCCTGACTTGCCGCCTCCTGTCGATCTCGCAGTCGCCACGGCTCTGCCCAGCGACACGCGTAGCCCTGGACGAACCAACCACAATTCCAACCGTCGCCTCCGAGTCGTTGTAAGCTGGCCTCCCATGTCGGACTTGGCGTTATCCCTTGCTTTAGGCGTCGCGCTCGCGGCTGCGACGGGCTTCCGCGTGTTTTTGCCGATGCTCATCGTCAGTGGCGCGGCCTACACCGGCCACCTCCATCTGGACGAGAGTTTCGCCTGGCTTGGGACATCGTCGGCGCTGATCATGCTCAGCGTCGCGGCGCTTGCGGAGGTCCTGGCGTATTACATTCCAATTGTCGACAACCTGCTCGACACTGTGGCGACCCCCGCCGCCTTCGTCGCCGGGACGATCGTGTCCGCCGCAGTCATGATCGATGCGCCGCCAATGGTGAAATGGACAGCGGCCGTAATCGCCGGCGGCGGCATCGCCGGACTCACACAAGGAATGACCGGAATTCTTCGGGCCCACTCTACCGTTTTGACGGGCGGCCTTGGCAACCCCGTCATTGCCACGGCGGAGCTTGGCGGCGCCGTCCTGATATCAGTCTTGGCGCTTGCGGCCCCGGTCGCCGCGATCGGACTGATCGTGCTTTTCCTGTTTGTGTCGATCCGTCTGCTCCGGCGGCGATTTCGAAGAGACAAATCGTCGACGGGCCTGACCTAGCTTGCCTAGCTTGCCTTGCTTGTCCTCGCACGACCTTGAGACACTTGGCTTAGATGTGTTTCCCCGTAACCCACTGAAAGCCCGATTCGGACGCGCCGCATACCGGCCCGCCTGATCCTCGACAGCCTGGTCCGTCCTCAGATCCGGATTTTTGGCCTCATCGCTGCCACCCCATTGGCAAGGCGCTATTTTTTGCAACGCGCTGAGGGTTACCGCGAACAAAATCTTGGCTTCTCCGCGAACCCTTTATGAGCGTTTACTCT
>DATDHT010000396.1:0-4089 GCA_036521435.1 Roseiarcus sp.
TAGTCGATCTTCGGCGCGTTGGCGCCCGAAAACGGGCACGACTTGCGTCGACGGAAAAAGGGGCGGCGGGGCGAGCTGGCCATCAGATTGCTCCTCCCATGGTTGCGTCTTCACGCGGGCGGCGGGGAGGGCGATCTCCGCGATCCCCCCGGTCGCCGCGATCCGGCCGATCCCCACGCGGTCCGCGCGGTCCCCGGTCGTCACGATCACTGTCCTCGCGCTTGCGCAGCATGGCCGACGGTCCGGCCTCATGCTCGTCGACGCGAATGGTGAGATAGCGGATGACGTCCTCATTGAGGCTCAACAGGCGCTCGACCTCAACCACCGCCTCGGACGGCGCGGCAATGTTCAGAAGCGTGAAATGAGCCTTGCGGTTCTTCTTGATGCGGAAGGCAAGCGATTTCAAACCCCAAGGCTCAACCTTGGTGACTGCGCCGCCGAGGGTGGCGATCTTTGTCTTGATCTCCTCCGTCAGCGCCTCGACTTGCTGCTGCGTGACGTCCTGGCGCACCAGGAAGATATGCTCATAGAGAGCCATTTTGGGCCTTTCCAATTCAACCGCATCCCACGCGGAGCCCTTCGAGCCCGGGAAAGGCTCGAACCGGATCGTTCGAAGGCGGGAACACGGGAGGACGGGCCTTGAGCCCTGCAGCACGCTCGCTTTGCCATGAGCGCGCGGCCCTCCGTTCAGCCCCCGGCGGGACGCAACGAAGCGGCCCTCATACAGAGACTTGAGGCGCCGGGCAAGGACAAATCCGTACTCGACCGCGCGGCGCCTTCTCTCGGTGGAGGCTCTACCGCCTGGCCGCGTTCTACGGCTTCACGTCAATAATCCCGGTTTGCGGGACCTGATCGACCTCTCCAACGGCCTTCACCACGTCGGTCAGGCTATCGAATTCGCCCTCGGGCAAAGACTCCAACACCTCGAGTACGTCTTGCCCCCCGCCGCTATCTCTAGCTCGCACCAAAAGGTCTTCCTTGGACGCCGGGAAATGAACTCCACTCAGGTGATGCGTGACGTTTGCGGCCGACTGGCCACCACTTCCGTTGGTCATGGATCTTTCCCCACATCTGCTTAAGGAAACGGCCTCGCAGCAACTTGGCGCTTCTTGGCGCGTCCTTTCGCTTTTGGATTTGCAGCTTTCTCCTGCCGATTTCTCGGCTCTCGTGCGACGATCGACCGCCGTTAAAGCCTCGTAGAGAAAACTCTCTCCCACACGCAGGGTTCCAAACGGAACGGCGTACACAATTCACGATAGACACGCTGCGGATGGACACGCGCAGCAGCGGGGATAACGCGTCGGTAAATCCGCGACGGGGCCCAAGAACGCCCGACGCGAGTTGACGAGGCAGCCAATTCGCCGCGAGCGCCTCAGCTCAGTCGGGAGCTTTGAAGCTAAGAATGCGGTCCGAGGGGAAATCATAAAGCTTGCCCGTTTCGGTCCAGTCGGGCGAGCAAATCTCGACAATCTTCGGCGCGAGCTCGCCGGGCGTTCGTAAGGATAACGGATCTTCGCCCGGCATTGCGGTTGCCCTCATGCGCGTGCGCAGCGGCCCGGGGTTGATCAGCATGACCCGAATGTTTGACGTATTGACGGTCTCGGCGGCGTAGGTGCGGGCGAGGGCGTCGAGCGCCGCTTTGGAAGTCGCGTACGGGCCCCAATAGGCGCGCAGATCCGCCCGGCTCGCTGCGCCCGAGGTTATGAACGCGACGCGGCCTGCGCCGGACAGGCGGAGCAACGGATCGAGCGACCGAATAAGGCGCCAGTTGGCGGTCACGTTGACCGCCATTACATCGTCCCAGGTTTTTGGATCAAGTTGATGCAGGGGGGTCAACAGGCCCAAAACGCCGGCATTGCCGACAAAGGCGTCAAGCCGGCCCCAGCGGCGGTTGAGAGCTTCCCCTAGCCGGTCGATGGCGGGAAAGTCGCGCAAATCCATGGGAACCAAGGTCGTCGCCTCCGGCTCTTCAGGCCGGAGCGCTCGAATTTCATCGTCCAGTTCCTCAAGGCCGCCCTGGGTGCGGCCCAGCGCCACAACATGCGCGCCCGACCTGGCCAAGGCGAGAGCCGCCGCCCGACCAATGCCGCGAGAGGCCCCGGTCACCAGCGCGATCCGGGGCGGTCCGTCGTGCCTCGAGGCGCTCAATCGACACTCCTTGCATCATTTGCTAGGCTTGCCTATGGGGCATGGTTGCGGGAGGACGCAAGACGACGGGGGGCCGGATCGCACCAGCGCCGGTTGCGGCGATGCGGCAAACGTGGATTATCTATTCCACAGATTATAGGCTCGATCCTTCGGGGATCGCCGGGACTGAGAAGAGGAATCCGATACGGCTCGGACATATTCGCTGGCGCGCGTTCGGGGCCTGCGCGGTCAAGGGTCAAGGCTGGCATTGCGCGGTAGGGGGAAATTGAGTGGGGCTCGATATGGCGAACGCTAGTGTTGGCCGCGAATCTGGAAAGACCGTGACTCGCGCCGATTTGTCGGAAATCGTTTATCAGAAGATCGGCTTGTCGCGCACGGAGTCGGCGGAGCTCGTCCAGTCGGTTCTGGACGAGATTTCCGATGCGGCCGCGCGCGGCGAGACGGTCAAGCTATCTGGCTTTGGCTCGTTTGTCGTCCGTTCCAAGGGCGAGCGCGTGGGGCGTAATCCCAAGACCGGGGTCGAGGTGCCCATCCTTCCTCGCAGGGTGATGGTGTTCAAGCCGTCCAATGTGCTGAAGGCGAAGATCAACGGGCGCGACGAACCAGAAAAAGGGTAGGGTGTTTGCGTTGGCAAACGGCACCTGGCGTTTCGGCTCCGATCGGCCGATAGTCCGTCATTGTTAAACGGAGGGGTCTGATTCTCACCCCACAGGCGCCAGCGAGCCCGCCGATGGAGAAGAGCCCGGAAGCCTATCGAACGATCCGCGAGGTCGCCGACTCGCTGGATTTGCCGCAGCATGTGCTGCGGTTCTGGGAAACGCGCTTTCCCCAGATCCGGCCACTCAAGCGGGCCGGGGGCCGGCGCTATTATCGCCCTGACGACATCGAGCGGCTGAGGATCATCAAGCGTCTGCTGTACGACGAAGGCTACACGATCAAGGGCGTCCAGAAGTTGTTCAAGGAGCAGGGCGTTCAGGCGCTGTCGGCCGTCGCTCTGTCGCCCGTCGCTCTATCTCCTGCTGCATCTTCCGCGGAAGTGGCGAGCGGCGTCGAGCTTCGCGCCTGGGCCGAGGAAGATCCCGGCGCGGGAGAAACCCGACCCAGGATCGCGGACGACGAGCTTGCGGCGCTGCGCCAAGCGCTGGCCGAAATTATGGAGGCACAGCGAATTCTCGCGCAAGCGAACGCGCCGGCGTCTTGACGCACTGCGCTGAAACGCCACGTTGCGCGGCGCCCCGACGGCCCCTATAAGGAGCGCCGTCGGAGTGTAGCGCAGCCCGGTTAGCGCACTAGTCTGGGGGACTAGGGGTCCCGAGTTCGAATCTCGGCACTCCGACCACTAACCACAATTAGAACAGACACTTACAAACCCACGCGGAAAGGCGTGATTTTAGTTATGTGTCTTGTGGGTTCACTATGGGTTCACCGCGCGGGCGCGAACCCTGGGCACGCGCTTGTGGATGATTGCGTTGGCGCGCTGGTGACGCGGCTTGACGCTGGCTTACCGAATCTTCTATGAATAGCGCCTCGGCCTCGCCACAAGGCCGGGCACAGCCGGAGTGATTAACCGGCCGCGAAAGGGTCAAAGCATGTGGACGACGCAGCCAGCGTCGGACGCGTCCTGACCTAGGGCGATTTCCGACGCTCACATTTAGTGAGGGCCGGAATGCACGCCGAGCAGCAGCTTTTCAACGCGCATGAAGTGTCGCGGATCACCGGGCGCAGCCTGGCTTCCGTTTGGCGTGACGCCCGAGCCGGGCGACTTGAGAAGGTTCGGATCGGCGGCTCGACCAAGTTCACCCGCAGGTCGGTTGAACGCCTTTGCCAGCCGCCGTCTTCGTCGGCCGCAGAGTGACGGCGGTCTGTGGAACGCGAAAAAGGCCTCGGGATTGGCGGTCCCGAGGCCCTTAAAAATGCAGTAGTCTCTCGCGAGAGTCTTCA